>JANNIB010000346.1:0-80446 GCA_031404695.1 Acidobacteriota bacterium
ACGGTGCCCGCGTGGCCGCACCTCCACCAGGAGCTGAAGCGGCCCGGGGTCACGCTGCAGCTGCTCTGGACCGAGTATCGCGCCGCCCACCCGACCGGGTACGCCTACAGCCACTTCTGCGAGCGCTATCGCCGCTGGGCGCGGGTGCTCAAGCCGTCGATGCGTCAGGTGCATCGCGCCGGCGAGAAGCTCTTTGTCGATTTCTCGGGCACGCGGCCGTCGCTCTTGGACGCCACGACCGGCGAGGTGGCATGCCATGTTAGGCGTCGATGTTCACAAGCTGACTCGTGGAGTTTGGCTCTGGCACTGGCTGCCCCTCGCCCCGCAGCCCCTCGACGTGAAACGCGATCGCCTCGCGAATCAGCGTCTCGACCTCTGGCAGAGACTCGCCGACGGCAACGCACCCCGGTAGGTCGGGCACATAGGCCCCAAAACTCGTCAGGCCACGTTGAATTACGACGAGGTATTGCATGAGTCCACCTCACTTCTTCAACCCAGCGTGCTTCAGAATGCTGTTCAGCGGTTCCCGGCGGTACTTCTACGCTCGATTTCCCAGCAACGGTCACGGTTCCCGGTTTCGTCGGCTGATGGAAGAACGGGACGAACGGCGCGAAGAGTGGCAAGTACGCTAGGCCGACCACGCGCTGCGGTTGTACTTCGTAAACTTTCTGCAACCGCGGACTGGAGTCGCGACGCCGGGAGCTCGGCCGTCGATGCCGACGGCAATGTGAATCCACTTACGGCGATGGATCACATGCGCCGTCGGCTCCGGAGCCGGCACTACGCCTACCGCACGGAGGGCAGCTACGTCGACTGGGCCCGGCGCTTCCTCGCCTATGTGTCCGAACGGCAGGGGCAGCCGGAACCGCGAGTCTACACGCCCGGCGTCCAGGACTTCCTCACCCATCTTGCCGTGAAGCGCCGCGTGTCGTCGAGTTCGCAGAACCAGGCGCTCTCGGCCCTGCTGTTTCTGTGCCGCGAGGTGCTCGGCCTGGAACTTCGCGACCTCTCGCAGGTGGCTCGCGCCAGGCGAGGCAGGCGCCTCCCGGTCGTGCTGAGCGTGCCCGAAACCGTGGCGCTCCTCGGCGCGCTGCGCGGACGGGCCTGGCTCAGGCGGCGCTCATCTACGGTGGCGGCCTTCGCGTGTCCGAGTGCTGCGAGCTTCGGGTCAAGGATGTGGACTTCGATCAGGGGCTGCTGTTCGTGCGACAGGGGAAGGGCGACAAGGACCGCGCCACGCTGCTCGGCGACGCCGCCCGCGATCCGCTGCGAGCGCATCTGCGCACGTCCGAGGAATGCTTCGCGACCGACCGCAAAGCGGGTGTCGCCGGCATCAGCGATTCGGTCATTCAGAAGGCCGTGAAGCTGGCCGCCGCAAAAGCCGGCATTCTGAAGCCCGTGTCAGTGCACACGCTGCGCCACAGCTTCGCCACCCACCTGCTGTTGAACGGCGTCGACATCCGCCAGATTCAGGACTACCTCGGCCACGCACAGGTCGAAACGACGATGGTCTACACCCACGTCGTGAAGGAGCTGCGCACGCCGGCGCGAAGTCCGCTCGATGTGCTGTCGGCAGTGCGCCCGCCCGCACGAGCGTGGCGCTGCCGGTGGCCGGATCCTCCAAGGTGCCAACCAGCGGCGCGAACATCCGCGCGGCCAGGGTCGCCGTCCCCGTGCGCGCATACAGGTACAGCGAGAAGCGGCCGTCGAGCCCGGGCGTGGCGTCGAGCATACGGCGGAAGTGGGTGAGGTCCGGCACCGCGGCATCGAGGCGCGCCGGATCCACTTCGGCGATGACATAGGTGTTGCCAACCGTGGCCGGCGTCGGTGGATGCGCGTGGACCAGCACGTCGTGTGCGCCCAGGCCGACGCAGGCGGCGATGTCGGCGGCGGCGAGCGTCACGCCGAGCGTGAGGGACTGCGGCGCGTCGATTTCGGCGCCTTGCACCGCGCCGCCGGCGTACGACAGCCGTACGGTGACGACGCCGGCCGGCACTTCGAGCTGGAAGCGGTCGTGCCGCTCGGCGCTGCCCTCGCCAGCACGAATGCCGTGCCTACGGTGGGATGCCCGGCAAAGGGCATCTCGTGACTGCGATTGAAGATGCGCACCCGCGCCGTGTGTCCGGGCTGCTCCGGCGGCAGCACGAAGGTGGTCTCGCTCAGGTTGAACTCGGTCGCCAGCTGATGCATCTGACGGTCTGTGAGGCCAGACGCCTCGGGGAAGACCGCCAGGGGATTGCCGCCGAAGCGCTCCGATGTGAAGACGTCGAGGGTCTCGAAGTGGTAGGTCGGCATGCCGGAGGAAACTAGGTGCAATGCTTGGCGGCCAGTTTGCCGGCCGAGACCATCGACCGCATCGTCGCGGACTGGCCAATGGCGCGTTCGAACTTGACGAGCGTCAGCTTCGACTCGCCCTGCGAGGTGGTCGACAGCCAGTAGACCTCGCGGCCGCGGGACGCGAAACGATCGATGTCCGACTGCAGCGCCGCAAGCCCCTTGCGGCCGGCGGCGTCGAGCGAGCCATGCAGAAAGGCCACGATGTGAGCGCCCCCCGCCTTCGTCACCTCCGCCTCGGTGAACGCCCGATGCGCCGCCGCCGCGACCTCGGCGGTCGTGCGAATCATCGCCGGCACGTCGTAGCCGAGCGCCTTCCGCAGGTGTGCTTCGACCTTCTGCTCGACGGCGGCCGCATCTTTCGCGTTGGTCGAGAAGATCACGTTGCCGCTGGCGATGAACGTCTCCACCTCCGAGAGGCCGACCTCAGCGAAGAGGCCGCGCAGCTCGTCCATCTTCACGATGCGGCCGCCGACGTTCACGGCGCGCAGGAACGCGACGTAGCGGGCCATCCCTCAGACGCTCCAGATGTCGCGCAACACGCGATGGAAGTTGCCGCCGAGGATCCTCTCGATCGTCGCCACCGGGTGTCCGCGCCGGGCCAGCAGCTCGGCCACGCCTTCGAGGCGCCGTGGGTGATTCAAGGCCGGCAGGAACAGCGGCCGGTCTTCGTCTGGGGCGGCGCTCTTGCGCGCGGCACGGCCCTCGGCGAAGGTGCGTTCCACCTTCAGATACTCCGGCGTCTCCTCGATCGGCGTGATGCTCAGATCGCTGCCGATGCCCACGTGGTCGACGCCGCAGACCTTGAGCGCGTGCTCGATGTGCCGCGCCAGCGCCTCTTCGTTGGTGGCCTGCTTCGGGCCGGCGAATCCCCCCAGAAACGGCATGAGATACACGCCGAGCACGCCGCCCTTGGCGGCCATGGCCTTGAGCTCGCGGTCTTCCTTGTTGCGCGGATGGCGGTAGAGCTCGCGGCAGCCCGAGTGCGTGATGAGCGGTGGCTTCGCCGACGCCGCGATACCGGTGGCGGTAGTGCGGGTGCCGCAGTGGCTGAGGTCGACGGCGATGCCCAGCGTGTTCATGCGCTCGACGGCTTCGAGGCCCAGCGTGCTGAGGCCGGCGTCGCCCGGCTCGAGGCAGCCGTCGCCGATGAGATTTCGCACGTTGTAGGTGAGCTGGATGATGAGCACGCCCAGGCGCCGGAACATTTCCAGGCGCGACAGATCGCGTTCGAGCATCTCGGTGTCCTGGAAACCGAGGATGAGGCCCAGCTGTCCGGTCTGCTTCGCACGGGCCAGATCGTCGTGCCGCCTGATGATCGTGAGCAGCGACGGGTAGCGCGTGGCCTCGCCGGTCCAGAGCGCGATGTTGGCCACGGTGGGCTCAACACGATCGGCGCTGACGGTGGCGTTGATGGCGGTGATGCCGCACTTCGCGATGTTCGCCCGCTGCGCCTCGGTCAGCGGCCCGCGCGGCGGCCACGGCACGTTCATCGCACCCGGACTGGCCAGCCCGTCGATGCAGATGGATCGCGCGTAGATGGAGCGCGCCGCCTCGGCAGTGACCCCCGCCTGCATCGCCCGCCCTCGCGCGCCGAAGGCCGGCACGGCGGTGGCCATCGTGATCCCGAACTCGCGTCGATTCAGCACGGCTGGCAGTCTCCTGCGGCATGAGTATACCGGCCGCGGCGAGCGGTTCCGGAGGGACGAGTAGAATGACGGCGTCTGGAGATTCCATGCTGCGTCTCACCTTCGTCGTTGCCACGGCTCTCGCCCTCCTGCCCGTTCTCCCTGCTGCCGCGCAGCCTGCCGGGCCGGCGTCCACACCGCGGTCGCCGTGGCGGGCCGCCGACGGCGTGACGGTGGATGAGGCCGGCGATCCGCAGTACTCGACTTTCTCGCTGTGCGCCATCGATCCGGCGACCGGGCAGTCGGGCGCGGCGGTGACGACGCGGGTGCCATTCGTGGGCCGCGCGGTGCCGTGGGTGCGCGCCGGCATCGGCGCCGTCTGCACGCAGGCCTCGACGATGGTGGAATACGGCGTGCGCGGCCTCGACCTCATGGCCAAAGGCGTCGAGCCGCAGGCGGCGATCACGCAGTTGCTCGCCGACGACGCCGGCCGCGAATCGCGCCAGCTCGGCATGATCGACATGCAGGGCCGCGCCGCCGCGCACACCGGCAAGAGCAACAGCTTCTGGGCCGGCAGCCGTCAGGGGAAGAACTACACCGTGCAGGCCAACATCATGGTCGGCCCCGAGGTGATCGAGGCCGTGGCCACCGTGTTCGAAGTCACCGAGGGCAGCAGCATGCCGCTGGCCGAGCGCATGATTCTCGCCCTCGAGGCCGGACAGGCCAAAGGCGGCGACAGCCGCTGGGGCAACCTGCAGTCGGCGGCGATCCGCGTTGCCGATCCGAACGATCCGGGCCGCGGCAACGACTTCATCGCGCTGGCCATCGAGGTGGGCGAGCATGCCGAGCCGGTCGGCGAGATGAAACGCATCTACTACACGACGCAGCGCCGTCTTGGCTACCGCACGTTCTCGCAGGTGGAAGGCCCGGATGTGGTCGAGCTGAAGCGCATGCTGCACGCGGTGGGCGTGTGGCGGCCGTCGCTTGCGGCGTTCCCCGAATCTCCAAAGGCGCCGAACGCGCGTGAAGTGCAGGAGCTGCGCCGGTCCAACCCAACGCAGGCCGACGCGATGCAGGCCAGCGCGCGCCGCGCCGCCGCCGACTACGCCCGCGACTACGCGCAGTTCGATGCCGAGACCATCGCCGCGGTGGACATTTTCCGGCTCGCGCACAAGCTCAACTACTCCGGGAACCCGCCGGGACTGGTGGACGAGCGGCTCGTGGCGGCGCTGCGGGCGGCGTACCGGGACCGGCAGAAGACGTCACCGCGGTAAAGCGGAGGGCGCGTTGAGGCCACCCGAGCCTCGGAGCCCGGCTACTTGAAGAGGCTCTTCGGCACCTTCACGTGCACGCCCATGGTGGGCCGGTCCACCAGCTGCGTCACGGCCACGTGCCCGGCGACGCTCACGAGCTGGTAGGCCTGGTGTTTCGTGAGTCCGCGCGTGCGGGCCAGGTAGTCGACCATTTCCTGGACGGCGATGCGCGTGGCGATCGTCAGGTCCGGATCGGCGCCCATGCTGATGTAGTCGGTGGGCGTCTCGGCCCGCGGCCAGTTGAGTGACTCGCCCCTGCGCACGGTGAGCCTGAGACGGCCCCGCAGTGAGGTCTCGATGCCCGTCTGACTCACTTCCCCGTCGCCCTGCGCCGCGTGTCCGTCGCCAACGGCAAAGAGCGCCCCGGGCACGAACACCGGGATGTAGAGCGTGGATCCGGCGGTGAGCTCACGGTTGTCCATGTTGCCGGCAAAGCGGCTCGGGGGATTGCTGCTGACGCGGCCGACCGCCGCCGGCGGCGCCACGCCCATGCTGCCGAAGAACGGGCGGAGCGGCACCATGACGCCGGGGAAGAACTCGGCCGTCATCGCCGCGCGGTCGAGCGGCACGATCTTGATGGGCACGCTTTTGTCGCAGTTCTCGGGCAGGAAGCCGCTGCAGCCGTTGTAGCCGTAGTCGAGCGCCAGGTCGATTGCGAGCACCTGCACTTCGAGGACATCGCCGGGCAGCGCGCCCTCGACGTAGACCGGTCCGGTGAGGATGTGCCCGCCGGGTCCGCGTCGATCGCCGGTCACCTCGCTGACGATGCGGCGCAGCGACGCCTGCACCTTGTCGGGCGCCACACCGGCCCGTTCGAGTCCGGCCGGAGTGTTCGTGAGCAGCGTGTCGACGTCGAGGACATCGCCCGACGCGATGCGCAGCGCCGGCGCCGCGTCCGCCCAGTAGTAGCCGTAGGCCACGGTGGACGGCGTGGCTTCGAGACGGTGCGTGCGTGGTGTCTGTGCGAGAAGCGAGGGCGCAGCCAGCGCCGCGGCCAGCGCCAGGGCGGCGAGCGCCCGCGACCGCGCAGGTCTCATCGCGCGTCCGGACGCTCGGCCGTCGTCTCGGCGGTGGCCGGCTTGACGAAGCGCTTGAAGAAGCTGGCCTCTTTCCACTGCGGACGGGCGTCACGGTTCGCCACCCGCACGCACAGGTCGCCGATCATCTGCGTGAAGTCGGCGGCGGCGCTGCGATCGATCGGCTGGTCGAGATCGTCGGCCGGGCCGTGGTAGCGCTGGCGGGTCCAGTCGGCGGCGACCTTCGCCTCCGGTGATCCCTCGTCGTAGCCGACCTTCATCGCCAGCGCCGGCACGCCTTCGCGGATGAAGCTGTACTGGTCGCTGCGGATGAAGCGGTTGCGCTGCGGTTCCGGATCCGCCTGCACGCCGATGTGCATGGCCGTCGCCACCGCCCGCACGTCGTCGCCCAGGTCCGACTCGTCGAGCCCGAGCACCATCAGCGACTTCATCGGGAAGAGCGGCAGGAACATGTCCATGTTGATGTTGGCCACGATGCCGCCCTTCGGCACGGTCGGGTTGAGCGCGTAGTAGCGCGATCCGAGCAGGCCCTTCTCTTCCGCCGTGACCGCGACGAACACCACTGACCGCTTCGGCCGGGCCGCCACCACCGCCTTGGCCGACTCGAGCAGCGTGGCGATGCCAGACGCGTTGTCCATGGCGCCGTTGTAGATGGCGTCGCCCTCGCTCGAGGCGCCGATACCCACGTGGTCGAGATGCGCGGTCAAGACGACGAACTCATCGGCCAGATCGGGATCGGCCCCACGGACGATGCCGGCGACGTTCTGCGATTCCACCATCTGGCTGTCGACGACCACCGTCGCCTTCACCGAGGTGGGCAGCACGAAGTGCGGCAGCGCCTTGCCTTCGTCGGCGATCTTCAGGATCTCGGCAAACGTGTGTCCCGAGCCCTCGAACAGGCGCTCGGCCCTGGCGGGATTGAAGGCCACCGAGATCTGCTGACCGGCGGTCTCGTCGAGCGAGGCGTCCGCAAGGGCCATGGCGGGGTTCAGGCGGTTGGGCGCCGAGCGCTCCCACGGCACGTCCATCGACTTCGGGTTGGCCACCGCGATGGTGCCCACCGCGCCCAGGCGGCGCAGCGTGGCCCAGCGTTCGCCGGCCGACTGGTAGTGCGCGCTGAGCGCACCCGGCACGTGGCGGGGGCTGCCGGAGAGATAGACGACCACCTTGCCCTTTACGTCGAGGCCGGCGAAGTCGTCGTGCTCCACTTCGGGGATGACCAGGCCGTGGCCGGCGAAGACCAGCGGCGCGTCCACCAAGGGCGCCGGGTCGATGCGCATGCCGAAGGTGGCGTCGTCGCCGAGCACGAGGTCGGCTTCCTTGCCGCGGCGCACCAGCGTCAGGCTCGACTTCGACTCGTCGATCTTGCGCGAGCGGAAGGTCACCGGCTGCATGAAGCCGTTGCTGCCGGCCGGCTGCACGCCGGCCCGAGCCAGTTGATCGGCCACGTAGTTGGCGGCCTTGCGATGCTCGGGACTGCCGGTTTCACGGCCGCGCATCTCGTCGGTGGCGAGAAACGACACGTGCGCCCACCAGGCGGCAGCCTCTTCGGGGGGCGCGGCCGCGCCGGTGGCGGCGGCGCCGGTGCCGGCGGGTGCCGGCGGCGGAGGTGCGCAGGCCGTGCACGACGCGGCCACGAGCAAAATGAGCAACAGACGAACCGTCATACGTGGCTCCCCGAATCTGGTGTCCGCGCGTTGGACCGGCGTCGCCGGTTTATCGCCCGTGGTCGGCGGCCACGTGCTCCCTGAGCACGTCGCGTCCGAAATCGCCCTGGAAATCGCGCCACACGGCGTGAATGTGATTGCCGTCGTTCTGCGAGTTGTCGTACTCGATGAGGAACGTCGGGCCCTGCAACCGATAGTAGTGCTTCGCGCCCCGCGCCGTCGGTCCGGCCCACGCAAACGTCACGGCGTCGAGCCCGGCGGCGGTCAGGCGGCTCATCCGCTCGGCCGCCAGGTCTGGCGCCATCATCGACGTATAGGCGTCGAGCAGGCGCATCACCGCCTCGCGCTGGGGCGCGGTGAGGCGCGCCAGGGGAATGCCGGGCGGGGTGAGCGGCGCGATGTCGCGCTTGTTGGCCGAGACGATGTCGTTGGGCGCGGTGCCGGCCAGCACGGCCGTGCCCCGCTGGGCGTCGCTCAGCGATTCGACCACCGCGCGCCCGGCGTCTTCGAGCGGCGCCAGCACCCGCAGGCCCTTGCGCGGACCGTCTTTGACTTCGGAGGGATTGGCGCCCGTGAAGAGCGGCGAGGTCGACACCACACGGCCTTCGCTGATCGCGAAGTGCAGCGACAGGTGGTGGCCCTCGACGCGCCAGCCCCACAGGCCGCGCGGCCCCGGCGTGCCGAACACGCTGAACTGATAGTCGAGCGGCGAGCGCGCAAAGCGCGGGCTGCTCTCGATGGCGCGAAGCACGTCTTCGAGCCCGATGATGGAGGTGGCCGTGAGATAGCCCTTCTGGCTGAGCCCGGTCTTGAGAAGGGCGTGGGCTTTGTCCTTCTGCGCCGCCGACATCGCGCGAAACGCCAGCCCCTTGCGCGGGAACATCTCATTGGGGATGAAGTGCCACTGCAGGCGCTCCTCCGACGCGAAGGCGAAAACGGCCTGCGCGCGCTCCTCGGGTGACAGCGCGGCGACCAGGTCGGTGGCGGCCGCGGCCATGCGGGACGCCGACTGTTCGGTGGCCACGACGCTGGCCCACGCGGCGCTCATGGCGATGGCCACCGCCACCCCCGCGCGAATCATGACGCTGTTGCGCATAGGTCTCACCGCTCCGTTGGGATGACGTGCGCCCTATCCAAGGGCGATCGACACGTATTTGAGGTCGAGATATTCCTCGATGCCCCACTTGCCGCCTTCGCGGCCAAGGCCCGACGCCTTGACCCCGCCAAACGGCGCCTGCGGCGTGGAGGGCACGCCGTCGTTCACGCCGACGATTCCGAAGTCGAGCGCCTCGGAGACGCGGAAGGCGCGCGACAGGTCGCGCGTCCAGAGATACGCCGCCAGCCCGAAGGGCGTGCCGTTGGCGGCGGCCACGGCCTCGGCCTCGCGTTCGAAGCGCACCAGCGGCGCCACCGGACCGAAGGTCTCTTCCACCAGGATGCGCATCCCGGGGACGACGCCGGTGAGCACGGTGGGCTCGAAATAGAGGCCCTCGCGCGCCTGACCGCCGACCAGGGCACGCGCCCCTTTGGCCAGCGCGTCGGCGACGTGCGCGGCCACCTTGTCGTGGCCCTGCCGGTCCACGAGTGGACCGACGTTGGTGGAGGCATCGAGCGGGTCGCCCATCCGCAGGCCCTTCACCGCCTCGGTCAGCCTGGCGGCGAACGCGTCGTGGATGCCCGCCTGCACGTAGATGCGGTTGGCGCAGACACAGGTCTGGCCGGTATTGCGGAACTTCGAGGCCACCACCTCGCGCACGGCGAGGTCGAGATCGGCGTCGTCGAAGACGAGAAACGGCGCGTGGCCGCCCAGTTCGAGCGACACCCGCTTGACGGTTCTGGCGGCCTGCGCCGCCAGCAGCACGCCCACTTCGGTGCTGCCGGTGAAGGTGAGCTTGCGGATGGCCGGGTCGTCGAAGAACACCGACGACACCAGCGCCGGCTGCGAGGTCGTCAGCACCTGGAACACGTCCGCGGGCCCGCCGGCGTCGCGCCACAGTTCCTCGAGGCGGATGGCGGTGAGCGGCGACTGCTCGGCCGGCTTCAGCACCACCGTGCAGCCGGCGGCCAGAGCCGGGGCCGCCTTCCTCGTCACCATCGCGGCCGGGAAGTTCCACGGCGTGACGGCGTAGACCGGGCCCACGGCCTGCGGCCGCACCAGCAGCCGTTTGTGCGTGAACTGGCTGGGGACCGTCTCGCCGTAGACGCGCTTGGCCTCTTCGGCGTACCACTCGACAAACGCCGCGGCGTATTTCACCTCGCCGCGCGACTCGGTGATCGGTTTGCCCATCTCTTCGGTCATCAGCCGGGCGAGCCGGTCTTCGTCCTGGAGGATGAGGTTGAACCAGCGACGCAGGATGGCCGAGCGTTCGTAGGCGCTGCGATCGCGCCAGGCCGGGAAGGCCTCGATGGCGCTCGTCGCGGCGACACGCGATTCCGCCAGGCCGGCGTCGGGCACGCTGCGCACGCGCTGGCCGGTGGCCGGATTCTGGACGTCGAAGGTCGCGCTCATGCGAACACCTCGCGGCACGCGCCCGCGAGGATGTCGAGGCCGCGGGCCAGTTCGTCGGGCGGCGTGGTGAGTGGCGGCAGCAGCCGGATGACGTTCTTGGCCGTGCCCGACTTCAGCAGCAGCAGGCCGCGCGCGCGCGACAGCTCCACGATCTTCTGCGCCGAGGCGGAATCGGGGGCTTGGTCGGCCGGCGCCACGATCTCGATCGCCTGCATCGCGCCGAGGCCGCGCACGTCGCCGATCTGCGGATGCGCCGCCTGCATCGCCGCCAGCGCGGCGGAGGTCTGCGCCGCCTGACGCGCCGCCTGAGCGAGCACCTGCTCGTCGGCGAACACGTCGAGCACGGCGAGCGCCGCCGCGCAGGACACCGGGTTGCCGGCGTAGGTGCCGCCGAGTCCGCCCACGGCCGGGCCGTCCATGATCGCGGCTTTGCCGACCACCGCCGAGAGCGGCAGTCCGCCGCCGAGGCTCTTGGCCATGGTCACGAGATCCGGCTCGATGTCGTAGTGCTCGTAGGCCCACATCTTCGCGGTGCGCCCGAAGCCGGTCTGGATCTCGTCGACGATGAGCACGATGCCGTGTGCCGTGCAGAGGCGCCGCAGCTCACGCATGAACGCCACCGGCGCCGGCACGAAGCCGCCTTCGCCCAGTTGCGGCTCGATGATGATAGCGGCCACCTGCGACGGCATGACCCGCGAGTCGAAGAGGTACTGCAGCGCCTTCAGCGCGTCGGCCGACGACACACCGCGGTACTCGTAGGGAAACGGCGTGTGGTAGACCTCCGACGCGAACGGCCCGAAGTTCTGCTTGTAGCCGGTGCTCGAAGCCGTCATCGACAGGCCCAGCAGCGTACGCCCGTGGAACGCGCCGTTGAAGGCGATGATGGCCGGACGGTTGGTGTAGCCGCGCGCGATCTTGACGGCGTTTTCGGTGGCCTCGACGCCGGTCGTGAGCAGCAGCGTCTTGTTGGGACCACCGGCCACGAGCCCGTTCAGCCGCGCCGCCAGTTCCACGTAGACGTCGTAGCTGGCCACCTGGAAGCAGGTGTGCATGAGGCTGTCGAGCTGCCGCTTCACCGCCTCGACCACCTTCGGGTGCCGGTGTCCGGTGTTGAGCACGCCGATGCCGCCGATGAAGTCGAGGTACTCGCGGCCCTCGGTATCCCAGACGCGCGTGCCTTCGGCGCGGGCCACGAAGAAGGGGTGCGTCTCGGCCACCCCGCGCGCGACGTGTTCGGCACGGGCGGCGGCGGTGGCAAACGGGGTGGCGGCGGCAGGACTCGTGCTCATCGTGTGACCTCGTGCTGCATGACGGCCCAGAGGCGCTCGACATCGGCGCGCTCGGTCTGTTCCGACCCGATCGACACGCGCACCATCCAGCGCCCGTCGAGCGTGGCCGGGGTCAGGTAGGCCTGGCCCGACCGGTTGATGCGATCACACCATGCCTGCGTGTGCCTGTCCATCGCTTCGGGCGTGAGACCCGGGGGTTCGTGCCGCACGCAAACCGTCTGCAGCGGCACCGGCGCCAGCACTGTCCACCCCTGGGCCGAGGCCACCTGGGCGGCCAGCCAGCGCGCATTCTCGAGGTCGCGGCGCAGCCGCGCCTGCAGGCCGCTCACGCCCTGCTCGCGGATGAGGAACCACAGCTTCAGGGCGCGGAAGCGCCGCCCGAGCGGGATGCCCCAGTCGCGGTAGTTCTTCACCCGGCCGTCGGCCGACGACTGCAGGTAGCTCGGGTTGGTGGACATGACCCGCACGAGGTGTTCGGGGTCGCGTACGTAGTAGACCGTGCAGTCGAACGCCGCGCCGAGCCACTTGTGCGGGTTGACGACGAGTGAATCGGCCGCCTCGACCCCGTCCCACATCCAACGGCACTCGGGGAGCACCATCGCCGAACCCGCCATGGCGGCATCGACGTGCAGCCAGATGCCGGTGCCGGCGACGACCTCGGCAATCGCCCGCACCGGGTCCAGCGCGGTTGTGGTGGTGGTGCCGGTCGTGGCCACGACCGCGCAGGGCATACGGCCGGCGGCGCGGTCTTCGGCGATGGCGGCCGCCAGCGCGTCGGGCCGCATGGCAAGGGCCGCGTCGCAGGCGACGTGGCGGATGTTGTCCTTGCCGAACCCGGCCAGCAACGCTGCCTTGTCCACGGAACTGTGGCTGTAGGCAGAGGCGTAGATGACCAGCGCGTGCGGTTCGCCCTGCAGGCCGCCGCGCGCCAGGGCGTAGCTCGTGACGCGCTCACGCGCGCAGATGAGGGCGAGCAACGTCGAGGTGGACGCGGTGTCTTCGATGACGCCCTGCCAGGCTTCCGAGAGGCCGAGCATCTGGCGCAGCCAGTCGGTGGCGACCTCCTCCACCTCGGTCAGCGCCGGACTCGACTGCCACGCCAGCCCCAGCACGCCGAGGCCGGTGGAGACGTAGTCGCCAAGCACGCTGGCGAGGGTGCCGTTGCAGGGGAAGTAGCCGAAGAAGGCCGGCGACTGCCAGTGCGACAACCCCGGCATGACGATCGTGTCGAGGTCGGCGAGCAGCGCTTCGAACGGCTCGGGCTGGTCGGGCGGCGACTGCGGCAGCCGCGCCTTGACGTCGCCGGGCGCGGTCTGGGCCATGACCGGCCGCGCGATGACCTTGGCGCGATAGTCGGCGATCCAGTCCACCACCGCGTGGCCGTGCCTGCGGAACTCCTCGGGTGTCATCGGTCTAGCGGTCCCACACGTTACGGATCCAGGGCGTGGCGGCTTCGAGCGCATCGACGAAGCCGGGCACCAGATGGTGGGGCACGTCGTCGATGAACGCAGTGGTGATGTCGGCGCCGCGGCCCTTGAGTGTCTGCACCGCCTTCTCGAGCGGCTCGATCGGCACGGTCTCATCGGCGCGGCTGTGGATGACGTAGAGCGGCACGCGCAGGAGCGGCGTGGCCCAGTCGGTGCCGGCATCGAGCGACTTGCGCGCGGCCTGCGCCTCGGCGCGGGTACGCACCGGGGTGGTCACCGGCAGCGCCGCCATCGGAATCGACGCGCGGAACAGTTCCGGATGCGTCGCTCCGAGATACCACGCCCCCGACCCGCCCATGCTGAAGCCCGTCACGAGCGAGCGCCTGGGGTCGATCTTGTGGTCTTTCTTCACCTGCGCGACGACGGCGAGCACGGCAGCTTCGCTACCTGGATGGGCCCAGCTGAATTCGGGCGCATCAGGCGCGACGATGACGGCGCCCAGCGCTTCGAGGGCGGGAAACACGAGCTGCCCCACGTAACCGAGGCCGAAGTACGGCGACAGGCCCGGCTCCTGCGTGGTGCCGTAGTGCAGGCCGACCACGATCGGGTAGCCGCCGTCGGGCGGCGGGGACTTCGGCACCAGGGTGCCATACGTCAGCGACCGGTCGCCGACCTTCAGCTCGCGCTGGTCCATCGTGACCGACATCTGGTCCAGCCGCTGCTCGAGAGAACGTCGCATGGGCGGGATCGTAGCGGATTGCCTCACCGGGCGGCTAGCGGCCGGCTAGGCGCGGCGCTTGACGGCGGCGACGGCCCCGCCAACGAGATAGCAGACCGACATCGCGACCGCGAGCACGGCGGAGGCGACCATCGGCTGGTAACGTCCGTCGTAGAGGCCGACCGCCGCCCACACGGTGAACCAGAGCCACGGACGGGCAAACTGCAGGGCGCCGCCGACGGGCCCGGCCAGTCCGCGCGCCACAGTGAAGAACCCGAACGCGCCCGAGCCCAGCCCTGCGGCCACCACCGTGCCCTGCGCCGTCGTCCGGGCACCGAGGAACACGGCCGTGACGATGACGGTGAGCGCCACGGTGGCGAAGGCGGCATAGATGCCGGGCAGGATTCGGGACGACGCACGCAGCACGAGACTGCCGTCGAGTATACCGGCGCAACTCACCAGCCTTCCTGCCGCGACTCTCCCGGCAATGCCGTGAACGGCCGGAGGTACGGTGCGAGGTAGCGCAGTTGCGTGGGGTCGCGGCGCGATCGGCCCCAGGTGTGGGCGAAGTCGAACCAGATGGGCACGCCGAGCGTGTGTGCCATGTCGATCGCCTGCCGGAACTGCTCGTCGCGATCGTTCCACGCGAAGACGACGTACTGCCACACCACCTGCACGGAGGTTCCGCGCGCCAGGCCCGCCGCGTGCGACAGATGCTTCCAGCCCCGGGCGAAGGTGCCGCCGATGCGGTAGCGCTGGTAGCTGGCCTCGTCGCAGCCATCGAGCGAGAACACCAGGCAGTCCACGAGGCGCTCGTTCACGATGGCCGCTGCCGTCGCCTCGCGCACGTGCTGCCCATCGGTGGATACCGCAACGACCGCCGCCGGCATGACGTGGCGGACGTGGCGGAGCGCCTCGACGAGTCGTGGGTAGAGGAACGGCTCGCCGTAGTTGAAGAGGTCCACGCGCTCGACGCCTGGCCCGGCTTCAGACACCACGCGCTTCAGGACGTCGATCGGCAGGGTGCCCCGTCGTGACGCCGGTATCCGGCCACGCAGCAGCAGCGCCGCCGCGCGTGACCGCTGCGGCACCGGCGGAATCCACGAGGCTGGCACCAGTTTCTGGATTCCGTCGGCGAGGTGCTGCTTGGCCCGGCGCAGGCCGTCCCACGCGAGGAAGCGCGCTCCGCCGTCGCGATAGGCATCCCGCCAGGTGGTATCACCGGCGATGTCGCGCACCGGGCACGACAGGCAGCGCAGGTCGCAGGTCGTCGTGGGTTCGATAGCGAGGAACCGCAAGGCGGTCGCAATCGACTCCCCGGGTGGCGCCGGCAGGGTCTTGAGCGCGCATGTCTTTCCGACCGCGCGGCAGTATTGATCGGGCGTGGACAGCACCAGTGCACGCAGTTCGCGGGCGCGCGGACCGTCGAGGATCGCGGGCAACGACGTGGCGTGCACGTTCCCGAGAACGAACTCGCCGCGCCCATCGATGATGCTGCAGACGACATCGCCGTTGGCATGCACCGACGCCGCCTCGAAGGCGTGCCGACACCGACGTCCGACGGTGCCGGCAGTCACCGGCGCCTGCCCGCGCGCATGTCAGTACTCCGCGAACATGCGCCGCAGTTCTGCCAGGTCGCGCGTCTTCGTGAGGCCGAGCATCAGCAGGATGCGCGCCTTCTGCGGCGTGAGGTTGTCGCCGGGAATCATCCCGAGGGCGTCGTAGTCGGCGAGCGCGACGACGCGGCCGTTCCCAGTGCGGTTCGAACGCACGAGCACAGGCCGGGTGGCGGCGGGCGCCTCGATGAGCGGCTTGAGCGACGCGCGCTCGGCCGTGGAGATGAGTCCGGCGCCGGTGCCGGCAAATACGATCCCCTGCACGCCCGCGGCGGCCAGTGCCGAGGCGAGCACGGTCGTGGGCTGCACGTACGAGTAGAGAATCTCGACCGCCGGCAGGCTGGTGCGCCCGCGGACGTCGAACTCCGAGCGCGCCGTGTGGCGCTTGGTGGACGCGCGATAGAACGCAACCTGGTCGGCGTCCACGTAGCCGAGCAGGCCGAGTTCCGGCGCGCGGAACGTCTCGACACGGTAGGTGTTGGTCTTGGTGACGTCGCGCGCGCCGTTCACCTCTTCGTTCAGCACGACCAGCGCACCCTTCCCCACCGCCTCCTTCGACACCGCGGTGCGCACCGCGTTCAGCAGGTTCAGTGGACCGTCGGCGCTCATCGCCGAGGCCGGACGCATCGAGCCCACCAGCACCACCGGCTTGTCGTGCCTGACGGTCAGGTTGAGGAAGTAGGCCGTCTCCTCGATGGTGTTGGTGCCGTGAGTGATGACCACGCCCGAGACGCGGGAGTCAGTGTCGAAGAGCTGATTGATGCGGTTGGCGAGGGTGAGCCAGTGCGCGACGGTGATGTCGGTGCTGCTGACGTTCGCAATCTGCTCGACGCGCACTTCCGCCACGTCTTTGATCTCGGGCACGGCCGCGACGAGTTCTTCGCCAAGGAGTGCGCCCGACTTGTATTCGGCCAGGCTCGTGGAGGTCGCCCCCTTTCCCGAGATCGTGCCGCCGGTCGAGAGCACCCACACGAGTGGACGTGCGGCCGGCGGCGCCTGCGCGCGCGGCGCGGCGATGGAAGCCACGGCGACCAGGGCGGCAGGCAGAAGCGTGAACGGACGGAGCGCGGCAGGGGTCATCGTTCCGGCAGTATAGCCGTCGCAATTACACCTCCGTCTCGAGGGCGTCGTCGTGCATGAGCAGCTGGGCCGTGAGGGTGGCGCCAAGGCGCGACCCGGCGCCGATCCGGCAGATGGAGCCGAAGCCGGACGGGATGCCGAAGGCGCCAGTGGCGCCGTCGGCCAGCACGACCTCGAACTCGCCGACCAGGCGCCTGCTGCGGCCGACCAGCGCCACGTCGTCGCCGACACGGACTTCCAGCGGCGACGGGAAGATGGCGTGGGTGAGCCCCGAGGCGACGTAGATCGGATCGCGGCGGCGGAACACCTCGGTGATCTCGTCGCGCAGGTCCGTGGGCCAGCGGACCGCGATGCCCTCGCCGAGTGGCATCGCGGCCAACGGCCCGATCGCCATGACCAGCTGGCCGCCCCTCAGCACCGACACGCCGAGGTCGCCGTTGTCGGTGCACAGCAGGTGCAGCACGTCACCGGGCGCCAGCTGCTCGATCACCGTGGACTCGACATGGAAGGTCGCGGTGCGCACGCCGGCACCGTCCATCCTGCGGGCGCTCATCACGAACGCGTGACGCCGTAGCTTGGCACGTGCGCCATCGCCAGAGCTCACGCCGGCCTCACGCACGGTGAGCAGTGGCGACCGGCCGACGAGGCGCACGACGTTGCCGCTCAGCATCGGCAGGCGCGACGCCGGCAGGTCCCGGCTCGTCAGGGCGCACTCGAATCCGCCGTTTGCGGCCAGCACCGGCACGATGCCGACGTAGTCGTAGGTCTCGTTCGAATGAAAAGCCATCAGGGCGCTGGTTGGCCGGACCGGCCGGTAGCGCCCATTCTCGCATCCGCGGCGCGCCCCGTCAGCGGGTCAGAATCTCGGCGAAGAAGGCCAGCGCGCGCGGGTCTTTCGACTGCCCCAGCCAGAAGAATGCCTGCTTGCGCAGCTGCGTGGACGCACTGCTGCGCGCCAGGGCGATCAGGTGACCGAGCGCCGCCGGCGCCGCATGGGCCGAAAGCGCCATCACGGCATCGTCGGCCAGGCGGCGCGAGCCGGAGGCGGCCTGTGTGTGCAGCCAGGTCACGCTGGCGTCGGCGGTGACCGTCGACAACCAGATCACCGTGCGGCCGCCGGCGTCGAGCGTGCACGACGGCGAATACACGCGGATGCGGTCGATGGCGCCGGCGGCCACGCGCACGAGCACCACGGCGCGATCGGCCACGGGCTCGAGCGGCGCCGGTCTGTCCGTCGCGCCGCTGGCCGGCAGGGGCATCGCGGTGCCGCCGCCTTGCTCCAGGCGGCAGCCCCAGCAGCACGCGCCGGCATCGCCGCTGTCTTTCCAGCAGCAGCGATTCGCGCGGCCCTCGGCCGGCACGGCGTAGCCCACCCAGGCGACGTCGGTGGGTCCCTGCGCCACGGCGCGGGTGGCGGCGGCCAGGTCGCCCCCGGCGCGCGCCTCCACCCGGCCGTTCAGCACCTGGGGGGCGCCAGCGGGCTGGGCCGCTGCGGCCGAGGCACACACCAGGAGCAGGGCGAGGACGAGAGTCGCGAGAGTCATGGTGCCCCCTATTTGCCGAGCAGTTCGACGAGGTAGTCGAGGGCGACCTTGGACTTCATGACGCTGAGCCGCTGCACGAGCGCCCGCTTCATGGCCGGATCGCCTTCCTTGCGCGCGAGGCTCACGAGCGCCTCGGCGTTGTTCTGCACGAACAGCCCCTCGATGGCCGCCTGACGCACGGCCGGTTCCTTCTGGACGACGTAGATCTCGACAATCGCCGGGCCGGTGGCGCTGGCGCGCATCAGTCCGAGGTTGCGCACCGCCACGCGGCGCAGTTCGACGTTGGGCTCTGACTTGGCCAGCTCGATGAGCCGCGCCGAGTTGCCGCCGACGAACATCGCCTGCAGGATCTCGCGCTTCACATCGGCCGTGCTCTCGCGCTGATAGAGCTGGTAGAGCTCGTCGTGCGCGCCCATCACGCCGAGCTGACGCACCGCTTCGGTGCGCACCTCGGCCTGGGTTTCAGTGGTCGCGGCCGCGAGCACTCGGGCGCGATCGCCGGCCACCATGTAGGCGCGCAGGATGCGGCGCTTCACGTCCGGCTCGGCCGACGGGTAGAGTTCCGCCAGCAGCGCGCGGTTCTCGCTCGAGCCGTGCACGCCGAGGTAGTCGATGGCCTTGCGCTGCAGGTCGGGATTGCCCTGGCGGGCGACCTCGGCGAGCGCCTTCCGCGCCTCGGGCGAGCCGCTCTGCGCCAGCACGAACAGCGCCCGCTCGCGCAGCTTGATCGACTGCGCGCTCTTGAGGAGCTGCTCGAGCATCGGCAGCGCCTGCTCGGGCGACGAGAACTGGAGGGCGTTGAGCGCCAGCAGCTTCAGCTCTTCGTCGCCGGCGGCATCGAGCGCCACCGGCTGGCCGACCCGCTGGCGCACCTGCACTTCGAGCGCGCGGGCATCGCCGAGCCAGCGGCTCAACGGATGCGCCTTGCCGAGTTCGGCAATCACGGTGAGCGCATCGGCCCGACGGCCCAGGCGATCCAGCGCATACGCCTTCCAGTAGAGGGCCGCATCGACACGCACGCCGGCCGCCGCCACCACCTCCTGCAGGCGGTCGAGCGCTTGCGCCCACTGGCCCTCGTCGATGGCGCGGCGGGCGCGGTCGTAGTCGCGCTGTTCGCTGGCGCGTGCGCGCGCCAGTTCCGCGGTGGCCCGCGCCTGTTCCACGCTGACGCGCGCGTCCTCGGCCACGCGCCGTTCGACCTCCCGCACCTGGCGCTCGGCTTCGCGTGCCTGGCGTTCGGCCTCGCGGGCGCGCGCCTCTTCGTCGAGCGCACGGCGCGAGTCGTCGAGCTGGTGGCTGGCGGTCAGGGCCGGCGGCAGCGGCGCGTCGGGCACGTCACGGGGCAGCAGCGCCGTGGCGGCGGTTATGAGAATCGTTCCCCACACGGTCATGATGTCGGTCCCTTTCGAAGGTTCGTCTCGGGCCGTTGCCGCGCGCGCAGCTCGTCGGTGAGCACGCGGACACGGAACAGCAGGCTCTGAGTCTCGATGCGCGCCTTGAGCGCCGTCCAGTCGTCGGCGGTCGCGTCGTCTGGCGCGTTGGCGATCTCGACCAGCACGCGCTCCAGGTCGTCGAGCACGACGTCGAGTGAGTCGTCGCCGGCCAGCGCCGCCGTCTGGCGGACCAGCCGATTGGTCGCCACCAGGTCGGTGGCCCGCTGACGCTCGGACGCGAGCGCGGCGCCGGCGTCGTCGGAGGCGCCGTTGGCGACCTCCGTGAGCACGAGCTGGGCGCGCACCAGGTGATCGCCGACCGCCAGATCGAGCAGCCGCGCGCGCGCCGGCGCCTCGGCCGCGGCCGCGGCCGTCGAGATCGACGTCGCGACCGCAGGCGTCGGCTCGACGACATCGCGGCCCTGGCGTCCGGCATAGAAGGCGATGGCCACGACACCCGCCATCGCTGCGGCCACGGCCCACCGGGCGGCACCGCCCTGCCACAGCCGCTGCCACCACGGCGCCGGCGTCAGGAGCTGGTTCTGCAGCCGCGCCCACATGGTGGCCTCGTAGCCGGCGCCGGGTTCGCCTTCGCCACTGGCCTCGACCAGTGCCAGTGCCTGCTGCAGCCGCTGCAGCGCGCCGCGGCACTCGGCGCAGGACGCCAGGTGCAGATCGAGCCGTGCGGTGTCGTCGCCAGACTCGCCGTAGTAGTGCAGCACGAGGTGGTCGTGTGTCGGGTGCATGCGTCCGGTCCTACTCTCCGTGTCGCGCGTCCACGAGCGGCTCGAGCACGAGCCGCATCTTCCTTACGGCGCGGAACACGCTGTGTTTCGCGGCTTCGGTCTTGAGTCCGAGCGAGGTGCCGATTTCGTCAATCGAGCGCCCTTCAAGGTGGCGCAGCATGAACGCCGCGCGTTCGAGCGGCGTGAGCCGGCCCAGGCCGGCCGTCACACGCTCGCCGATCTCGGTGCTGAGCATCTGCCGGTCGGGCAACGGCGGCTGGCTCACCGCCGTGTCGCCGCTGGCCACGGTGTCGAGGTCGTCGATCGACTGCGCACCGGCGCGGTGACGCCGCCCGCGGATGAGATCGATGGCGCAGTTGACCGCGATTTTGTGGAGCCAGGTCCGGAAGTCCGCCCGCGCTTCGAAGCGCCCCAGCTGCCGGTAGGCCTTCAGGAACGCCTCCTGCACCACGTCTTCGGCGTCCGAGTGGTTCCCCGTCATCCGATAGGCCACGCGATGCACGTAGCGGCTGTGGCGATCGACCAGCACGCGAAAGGCGTGCGGGTCGCCGCCACTGACGGCCGCCACGGCGGCCCGGTCGGTCTCGTGCATCGGTGGATTGGACGGTGGGGCCGGGAAATCGTTGGCCGGCGGTGCGAAACGGCTCGAGGGCGGCGTTCCGGCGCCAGCTCGGCCGTTCAGGACGGCGCCAATCGGGCCTTTCCGAAGGTCTTCTGCAGATGCGCGATCGACGCCTTCACCAGCTTCTTCAGCGTCGGCAGATGGAGGTCGCTCAGCCGCTTGACGTAGATGCAGGAGACGCCGTGCGAGACCGGTCCGAGCGCTGTGATGAGGTCGTCGTAGCCCTTGAAACCCGGCATCACGTAGACGACGAGGTTCTTCACCCGCGGTGAGAAGGCCACGAGCGGCCAGTCGCGTTCACGTCCGGCCGCATATTGATAACGATACGCGCCGAAGCCGACGATGCTCGTGCCCCACAGCACGGCGGGCGCTTTGGTGACAGCCGTCAGGATTCCGACGAGCGCGGTGCAGTCGTCGCGCAGAAGCGGATCTTTGACCTTCGCGATGAAGGCGGCCACCGAGGCGGTCGTCGGTCGCGTCTTGGGCTCGGCCACAGCGGTCCTCCGCGTGGATGGGTTACTGCGCCAGCGCCTTCGGATCGATGCCCGTGCCCAGCGTGAACGACGACCCGACCGCGCCGACCAGAGCGGCCTTGCGTGCCAGCCCGAGCGCCTGACGGATGCGGAACACGGCTTCGATGCCGGTGCAGTGCGCGCCGAGGAAATACGCAAGGCGCGCCTCCTTCAACTTCGACGCCGTCCACGCCAGCGTGTCGTCGGAGGCCGCAAACAAATGGAAGCCACCAATCGCCGCATGCACCTGGGTGTTCTGGACGGCCTTCTGCGCGTATTCGAGCGTGTTGACGATGCCGGCATGGCCGCAGCCGCTCACGACCACCAACCCCTGCGCCGTCTGCACCACGACCGACGAGTCTTCCGGCACGTTGTCCTCGACCGGCCCGTTCGCCGTCTGGAGCCGGGTGTTCACGCTCCAGTTCTTCTCGGGATAGGTGCGCGGCACCGGGCCGGTCATCCACACGCCGGGCGCCAGCCGCGTCGGCTTGTCGTACTCGACGAAGGTGCCGCCGAGCTTCTCGTATTCGGCTTTGATCGGCAGCAGACCGCCGCCCTCGCGGCCCTGCCGATCGAGCCGGCTGGTGAAGATCCCCTTCGCGACGTGCGCGCGGCTGAGCGCCGCCGGATTCTTCTTCGCCATCTCGCGGCGCAGTGTCAGCAGGCCGCCGGTGTGGTCGTCGTGGTTGTGCGTGATGACGAGGTCGGTGATGGTGGACAGATCCACCTTGAGTTCGGCGGCGTTCTTCAGCACCGTCTCGGCGCGCGCTCCGGTGTCGATGAGCCAGCGCTTGCCGTCCACCTCGAGCACGGCGGCAAAGCCCCATTCGCCCACGCCTTCACGGGCGTTGCCGACCAGCATCGTCGACAGCACCGTGACTTTCATCGTCTTCACGGGCGGGTCGGACGACTGGGCCACGGCCGGCCCGGCGAGAGCCACGAGCGCCGTGACGGCGAACAACAGCTGAGCGGCCTGCATTTGCGGATCCTCCAGCGCCGGACGTCGTGCCGCCGGCAGGCGCCGATTGTGGCACAAGGGCCCTCCGATAGAATGCGGCGATGCTGCCGTGCCAGAAGTCGCGCTTCTCGCTGCCGGATGACGAGCACTATCTGAACTGCGCCTACATGTCGCCGATCTCGGTCGCGGTCGAGACCGCCGGCATGACCGGCGTGGCCAGGAAACGCGTGCCGTCGCGGATCGCCGCCGCGGACTTCTTCAACGAGTCCGACCGGGCGCGGGCGCTCTTCGCCCGGCTGGTGAACGCGCCGGACCCCTCGCGTGTGGCGATCGTACCGTCGGCCTCGTACGGTCTGGCGATTGCGGCCCGCAACTTACCGGTCGCCGCCGGTCAGCACATCGTCGTGACGCACGAGCAGTTCCCGGCCAACGTGCATGCGTGGCGACGCCTGGCCCGTGACCAGGGCGTCGAGGTGCGTGCGGTGGCGCCGCCGGAGGTGGTCAACGGCCGCGGCCAGGGCTGGAACACCCGGCTGCTCGAGGCGATTGGCACCGACACGGCGATCGTGGCGCTCGGGCACGTCCACTGGACCGACGGCACGAAGTTCGATCTCGAGGCCATCGGCCGGCGCGCGCGCGAGGTGGGTGCGGCGCTGGTCATCGACGGCACGCAGTCGGTGGGGGCGATGCCGTTCGATGTGCAGGCCATCCAGCCCGATGCGCTCGTGTGCGCCACCTACAAGTGGCTGATGGGGCCGTATTCGATGGGGTTTGCGTATTTGGCACCGCGCTTCGACGCCGGCACGCCGCTCGAGGAGACGTGGATCGGCCGCGCCGGCAGCGAGAACTTCAAGGAACTCGTGAACTACCGCGACGACTACCAGCCGGGCGCGGTCCGTTACGACGTCGGCGAACGCAGCAACTTCGCGCTCATGCCGATGGCGACGGCGGCACTCGAACAGGTGCTCGACTGGCAGCCGGCGCGCGTGCAGGAGTACTGCACCGCGCTGACCGCCGACCTCTTCGAGCGCGTGCGGGCGCGCGGCTACACGGTGGAGGCGCCGGAGTTCCGCGGCGCGCACCTCTTCGGCCTGCGCGCGCCGGCCGGCACCGACATCACGGCCGTGGGCGAGCGACTGCGCGAACGCAGGGTGTTCGTGTCGCTGCGGGGCTCGGCGCTGCGCGTGGCGCCGCACGTCTACAACGACGGGCGGGACATCGAGGCCTTGCTCGACGCGCTGTGAAGGGACTGTCCCTGTTTCCAGCTCGGCCCAGAATGGGGACTGTCCCTAGTCTGGACGGGGCCAGACTTGTTACGGCTCCCGCGACGCGGTGTACGCAGCGATCGCCACCATGTCGTCGAGTGTCAGTTTCTGCACCGCCGCCTGCATGAGCGGCGCCCACGGTCCGCGGCGGGTGCCGTGCTGCAGGTCGAAGAGCTGGCGCACGGTGTAGCTGGGCGAGCGTCCGGCCAGCGGCGGCACAGCGCCGAGGCCCTTGAGGTCCGCGCCGTGGCAGACCCCGCAGGCGATGGTGCGACTACCACCGCCGGTCGTCACGAGCACTTCGCCGCGAGCGATGCTGCCCGGCGGCACGTAGGCGATGAAGCCCGACCCCGAGTCGCGCACCTCGGCGCGGGCCACGTCTTCCGGCGTCTCGATGATGCGTCCCGCGATCGGCTCGGTGCCGGAGCCCTCGCCGACGATTGGCACGAACACGCCGCCGGCGATCTTCATCTTCGCGACCGTGGGCGTCTCGACGACGCGGATCCACGGCCGGTACGGGAACGACGCGAAGTAGGCGGCGGCCGCGCGATCCTCGTCCACCGTGCTGGCCTTCGCGATCGCCAGCATCGCAGCGGGCGGACGCATGTTCGGGTCGGCGCTGCGGCGCAGGCCGGCGCGCATGTCGGCCATCTGCTGCACGACGTAGGCCGCCGGCAGGCCGGCCAGCGACGAGTTCTCCGGCCGGCCCTGGCCGTTCGGATAGTGGCAGTAGCCGCAGGCGCGGACGTCGGGCTTGCGGCCGTGGGCCACCACCTCGGGCGGCGCCGGATGGGTGTCGGGCCGCCAGTCGGGCGGATTGAACAGGTCGCCCAGTTGCGCGCGCGTCAGCCGCACCGGGCTCCCGGGAACCGACAGCGGCGCACCCGCGTCAGCGGGGGCGGCGGCCCCGCCGGGCGGCGTGGGACTGTTGATCGTGTAGACCCAGGGCGGCGGCACAGCGCCGGCCGGCGCGTCGGCCCGCAGCGCGGACGGGGTCTGGGCGGAAGGCGCGGCGGCGACCGCCAGGCCGGCGACAGCTGCGGCGGCGAAGAGGCGAAGGGGTGGGGACATGGCGCCGCCAGTGTAGTGTCCCGTCGCCCCGACGGCGCGCCGGGCCGTTACGGTATCGCCCGGAGACATTTCGTTGCATACTCCTCGGCGGAGGATTCCCAACGATGCAGGCACAGATGGCACGGCGGCAGTTCGTGGTCGTAATCGCGGCACTCGTGATGACGGCCGCGGCCGCGCAGGCCCAGAAAGTGGACGTCACCGGCGACTGGGCGTTCAACGTCGAGACCGGCATGGGGTCGGGCACCCCTGCTATCACCTTCAAGCAGGACGGCGAGAAGCTCACCGGCACCTACAGCGGCCAGCTCGGGAACACGGCGTTCACGGGCACGGTGAAGGGCACCGCCATCGAGTTCTCGTTCACGACCGAAGCGCAGGGCCAGTCGATCGACGTCGTCTACAAGGGCACCGTGGACGGCACGACGATGAAGGGCGCGGTCGCCATGGCTGGCGGCCAGCTCTCCGGCACCTTCTCGGGCACGAAGAAGTAGCGCTCAGAAGGACGTGATCGCGACCCCCTGGCGGCAGAGCGGACACTCCGCCGCCGGGTGGTTCTCGGGGGCCGGATAGTCCACCAGCGCCACGTTGGGCACGCCGAGTGTGACCACGGCCTCGCCGCGGTCCACGATCTGCGCCGTGCACACGACCGTGCCCCCGGCGGCCGCGATGAGATCGGCGCACTGCTTGAATGTCTGCCCGGTGTTGCGGACATCGTCCACGAGCAGCACCTTGGTGCCCTTCACGACCCCGGCATAGAACGGCGACAGCACTTCGGCGCCGTCAGGGCCGTGATGCAACGGCGCAAACGAGTAGGGCTCGCGCGTGAGCGGACGACGCCCGTCGATCAGCCCGGCGATGGTGTGCGCGAGCAGCGCGCCACCGGTGGCCGGACCCGCGACGACACTCACCGCGTCGGTCACGCCCGCCGGCAGCACGTCGATGAGATCCTGCGCCACGCGCCAGATCGTCGAGGGATAGCGCAGCAACTGGTGCGGGTTCAGGTACAGCCGCCCGTGATAGCCGTTGGCATAGTCGAAGTGGCCCTCCATGACCACTTCGAAGCGCCGCAGATCCTGGAGGGCGCGCCTCCTGATGTCGTCGTGCCGCGTCTCCATCACTGTCTTTCCGCCGTCAGGCTGAGCCCCGCGCCGTCGTTCACGTACACCACACGCCCGCCCACGATCGTCACCGCGGCGGCGCCGCGGAACGTCCAGCCGTGGTACGGCGTGTTCTTCGACTTGCTGACAAGGCGCGTGCGGTCGATGGTGACGCTCTGTTCGGGCGCCAGGATGGTGATGTCGGCGACCTGGCCTTCGGCCAGGCTGCCACCGGCCACTTTCAGGATCCGCGCCGGGTTGACCGACATCAGCTCCACCAGGCGCGGCAGGCGGATCACGCCGCCGTGCACCAGCTTGTCGAGCGCGATCGGGATCGCGGTTTCGAGGCCGACGATGCCGAAGGGCGCGCGGTCGTACTCGACGTGCTTCTCGTCGGCATGGTGCGGCGCGTGGTCGGTGGCGATGACGTCGACGCTGCCATCGGCGATGCCGGCGAGCATGGCGTCGCGGTCCCTGGCCTCGCGCAGCGGCGGATTCATCTTGGTGTTGGTGTCGTAGGCCACCGGCGCGGCGATGAGGTCGTCGGTGAGCGTGAAGTGATGCGGCGCCACCTCACAGGTGACCGCGACGCCGCGGCTCTTGCCCTGGCGCACGGCCTCGAGCGTCGTCCAGGCGCTCATGTGGGCCACGTGCACGTGCCCGCCGACCATCTCGGCGATGAGGATGTCGCGGCCGGCGGTAATCGCCTCGGCGATGCCGGGAATACCCTTCAGGCCGAGCGAGGCCGCAATCGGCCCCTCGTGCGCCACGCCCTCGCCCTTGAGCGACGGGTCTTCGCAGTGTTCGATGAGCGGCATGCCGAACATGCCGGCGTATTCCATGGCGCGGCGCGCCAGCAGCGCCGTGGACACGGGATGGCCGTCGTCGCTGATGGCGACGCAGCCGGCCGCCTTGAGCTCGGCGATGTCGGCGAGTTGCTCGCCCTGCTGCCCGCGCGAGACGGCGCCGATCGGGTAGACCCGCGCCAGGTTGGCATCCGCCGCCTTCTTGAGGATGAGCTCGGTGACGCCGGCGTTGTCGTTCACGGGCCTGGTGTTCGGCATGCAGGCGACAGCGGTGAAGCCGCCGGCCACCGCCGAGGCGACCCCGGTCGCCACCGTTTCCTTGTGCTCCTGCCCCGGCTCGCGCAGGTGCACGTGCATGTCGATGAACCCTGGACAGACCACGAACGCCGGCGACAGCGCGATCACCTGGCCGCCGTCGGCCAGACTCACCGGCAGGTCGCGCCCGACCTTGGCGATGACGCCGCCGTCGACGAGCACGTCGTAGGCGCCGTCGATCCCATTTGCGGGGTCGACGACCCGCCCGCCCTTAAGCAACCACTTCATCTTGAGCTCCGCCTCCGGCGAGGAGATACAACACCGCCATCCGCGCGGCCACGCCGTTGGCCACCTGATCCAGGATCACGGAATAGGGCCCATCGGCAACTTCGCTCGAGATCTCGACGCCGCGGTTGATGGGGCCAGGGTGCATCACGATGACGTCGGGCTTGGCCCGCGCCAGTCGTGCTTCGGTCATGCCGAACACGGTGAAGTACTCGCGCAGCGACGGGAAGAAACCGCCTTCCATGCGTTCGAGCTGGATGCGCAGCATCATCACGACGTCGGCGCCTTCGACGGCCGCCTCGACCGACGAGGTGGTCGTCACGCCCATCGCCGCCAGCCCCATCGGGATGAGCGTGGGTGGCCCGCACACCCACACCTCGGCGCCGAGTTTCGTGAGCAGCAAGACGTTGCTGCGCAGCACGCGGCTGTGCAGCAGGTCGCCGACGATGGCCACCTTCAGGCCCGCGATCCGGCCCTTGCGCTCACGGATCGTGAAGGCGTCGAGCAGGGCCTGGGTCGGATGTTCGTGCAGCCCGTCGCCGGCGTTGATGATCGGCGACTTGCAGATGCGCGCCAGCAGGTGCGGCGCGCCCGACGAGGCGTGCCGGATCACGATCATGCTGGGCCCCATCGCCTCGATGTTCCGGGCCGTGTCCACCAGCGTCTCGCCCTTGACCACGCTGGAACTGGCGACCGCCACGCCGAGCGTGTCGGCGCTCAGGCGTTTCTCGGCAATCTCGAACGACGTGCGCGTGCGCGTGGACGGCTCGAAGAACAGGTTCACGACGGTGCGGCCGCGCAGCGCCGGCACCTTCTTGATCTGGCGCTGCGAGATCTCCTTCATCGCCTCGGTGGTGTCGAGGATGAGCAGGATCTCCTCGGGCGTCAGCTCGGCGATGCCGAGCAGATCTTTGCCGCGCAGCGCCGTCGCCGGCTGTGCCACTTCCACGGTGGGCGCCGTCATGCTCCCGGCTCGCTTTCCACCGATACCTCATCGGTGCCGTCGGTGTCGCTGAGCCGCACGTGCACGTTCTCGCGTCGTGAGGTCGGGATGTTCTTGCCGACGTAGTCGGCCTTGATCGGCAGCTCGCGATGCCCGCGGTCCACCAGCACGACCAGCTGGATGGCCTTCGGGCGGCCGAAGTCGATGAGCGCGTCGAGCGCCGCCCGGGTGGTGCGGCCGGTGTAGAGCACATCGTCCACCAGCACGATCACCCGGTCGTCGAGCGAGAACGGAATCTCGGTTCGGCGCACCAGCGGCTGCGGCCCGACGGTCTGCCGCATCAAATCGTCGCGGTAGAGCGTGATGTCGAGCGCGCCGACCGGCACGTCGTCGCCGGAAATCGACTTGAGCGCCGCGGCAATGCGGCGGGCCAGCGGCACGCCGCGCGAGCGGACGCCGATGATGGCCAGGTTCTCGACCCCGCGATTGCGCTCGACGATCTCGTGCGCGATGCGCACGAGCGCGCGGCTGATGCGGTCGGCATCCATTACGACGGGCATGCGGCCACCTTTCGCCCGGCCGCCGGCATGCGGGGCTCGGGGCTCGGGACTCGGGGCCCGGGGACATACGCAGCGGGAAGGGTGGAGCGGGCGCAGGACGCGCCTGGGGCGGACGTACGGACCGGCATGGACACCTCTTGGCGGGCTCGCAGGCCCGCGGTTAAAGAGGGCACCAGTATAGAGCACCCGGCGCCCTCGTGTCCGGGCTAGGGGCTAGGGGCTAGGGGCTGGGGCTGGGGCGGGCAATCGTCACGCGGCGAAGTGAAGCACGACAAGCAGGGCTTGTGCATCGCCGCGATGCGGCGATGCGAACTCGTGACGCGGCACACCCCAGCCCCTAGCCCCCAGCCCCCAGTTCTCAGCGTCCGTACCCGGGAATGAACGTGACCGGCCGGGTCGCCGTGAACGTCGGCGTGAAGAAGTCGGTGCGGGCGCGGCCGTCCATATCGCGGCCGATCGGGAGGCCGAGGAAATACAGCAGTGTCGGCGCGATATCGGCGATCGACCCGCGCTCCAGGCGGCCCGGCTGCACGGCGGGTCCGATCGCCAGGACGAAGCCGTCGGGGGCGCGTTCGTGCGTGCCGCTCAACTGCACGTCGCCGACCAGACGTTCGAGGATGCGCTTCGCGGGCGTCAGCGGCTCGATGCCGTGACCCGACACCACCAGCACGAGGTCGTCGGGACCGAGCGTGTCGTGGAGGCGACCCACGACTGCATCGAGCACGCCGTAGTAGTCGTCGAGCACGCTGCCGAAGGTCTCTCGCTCCGCTTCGGAGACGTCGCCGAACTCCTCCGGGGAGGCATAGCGCAGGAAGTAGTGCGCGACGGCGTCGAGCCCCGGCAGGCGCAGCGCCACGAAGCGCGAGGGACGCGAGGCCTCAATCATCTCGAGCAGCCGCAGATGGAGGCTGTCCGCCTGCACTGGCGCCGGATCGACACGGCCATCGGCATCGGCGCCGCGCGGCAGGCGTCCGGCGCGGGCGAGCACCTCGTGTGGGTCGGGCGAGAGCGGCATGGACGGGGCCGCCGTGACCGCGGTCCAGAGCGAGGGTGGCGACACCGCGGCGGCACCGTCGAGCGCGAACCTCGCATCATCGACGCGGTGCAGCACGTCGCTGACGACGTATCCGCGCAGCAGCGGCGCCGGATGCGTGAGCGGCCAGCCGACCACGCCGACCCGCACGCCTCGGTCGCTGAGAATGCGCCACAGCGGCAACGACGCCATCGATTCCGGCGTGTGCGGCTCGGCGCGCAGGAAGCCGTAGCGCACCAGCGCCTGCGAGAAGATGTAGTCGGGCAGCACGTCCACGCGCGGTCCGCCTTCGCTGGCGAGGTAGCGCGCGGCCGACCGGACACCGCTGGTCTGCGGCATGCGCCCGGTGGCCACCGTCGTCCAGATCGGCTCGGCCTGCGTCGGACGCAGCGTGGCCAGATAGGCCGAGGCGCCGGCGTCGAGCACGCGGCCGAAGTTCGGCAGGCGCCCTTCGGCCACCGCCAGCGTGATGTGGTCGAGCGACGCGCCGTCCACCGCCAGCAACACGACGCGGCCTCCGGGCACGTCGGTGGCCGCAACCGGGCGCGCGGAGACCGGCGGCGGCGCGACCGGTCCTGGCGGAGACGAGCCGCGCAGCGTGAGCGGCACCACCACCGACAGCGCCATCGTGGTCACCAGCAGCACGCCGCTCGGCGCCGTGCCGCGCCGACCGATGTGCGCCAGCGCCACGATCAGGAAGACGCCGCCGCAGATGGCCACCGCGACGGCGGCCAGCGTCATCCGCCGCGCCGTGTCGGGATCGAGGAACGGCGCGAAGTCGGCGGCGTTCAGCCACAGCACCGTGGCGCCGACGGCGGCCGAGATCGTGCACATCCAGGCGAGCACACGGACGCTCAGCCAGCCCGGCGACAGCACCTGCACGGCGGCCACCTGACGCAGCACCACCAGCGCGTAGAAGACGAGGATCGCGTTGGCGCCGTAGGCGAGACCGAACGCCGCAGCGAGCGGCCCGGCCGCCGACAGCGGGTAGGCCGGGTTCAGGTGCAGCGTCGCGATAGTGAGATACGCCGACAGCAGCGCGCTCGCAATCGCCGAGTTCGTCAGGACGCGCAGATACCGCACGTCCCGATTAGAACCCGAAACGCCGCGGCAACGAGTCACGGACCGACGACCCGGAGGTCAATCGGTCCGTGCATCCCCCGCGTGCTACGGCTCGGTGACGGCTACCACCGTCCACGTCACCGTGCGCTGCACCAGCGTGCCGTCGTTCACATTCAAACGAACGACGAACGTGTGCGTTCCGGGGCCGGTGACCCGGCCACCGATATTCGGGCAGCGCAGCGAGGTCACGCCATTGGCGGCGGTGCCGACGACGACGCACGACGCGATCACACTGGTGACGTCCAGGCCGTTGAACGTGATGGTGCCTGCCGCCAGGCCGCGCCCCTGGAGGTCGGCCAGCAGGACGATGTCGAAGTTCTGGCGGCTGGTGTAGGTGCCGGTCGGCGGCGAGACCAACAGCGCCGGGTCAACGATGGCGATGTCGTCCAGCGCCAGCGAACCATCGCCCACCGTGCCCGCCGAGGTCGCCGCACCGGTGCTCAGATTGACCGTGTAGAGCGTCAGCAGCCCTCCTGCCGGGCGCAGCACCGCGTATGCCGCGTTGTTGCTGGCGATGTCGAATGCGGTGGTGCCTCCGGCGAAGGTGATGCCGAGAGGGCCGACGTCGGTGACGAGGCCGCCGTTGGGGCTTGGCGTGCCGTTGACGCCCCCAATCGTCGAGAGGCTGTTGGTGGTCTGGTTCAGCGCATACAAGGTGGTCGTGGTGGCGCCGGCGAAGGGATTGGTGTAAGCCGCGGCGTCAACGGTGACGGTGGCGGGATTGAGGTCGGTGTCGTTGGCAGCCAGCGAGCCGAAGTCAGGGTGGAGCCGGAGGTTCTCGTCCTGGTCGTTCACGACGCGGATGCGGTCCACGGTCGGGTTGAAATTGAGATCCCACGTGATGGCCGGCACCGGCACAGTCACCTGCGCCCCGACCAGCGACGCCGCGCCGGTCGTCGCATTGATGGTGTAGGTGCGCACCGCGGCGTTGCTCACGTCGGTGGCGATACCGTACAAGGCCCCGGTGGCCGGCCGGTAGTCGATCGCCTTCAGCGTGTCGCCGGCCGTCAGCCCGGTGACTGCCACGGGAGTGCCGACCGCACCGGGCGCGGCTGTGCTGAACCGGACCAGGCTATTGGTCCCCTGTACGAGCCCGAGGACCTGCTGACCAACCCCCTGGCTGCTCGCGACTGAGGCGAAAACTGCCACACCTAGGAATGCCAGGGTGCCAGCAAGTGGAAAACGTGTCTCTCTCATCGTGATTGCTCCAATCTGCCATGTCGTGGCTGCAAGAGCGCAGCCACGTGCCACCACGGGGGATCGTGGCGGAACCGCTAGCGGAACACTAGAACCTGAACCGCACACCCAGCGTCGGCAGGCGCGGGATCGCTTGATCGCGCTTCTCGGCGATCGCCGGACGGTCCGACGTCGCGTCGTAGATCAACTCGGGGTCGAAGGCGCCGGCATTCTCGCGGTCGAGCAGGTTGATGACTTCGGCGTAGAGCTCCCAGCGTCCGGCGGCGCCGCGCGGCCGCCACGTGAGGCGGGCATCGACGCGCGCGAAGAGCGGCAGACGGGAGCCGTTGAGGTTGCCGACGCCGCCGAAGTCCACCGCGTACTCCAGCAGGCCGCGGGCATCCCGGGCCGGCAGGATCTCGTCGGTGATGCCGTCGGCATCGAGGTCGCGCGTGTCTTCGCGGCCGGCGACGCGCACGCCGAGTGGGGCCGTGCGCGGGAAGCCGGAGGCGAGCCGCGTGGTGGCCGCCAGCTCCCACCGCTGCGTGAAGGCATACGACGAGACCAGCGTGAAGGCGTGCCGACGGTCGTATTCGAACGGGTAGATACGGCCGTAGGCCTCGCGCTCGGCCTTGCCCCAGGTGTAGCTGGTCCAGCCGGTCAGCTTGCCGCCGCCCCGGCGGTTCACGAAGACGTCGAACCCGTACGAACGTCCTTGCCCCTCGTTGGTCGGGATGGTCGTGATGAGCGGCGACCTCGGCAGGCTGCCCTGCAGCGGTGCCGGGAAGTCGTAGCGGGCCAGCCGCGCCAGCCGCTCGCTGTCGGGTTCGAGGCGGCCGATGAGCACGTCCGTGAAGCGCTTGAAGTAGCCCTCGACCTTGAGGGTCACCCCCGCCCCGAGCTCACGCTCCACGCCAAGCGAGGTCTGCCACGCCCGCTCGCTCCTGAGCGAGCGCACCTCGGGACTCGTGAAGTCGAGCACGTAGTCGCTCTGCGCGAGCTTCTCGTAGCCGGGGCTCTGCGTGTAGAGGCCGGCCGCCCCGATGACGCGGGTCGACGCGTCGGGCGCGAGCGTCGCCGACAGGCGCGGCGACAGCAACGTCTCGCCGGTGATGCCGGCGCGGTCGGCCCTGAGTCCTGCCTGGAGCGACAGCCGCGAGGCGGCCTGCCAGGTGTCCTGCAGCCAGGCGCCGCCGCGGGTCGCGGTCGTCGACGACGCCAGCAGGTCGGGCAGGCCGGCGCCGCCCTGCACGCTCGAGCCGTTGGCGGCGACGGGATTGCGGTCGCCGAGGATCTCGAAGCGCTGCGAGGTCGAGAGCCGGTGCGCCTCCATTCCCGTTTCGATCATGTGGGAGCCGAGCGCCCACGCCAGTTCCTGGCGCAGCGACAGGTCCTTCACGCCGAGGCCGCGTTCGAAGATCACATTGGCCGTGCTGATGCTGTCGTCATCGGGCGCATTCGATCGCTGGCTGGTGTTCTCGAACGACGCATCGACGCCGAAGGTGGAGCGGGTGTCGGAGAACCCGAAAATCGTGTGCGACTGGCCGCGCGTGCCGAGCGTGGCATCGACGCGCAGCCACGCCAGATCGTTGTCGGTGTCGTCCTGGAACTCGCCGCGGGCGTCGTCTTGGTCGATCTCGAGCGCCGCGGCCTGCCGGCTGGTGAGGCTGAACGTCGTCACGCGGGTGCCGGCTGACGGCGCCCACGAGCCCCGGGCCTGCAGATCCTGGAACGCCGGAAAGTCCTGGTCGGTGATGCGCTCGGCGATGAGGTCGTAGTAGGTGCGGCGGCCGGTCACGAGCCACGAGCCCTTCGCGCCCTTCGGCAGGCCGCCTTCCAGCACCACGTTGGCGTCGGTGATGCTGAGCGACGCCGAGCCGTTCATCATGCCCTGGCCGCTGCGTCCGTCGCGGTTCTCGACCACCAGCAACGACGACAGCCGGTCCCCGTACTTGGCGCTGAAGCCGCCGGTCGCCAGTTCGAACCGCTGGATGATCTCGGGATTGAAGGCGCTCGTGAGACCGAACAGGCGATACGGGTCGTGCACCTCGACGCCGTCCATCATCGTGAGGTTCTGATCGGGCGAGCCGCCGCGCACGGAAAGACGGCTGCTGAATTCCTGGGTCGCGGCCACGCCGGGCAACGTCTGCAGCGTGCGGAAGACATTGTCGAGCGCGCCGGGCGTGCGCAGCACCTGCACCGGCGCCACCGTTTCAGCCGCCGGCGCCGCCGTGGGCGCCGATCCGACCACGGCGACGCTGGTCGCAAACCCCGCGTCACGCGCGAGTGACAGTTCAGCCGCCGTCACATCCGCCGCGGCGACGTCGAGTGTCGTCGCGAGCGGGAAGAATCCGGTGGCGACTACGACCACCTCGGCCGCGCCTGCGGGCACCCGCAAGGCGAAGCGCCCGGCCGGGTCGGTGACGGCCCGGGCCGCGCCCGACGTGACTTCGGCGCCGGAGATCGGCGCCTGGGAATCGGCCTCGACGACCACACCGGAAATGGTGCGCTCGGACGCCGGCGCTTGCGCCAGACCCACAGCGGCCAGGGGACCGGCACACAGAACGAGCGCGGCCAGAACACGAACGGAGAGCAGCGACAGCAGACTGGTCATTCCGAAAACACCACAGGCAGGCACCCTCAGTATGACGCGGCCCGGTGTGGCGAGGTTCTGCCGGGCCCCGGGCGCACCCGCACTGTCACGCCCCAGCCCCCAGCCTCCAGCCCCCAGGGCGATATACTTTCCCCCGTGCCTCCCGTCGACGTACGCGCCTCCGTGATCTCGAACGTCCGGCTGTCGCGCGACTACAACGTCCTCACCATTGCCGCGCCGGAAGTGGGCGCCCTCACCGAACCTGGTCAGTTCGTGATGCTGAAGACCACCGACGCCTCTGACCCGATGCTGCGGCGGCCGTTTTCGGTGTTCGAGGTGCTGCGCGACGACCTCGGCACAGTGCGCGCCATCAGCATCCTGAACAAACGCGCGGGCCGCACCACCGGACTCATCTACGGCCTCGAAGCCGGCGATCCGGTGTGGTGCCTCGGGCCGCTGGGCCTCCCCTTCAACCCGCCGACGAGCGGCGAAGCATGGATGGTGGCCGGCGGTGTCGGCCTGGCGCCGTTTGCCACGCTGGCCGAGGCGCTGATCGCGCTGAGCGTGCCGACCGCGCTCTTCTACGGCGCCCGCACGGCCGAGGAGCTCTACTACCTCGAGTTCTTCGACCGCCTGGGCGTGAAGCTCGTGCTCACCACCGAAGACGGCGCGCTCGGCGTGCAGGGGCGCGTGACCGGCCCGCTCGAAGAGTCGCTCAAGGGCCTCGACGGACCGAACCTGGTCACGATCTACGCCTGCGGCCCCGAGCCGATGCTGGCGGCCGTGGCGCGGCTGGCGCAACGTCACGGCCAGCCGAGCGAGGTGTCGATGGAACGCACGATGGGCTGCGGCCTGGGCGGCTGCTACAGCTGCGTGGTGCCGGTGACACATGCCGACGGGCAGACGCGCTACGTGCGCTCGTGCATCGGCGGGCCGGTGTTCGATGGCGCCACGGTGGTGTGGGAATGAGCGCGCTCGACCTGTCGGTCAGCATCGGCTCGCTGACGATGCCCAACCCGCTCATCGCCGCCAGCGGCTGCTTTGGCTACGGGCTCGAGTACGCAGACCTCGTCGATCTGTCGACCCTCGGCGGCGTCGCCAGCAAGGGCCTGTTCCTGGCCGAGCGCACCGGCCACAAGCCCGAACGTATCGCCGAGACACCGTCGGGGATGCTCAACGCCATCGGCCTGCAGGGGATCGGCGTGCATCGCTTCATCAGTGAGAAGCTGCCGGAGCTGCGCGCCCGCCGGGCCCGCAACATCGTCAACATCTGCGGCACGACGCTCGATGAGTATGTCGAGGTGGCGCGCATCCTCTCGGACGCCGAAGGCGTCGATGCCATCGAGATCAACATCTCGTGCCCGAACATCAAGGAAGGCGGCATCCAGTTCGGCTGCAGCCTCGACGGCACCTTCAGCGTGGTGAGCGCGGTGCGCAAGGTGACGCGCCTGCCGATCATCCCGAAGCTGACGCCCAATGTGACCTCGCCGGCGTCTTTTGCGCGGGCCGCGGAGGACGCCGGCGCGGACGCGATCTCGCTCGTCAACACCTTCCTCGCTATGGCCATCGACGTCGAGCAGCGCAAGCCGAAGCTCTCGAACGTGGTCGGCGGCCTGAGCGGCCCGGCCATTCGCCCGATTGCCGTGCGCATGGTGTGGGAATGCCGGCAGGAAGTGCAGATTCCCATCATCGGCATGGGCGGCATCATGGAGGCGCGCGATGTGCTCGAGTTCATGATCGCCGGCGCCAACGCCGTGCAGGTGGGCACCGCCAACTTCGTCGATCCGTTCATCTGGACCAAACTGCTCGACGGGCTCGCCGACTACATGCGGCGCCACCAGATCACGCGGCTGGCCGACATCGTCGGCGCGCTCGACACGACCTCCCCCGCCAAAGCCCACGCATGAACCCGATTCTCGTCGCCCTCGATGTGGACGCGGCCGCCCGGGCCCTGGCGCTGGCCGACCAGCTGCGGGGCTCCGTCGGCGGCTACAAGATCGGCAAGCAGCTCTTCACCGCCGAAGGTCCGGCCATCGTGCGCACGCTCACCGAGCGCGGCGACCGCGTCTTCCTCGACCTCAAGTTCCACGACATCCCGAACACGGTGGCTGGCGCGGTCGCCTCGGCGGTGGCGACCGGCGCGTGGATGGTCAATGTGCACTGCTCAGGCGGCAGCCGGATGATGACGGCCGCCGCGGAGGCCGCCGCGTCCACCGCCGCCAAGCTCGGCCGCGAGCGTCCGCTGGTCATCGGCGTGACGGTGCTGACGAGCATGGACCAGGCAGCACTCGCCGAAGTCGGCGTGACGTGGCCGGTGCTGGATCAGGTGGTGCGCCTGGCCAGGCTCGCCAAAGACGCCGGGCTCGACGGCGTGGTCGCTTCGCCGCTCGAGACCGCGGCCATTCGGGCGGCGTGCGGCCCCGACTTCGCCATCGTCACCCCCGGCATCCGCGCCGCGGCCGAGGTCGGCAAAGACGATCAGGCCCGCACCATGAGCGCGGCCGAAGCCGTCGGGGCCGGGGCCACGTATCTGGTGATCGGACGTCCGATTACCGGCGCCGCCGATCCGCGGGCGGCTGCCCTGCAGATCGCCGCGCAGCTCGGCTGAGCGCCGACGGTCCTGAAACGACAACGGGCCGGCCCCGAAAGGCCGGCCCGCGCCATCTACCGATGAACCGCGTTTACTTCGCGGTGATGACGAAGTGGCCGCGGCGGTTCTGCTGCCAGCACGCTTCGTTGCTCTCAGAGCAGAAGGGCGTTTCCTTGCCCTTGCTGATGACCGTGATGCTGCTCTCGGGCACGCCGAGGCTGACCAGGTAGCCCTTCACCGAGTTCGAGCGGCGCTCGCCCAGGCTGAGGTTGTATTCCGCCGTGCCGCGTTCGTCGCAGTGGCCTTCCACCGTGATGCGCAGCGACGGCCACTTCTTGAGGTAGTCGGCGTTGGCCTGCAGCGGACCGCGGGCATCTTCACGCACGCCGTACATGTCGAGGTCGAAGTAGACGTCGGCGAGCACGCCCTTGGCATTCAGCCCGGCGACCGACTCCTGCGCCCAGAGTTCGGCTTCCGTCGGCACGCGCGGCGGCGCGGGAGCAGGCGGAGGCGGCGGGGGTGGCGGCGGTGGGGGTGGCGGCGGCGCGGGCGCTACCGGGGGAGGTGGCGGCGGCGGTGCGGGCGGCGGTACTTTCTTGGCGCACGCCTCAGCGAAGATCACCAGCGCGAAGCTGCAGATAATCGCAATCGCCGCGTGACGGGATGGCAAACGCATCATGTGTCTCCTGCGGGCTCTGTAACTAATCGGTCGCATCGCCTGAGCGGCTCGACGTCTCGGAGAGTAAGCCGCGGCCTCGGCGGCTGTCAACGAAGAACCGACGGATTTTGGCCTGAAATCGGCTCGGCCGTACGTACGCGCACGCCCGGCACGAGGTCTACGGCGAACAGCCGCAAGCCAAGCCGCCGCCGATCGGCCGAACCGTCGCGCTCAGCCGGCGCGAAGGTCTGTGTGGTCGTCAACACCAGCCGTCCGCCGGCCGCTTCAATCGTGGACCCGAGCACGCCGACGCGGACGGTGAAGTCGGCGCTGAGCTCGACGCGGCCGAGCAGATGCTCCCCGGCGCGTACTTCGAATATCGACCGCTGCGGAAAATACGTGAGGGGTGACTCGCCGCGCAGTTCCACGGTGAGGTCACCGGAGGTCTGTGGCACTTCGATCACCGCCCGCTCGCTCATCCAACGCCAGGAGCGACCGCGCGCACTGTCGAGTTCAGGCTCGTGGAAGCCGTCGCCGTAGGCCCACATCAGCACGCCGGGCGACTGCACGTCGAACTGCTCGACCGAGGTGGCCACCACCGCGCTGCCCGATACCGGCGCCGAGCGCACGCTGAGCGTGGCCCATACGCCCTCGCCGGCGAGGGCGCCGGGGGGAAGCGCTATCCGCCGCACGAAAAAGCCGGGATCGGGCGCCACCTCCCACGACTCGAGGTCGCGCCCGTCGAGGGCCAGGGTGAAGCGCACCGCGGGATCGCCGGCGGCCCCGAGATTGCGCCCGCCGATGACGACCAGTGCCGCCTCGCGGCGGCGCCTCACGCTGGCGCTGACCGGCTCGAGGTGCGGACCGCGGCCCATCAGCCGTGCCATCCCCGCCGTTTCCGGCGTCAGGCTCCAGCCTTCCCCGGCGAACCATCCCGGCTGCGGCATCCGGATGAGCGAGACGTCTTCGGGACGCATGCCGCCGAACATCGACAGGCTGGGGACGTTCCAGGCGAAGTCTTCACGGGCGAGCCGGGCCTGCGGATCGATGAGCGCCAGGTCGGTGCGCCGTGGATCGGCCAGGAACCACACCGGACCGGCGGCGCCGGTGCGCCAGTGCCGCGCCAGTTCGAGCCATTCGCGGCGTGGCGGAGACGGCAGGCGCGGGCCGACCTCGCGCGTCTCGGCTTCGAGCGGACGCTGCAGCGCCTGGTGCATCGCCAGGGTCGGCGCGGCGCCGGCGGCGACGTCGGCGGCGACGCGGTCGAAGAGGCGCGCCGTCGGGCTGCCCTGCGCGGTGTAGGCGCGCTGCTGCGGCACGGCGATGCTGAGGCTCCACGCGGCCAGCGCCACGGCCGCCAACGCGCCGGCGCGGCCGGCGGCATCGAAGGCCACGGCGGCGAGAAACGCCACCGGCAGCACCAGCGGCAGCGCGTAGCGCGAGAACACCGTGTCCTGGAAGGCGAGGTGAAACGCCAGGTACGGCAGGGTGATGGCGGCCACGGCCAGCGCCGTGCGAAGTTCGCGGGCCAGCAGCACGACCGCGCCGAGGGCCGCCATGACCAGCACCACGCTGGCCAGCGGCACGCTGTCCCACGGCCACACGAAGGTCCGCATCAGCGCGAAGGCCGCCAGACGGGGCGTCGGGTTGAGATAGAGCATCTCCACGCCGGCGAAGTCTTCGCCCGCCTGCGAGCCGAGCGCCGCAAGATAGGCGTCCAGCCCGCCGCTGGCGACCAGTAGCGGGATACCCCAGGCGAGCGCGCCGACGGTAAAGGCGATGGCCGAGCCGAGCAGCGCGCCGGCCAGGCCGCGGCCCGCGCGGTCGGCCAGCACCAGGACCAGCAGCGGCGCCGTGAGCCAGAGCGTCTGCGTGCGGAAGCCCACGGCGAAGCCGGCCAGCAGCGCGCCGAGCACGATCATGCGGCCCGACGCCGCCATCTCGGGCGCGGTCAGGCGCCGCGAGCCGTCGTCGGCCGGATGCTGACGCCACCACGCGAGGCCGATGCAGGCCAGGGCCGCACAGGCGGCGGCCAGCCCCGGCACGTCGCTCATCGGACGGGCCGCCAGGTACCACGTGAGCGGGCAGGCCGCGACGAGCAGCGCCGTCAGTGCCGAGCGCTTGGTGAGCCACGGCTGGGCGGTGCGTTCGGCGCCGCCGGGGGAGAAGGTGGCGCTGACCCGCGCCGTCAGCCACACGAGCGCCAGCGCGCCGGCCAGCGACAGTGCGGCCAGCGCTCGCGCCTCCACGCGATCGGGGCGCCCCTCGGGCCAGGCCGCGCGCGTGACGGCGGTCGCGGCCTTGCCGAGCGCGATGTAGACGGGATATCCGGGCGGGTGCGGCCGATGCTGGCCCGGATCGAAATCGCGCACGCCGAGCGCGAAGTTCACCGAATCGATGTCTTCGAGCGTGCTCGGCAGTGAGCCGAGATGACCGACGGCGACGCCGGCCGCCACCAGCAGCACGGCGACGAGCGCCGCGCGGAGGCGACCGGGCGGCGCCGGCTGGTCGCCGGTCACGAGATCGGCCTGAGGAGCAGGGGCTCGTTCAGGCTGCCCTGCCGGTAGCCGCGCGGATCGACGTCCACCTCGGCGTAGCCGGCCGCTTTCACGCTGTCGACGATGCGGGCGGTCTCCGCCGGCTCGAGCGCGCGCGCCATTTCGTCTTTCCCGAACTCGAGGCGCGCGAGGTGTTCGAAGTGGCGCACCCGGAAGACGCGGAAGCCAAGCGCGCGGACCGCCTCCTCCGCGCGTTCGATCTGCTTGAGTTTGGGGGCGGTGACCTCGGTGTGGTGCGGGATGCGCGAGGACAGGCACGCCGACGCCGGAGCGTCCCAGATGGCCATGCCGAGGCCACGGGCGAGCGCCCGGATCTCATCTTTGCCGAGGTCGACCTCGTCGAGCGGACTGATGACGCCGTGATCGCGGGCCGCCTGGCGGCCGGGCCGGTAGTCGCCGCGGTCATCGGCATTGCTGCCATCGGCCACGGCAGCGAATCCGCGCGCCCGGGCGAGCGCCGCGAGTGTGCCGTAGAGCTCGGTCTTGCAATGGAAGCAGCGGTCGCCGGCGTTGGCGCGGTAGCCCTCGCGTTCGAGCTCCCACGTGGGGACCATCTCGTGCGTCAGCGCGAAATCGCGCGCCACGCCCAGGGCCTGCTGGCGGTGGTGCTCCGGGTAGGAGGCGCTGTCGCCGGTCACGGCGATGGCGCGCGGCCCGAGCACCCGGGCGGCGACGACGGCGAGGAACGCGCTGTCGATGCCGCCGCTGAAGGCGACCACGACCGAGCCGAGGGCCGCGAGACGGGCGTCGAGGCGCTCGGCCTTGGCGCGCGCCACGTCCGGATCCACGAGCACGGACGCGTCACTCATCGCGGGCTCCGATCAGTCTTCGTCTTCCTTCTCGTCCTCGTCGTCGTCGTCGACGTCGTCTTCCTCTTCCTTCTCTTTTTCGTCGTCATCGTCATCATCGTCGTCGTCGTCGAGATCGTCGTCATCGGCGAACTCGAGTTCGAGCGGCGAGTCATTCGAGACACGCAACAGCGAGCCGCACTCCGAGCAGCTCAACTCGTCGCCGATCTCGGCGTCGGCGCTGTCGATGTCGATCTCGGCGTCGCACTCGGGGCAATACGCGGACATGCGGACCACTCCTGGGAAAACAACTTCGACACAGGGTTGCGCCCCGTCGCACGGGACGGCGCGCAGAGGCGCGAAGAAGTGATCGAATTATATGGGGAACCTGAGCTATTCTGCAACGAACTCGGAACCGAACAACCACACAAGTATGTCCACGAATCCGACGACTGCGAAATGCGTGGTCATCGCCGACGACAGCGCGTCGGTGCGCGATCGGTTCCGCACGGCGGTCGAGGGCGCCGGGCACCGGGCCATCACCGTCAAGAGCGCGGCGGAACTGTTCGCCCGCGTGCGCGCCGATCTGGAGCGCCTCGACCTGCTGGTCATCGACCTGCGGCTGCCCCACTGCTCGGGTGCCGAGCTCATCGGCACGGTGCGCAAGCTCGACGAAGGGCGGCTGCCGATCCTGGCCTTCAGCGGCACGGTGTCGAGCGCCGACGAGGTGCGACAGCTGGCGGCCCTGGGCGTGGCCGGCTACGTGAACGAATACAGCGCCGTGCAGCACATCCTGCCGTCGCTGGCGCCGCACCTCTTCCCCGACAACTTCAACCGCCGCGACAGCCCGCGCGTGGTGCTCGGCATTCCAGCGGCGTACCACGTGGGCGCCACCATCGCCGCCGCCTTGTCGCTCAATATCTCGCGCGGCGGCATCGCCATCCGCACGACCAGTCCGCTCGAGCCGATGACGAAGGTGCGGGTGCGCTTCCGCCTGCCGGGCTCGAAGAAGGACTTCGACATCGACGCTCACGTGCGCTGGAGCGACCCGCGCGCCGGCATGGGCCTGCAGTTCGATCGCGTCGACCCCGCCGACCAGGCCGCCATCGACGAGTTCGTCGACAGCCACTTCTTCCAGCCGCGCAAGCGCGAAGAAGTCGCGCCGACGGAATCCTGATCGGTGCTGGGGACTAGGGGCTGGGGGCTGGGGCGTGCTCCTGTCGCGCCGGCAAGAAACACGTCTTGCAGGGAGGCGTTCCGGACCGCACGTCTGGCGTGGATGCCCCAGCCCCCAGCACCCAGCCCCGGTCTACTGGTGACGCAGCAGCCGCATCGCGTTGGCGACGACCAGCACCGACGCGCCGGTGTCGGCGACCACGGCCATCCACAGCGTCGACATGCCGAAGACCGCGAGCACCAGCACCCCCACCTTCAGGCCCAGTGAGATGGCGATGTTCACCCGCACGTTTGCCAGCGTGGCGCGGCTCAGGCGGATGGCGTAGGGCAGCTTCTGCAGTTCGTCGGACATGAGGGCGACGTCGGCGGCTTCGAGTGCGGCCGCCGATCCCACGGCGCCCATCGCCACACCGACATCGGCCGCGGCGAGTGCCGGTGCGTCGTTGACGCCGTCGCCGACCATCGCCACCGGGCCGTAGGCGGCGCGCAGCGCCTTCACGGCGGCCAGCTTCTCCCCGGGCAGCAGTCCGGCTCGCACGTCGGTCACGCCGGTGATCGCGGCCAAAGCGACGGCCGAAGCGGCGGTGTCGCCGGTGAGCAGCGCCACGTGCGAGATGCCCTGGCCCTTCAGCAGCCGCACGACATCGGCGGCAACCGCGCGCGGGCGATCGGCTACGCCGATGGCCAGCTGCACCACGCCGTCGATGGCCACGAACACCGCCGTCTCACCGCGGGCGCCGAAGTCACTGGCAATCGCTGTCGTATCGGTCGTGACGTCGCGTTCACGCAGCAGGGCGGGATTCCCCACGAGCACGTGGCGGCCGCGCCAGCGGCCCTCGGCGCCGCGGCCCGGCAGGTCGCGCACATCCTCGGCGCCCTGCAGGGCCAGCGTCCGCGCCCGCGCCGCCTCCACGATCGCGTCGGCGATCGGATGCGCCGAGCGCTGCTCGATGGCGGCGGCCGCGGTCAGCGCCTCGGCCTGGTCGGCCCCGCCCATCGCCAGAATCGAGACCACCTGCGGCTCACCGGTGGTGAGCGTGCCGGTCTTGTCGAACGCCACGACCTTCACGCCGGCGAGGCGCTCGAGATGGGCGCCGCCCTTGATGAGCACGCCGCGTTTGGCCGCCGTGGCCAGCGCTGCCACGATGGAGACCGGCGTCGAGATGACCAGCGCACACGGGCACGCCACGACCAGCAGCACCAGGGCGCGGTAGGCCCACTCGGCCGCGCTGCCACCGAGCGCTACCACCGGCACGAGGAACACGGCCAGCGCACCGGCGACCACGGCGGGCGTGTACCAGCGCGCGAACCGATCGATGAACTGCTGCGCCGGCGCCCGTTCGGCCTGGGCGGCTTCGACCAGATGCACGATGCGGGCGAGCGTCGTATCCCGCACCGCCCTCGTCACGCGCACGTCGAGCGCGCCCTGTCCGTTGATGGTGCCGGCGAACACCTCGTCGCCGACGCCGCGCGCCACCGGCAGCGACTCGCCGGTGATGGGCGCCTGATTGAGGTCCGACACGCCGGCCACGACGACCCCGTCGAGCGGCACTTTCTGTCCGGGCGCCACGATGATGATGGCGCCGGGCAGCACCAGATCGACGGCGGTGTCGTGTTCGTGATCGCCGTGCCTGACGCGGGCTTCGGTGGGCGCCAGCGTCATGACGCCGCGAATCGCGCGGCGCGCCCGCTCCATCGTGCGTACCTCGAGCCACTGCGACACGGCGAACAGCCAGATGACGGTCGCCGCCTCCGCCCAGTCACCGAGCACGAGCGCGCCGGTCACGGCGATGAGCATCAGCACGTGGATGTCGAGGACGCGGCGGCCGAGCGAGGCCAGGCCCTTCCTTGCCGGCTGTCGGCCGGCGAGGAGCACGGCCGCCGCGAAGAGCGGCCAGCCCCAGCGCGGATCTGCCGCCACGAACTGCACGGCTAGACCGCCCGCCACCGCCACGCCGGCCGCGGCGAGCGGCCAGGTGGACGCGTCGGAGGACGGCGTCTCGATCGGCCGTTCGTGTTCCAGCCACGCCTTCATGCCGGTTTCGGCCACCGCGTCGGCAATCGCCGCCGCCGTCACCACCGCCGCGTCATACGAGACGCGCATCTTCTGCCCCATCACGTCGACGTTCAGGGCTTCGACCCCGGCCAGCGGCGTGAGACGGCGCTCGAGAATCAGCGCTTCCTCGGCGCAGTCCATACCGGCGACGCGGAACACCGACTCTGCGTGCAGTGCGCACTTCGAGCAGACGGGAGCAGCCACGGCCGTGGTCACGCCAGGCGCCTGCGCGGCTTCACGGCCGCTTCCTCGACGTGGCGCAGGCCCTGACGGAACAGTGTGACGATGTGCCGATCGTCGAGCGTGTAGAACACCATGCGACCGGCCCGCCGGCTGCGCACGAGACGCAGCGCCCGCAGCAACCGCAGTTGATGCGAGGTGGCCGACTGGCTGAGGTGGACCAGTTGCGCGAGATCGCAGACGCACAGCTCGCCGTGCGAGAGCGCGTCGAGCACGCGCACACGAGTCGGATCGCCGAGCGCCTTGAACGTCTCTGCCAACGCCTCCACCGACGAGGACGCGATGAGGGCCTGGCGCAGGCGCGCCACGCGCGCCGGGTCGATATGGAAGACGTCGCACGCTTCGGCGACCGGGCCGGCCGCGGCTGAGGCGACGGCGCCGGAACGCGAGGGGCGCGGCCTGATATCTGAGCGAGTGCTCATACGTTCAGGATAGCAGAAGGACAGGCCCCTGCCCTCAAGGCGTGAGCAACTGGCGGCTCGTCGCGGCGCCGTTCACGGCGGCGCGCGAGTAGACGAGCGAGCGGTATTCTCCCTGACGCCACAGGTCGTTCTGGTCGAAGTAGTGCGGGCTCATCGGGTGGCCCGACTGGCCGGCCGGCAGCACCACCTTCGACGTGTCCCAGCTGCCCACGTCGAGCACCTGCCGCCACGACGGGTGTTCCCACGCGGCAAAGCCCTCGAGCCGGCGGTGGCTGATGCGCATCACCGTCGTGCCATCGCCGGAGACCGGCACCGGACCACGGCTGAAGAACCAGTTGAACAGGCGACCGCCGTCGGCGAGCGGATGGCGGAAGCGCGCGCCATGCACCTGGTCCCACCCGCGCGCGCCACTGGCCCACTGCTCGACGTCGGCCGCCGCGTCTGTGGCCGCCAGCAGGAAGATGTCGTCGCGTGACTCGCGGCGATCGACGGTGCCGATGTCGTCCCACCAGCGCGCGGTGGCGTCATCGAGCATGGAATAGAGGCCGGCGGCGCGTTCGGCGCCCGCCCACTGGTAGTAGCGGCGGAAGAGGTCGGCGGGCAGTTCGTCGGCGAAGGCGCGGTGCCACAGGCGGTTCTCGAACGCGGCGAAGAGGGCCGGCACCTCGCCGTCATCGACCACGAAGTTCCAGCCGCGGAGCCGTTCGAGCAGCGCCGCGCCGCGGGGTTCTGCGCTGGTCTGCTTCGCGCGTGCCAGCGCGCCTTCGAGGCCCTGGAGCACATCGCGGGCCGCGCCGCTCTCGCGATCGAGCTGCAGGGTCGTCGAGGCCGTCACGTCGAGCTTCTCGGCGGCAGTCAACACGTCGGTGACCCGGGCGGCCCGGTGCGCGCCCATCCAGTCGCGCGTGATGAAGGGACTGTCGCCGCGCACCACGGGGTTGTTGGTCGTCGCGAGAAAGCCGCGCGCCGGGTTGAAGAGCCGCGGCAAGGCGCCGGCGCCGCCAATTGGCGAGCCACGGCCCGACGCGCCCACCGGGACCGGACGGGCGCCGTCGCTGCCGGCGCGCGCCGGCAACTGTCCCGTCATCAGGTAGCCGATGTTGCCGTCGATGTCGGCATAGAGGGTATTGAGCGAGATCGCCGACAAGCCGTCGAACGCCGCCTGGAAGTCGCTCCAGTTCCCGGCCCTGTTGACCGCTTCGAAGCCGTCGCCGTAGCCGCCATCGAAGCCTTCCCAGCGCAGCACGAGCGCCCGCTGCTGCCCGGTGCGCGGCACGTCCGCGGTGAGCCACGAGGGCGCCGATTCCCACTCGAGCGACTCGTCGGCGTAGACCACGCCTTGTGGCGTCTTCCACACCTCGAACGGCACCGGCGTCGATCGCCCCTTCACGGGAATCGGCTGCGTCTCCACGGTCACCGGCTCCCAGCCCTGCGGGCCCTGCACGCGCTGGCCGGCCAGATCGAAGGTCTGCACGACGAAGTCCTGCACGTCGGCGCCGGTGTTGGTGATGCCCCAGGCGATGCGGGCGTTGTGGCCGATGGCGACAAACGGCGTGCCCGGCACGGTCACGCCCTGCACGTCGAGTCCGGCGGCCACCAGGTGCAGCTCGTACCACACCGCCGGCATCTCGATGATGAGATGGGGGTCGTTGGCGAGGATGGGCCGGCCGGTGGCGGTGCGCGATCCGGCGACCACCCAGGCATTGCTGTTCCCGCGCGGCGCGGCAGGGTCGAGCCAGGCGAGCGCGGGCGGATAGGGTGAGGCGGACCGGGCCAGGAGTGACGGCGACGGCACGGCCGGCGGCGGAATCGGTGCGGGCGGCGGCGGCGCTGCCGGCGGCGGCGCCGGAGGCGGCTGGGTCTCGGCCAACTCGCCGAGCACCGTCGGCGCGGCGGCGGGATAGCGGCCGGTCAGGTCGTCGGCCGCCGTTTGCCCGAGCGCGCGCGTAAGGGCATGACGGACCAGCTCGGCCCCCTGGTTCTCGGCCAGGCGGAAAGCCAGCAGGCGCCCGATGGCCAGCGAGTCTTCCGGAGTCCACGGCGCCGGCGCCACGCCCAGCAACTGGAACTCGAGCGGCCGCTGGCGGCCCGGCCGGGTCGCGGCGGCGGCATTCACGCCTTCGGCATAGCGCGTCAGCGCAGTGCGCGCGGCGGGGCCGAGCCGGGCCAGTTCCGCCTGAGCCGCAGCACGGATGCCGAGCGTGAGCATCCGGCGATCGATGGCCAGGGTGGCCTCGCCGAATACTTCCGACAGCCGGCCGGAGGCCGCCCGCCGGTACAACTCCATCTGCCAGAAACGGTCGCGGGCGTGCAGGGCGCCGGCCACGAACCAGGCATCGCCGGTGTCACGCGCGTAGACGTGCGGCACGCCGAAGCCGTCGTGCAGCACTTCCACCGGACCACCCAGACCAGACAGGCGCCACTCGCCGTCCAAGGGGGGAATGGACTGCCGGGCCCACCACCAGGCGCCCCCGCCGGCCACGATGACGAGCAGGAATATCGCGATGAAAAGCCGCTTCACAGACCTCCTCGGCGATGCGCCCGACGCTTGCCCGGCATGGTCGGTTCGACTAAGATCAAGGGCTGTCAGAGCTCAGCTTTGACCCGTCTAGAGCTTACAGGTTAGACGAGAACGACTTCAAAGACACTCAGCCGGAGGAGAAACACCGTGATCGAGGTGCAGCACCTCAGCAAGCGCTACGGTCCGTTCACGGCCGTCGACGACGTCAGCTTCAGCGTCGGGGTCGGTGAAATTCTGGGCTTTCTCGGTCCAAACGGCGCCGGCAAGACGACGACGATGCGGATCATCACCGGCTACATGCCTGCCTCGGAAGGCACGGTGACGGTAGCCGGCCACGACGTCTTCAGCGATTCCATCGCCGCCAAGAAGCGTACCGGCTACCTGCCCGAGACGCCGCCGCTCTATCCGGACATGACGGTCCGCGACTACGTGACGTTCGTCGCCCGCATCAAGGGCGTGCCGTCGCGCGAAGTCCGCGCCCGCGTCGACGACGTCATGAAGAAGACGCACATCGACGACATGGCGTCGCGGCACTGCGGCAAGCTCTCGAAAGGCTACAAGCAGCGCGTCGGCCTGGCCCAGGCGCTCATCCACAATCCCGACGTGCTGGTGCTCGACGAGCCCACCGCCGGCCTCGATCCGAAGCAGATCATCGAGGCGCGGCAGCTCATCACCGAACTGGGCGGCAACCACACGGTGGTGCTCAGCACGCACATCCTTCCCGAGGTCTCGCAGACCTGCAACCGGGTCGTGATCATCGCCCGCGGCAAGGTGGTGGCGGTGGACACGCCGGCCAACCTCACCGCCCGCCTGCGCGGCAGCGAGACGATGTTCCTCCAGGTGGTCGCGCCCGGATCCGACGTCGCTCCGGTGCTGTCGGCGATTGCCGGCGTCACCCGCGTCAAGGCCGACGTGGCCGAGGGCGGGCTCACCTCGATCGAGATCGACAGCGAGCAGGGGCGCGACGTGCGTCGCGAGCTCGCCGCCGCGGTCGTCAGTCACGGCTGGGGTCTGCTCGAACTGCGGCCGATGCGCATGAGCCTCGAGGACATCTTCCTCAGCCTCACCACCGAAGATACCGGCGCGGCGCCCGCGGTGGCCGCGCCCGAAACGGAGGTGGCCAGTGCGTAACGTCGTCACCATCGCCCGCAAGGAACTGCAGGGCTACTTCGCGTCGCCGATTGCGTATGTCGTCATCGGCTTCTTCGCGCTGCTGTTCGGCTACTTCTTCTACACGTTCCTCTACTTCTTCGAGCGCCAGAGCATGCAGATGGCGCCGGGAGCCGGCGGCGCGCTCAACGTCAACCAGGCGCTCATCGGCCCGGCGTTCATGAACGTCAGCGTCATCGTGCTGTTCGTGATGCCGATGATCACGATGCGCAGCTACGCGGAAGAGAAGCGCTCCGGCACGATGGAGCTGCTGCTCACCTCACCCCTCACCGACGTGCAGATCATCCTCGGCAAGTTCTTCGGTGCCCTGGCCCTGTATGCGGTGATGCTCGGCGTGACCATCATCCACATCGCGGTGCTCTTCGCTTACGGCAGTCCCGAGTGGAAGCCGGTGGCGACCGGCTATCTCGGGCTGCTGCTCATGGGCTCGTGTTTCATCTCGGCGGGCCTGTTCATCTCGAGCCTGACGAAGAACCAGATCGTGGCCGGCATGGTGTCGTTTGCGGTCTTCCTCATGCTGTGGGTCATCAACTGGCTCGGGCAGTCGATGGGGCCAACCGGCCAGGCGATCGTCACGCACCTGTCGATCACCGACCATCTCGACGACTTCGCCCGCGGCATCATCGACACGAAACATCTGGTCTACTACGTGAGTTTCATCGTGTTCGGACTCTTCCTCACGGCCAAGTCCGTGGACAGCGAACGGTGGCGGGGCTGATCATGGCGAAGATTGCGGCAATCATCGGCTGGGTCGGCACGGCCCTCGTGGTCGTGGCTCTCGGGCTCCGCTTCCTCAAGCCGGAACTCGATGTCTATCGCACCTATACGGCGTGGGCCGGACTGGCGTGCATCCTCGTCTACCTGCTGGCCCAGTGGCGCGAGTCGTCCACCGGCGCCAGCGCCCGCTCGACGAAGATGGGCACCATGTCGGTGGTCAGCATCCTCGCGATGCTGGCGATTCTGGTCGCCGTCAACTACCTCGGCGTGCGGCAGAACAGGCGCTGGGATCTCACGGCCAACCAGGCCTTCAGCCTCTCGGAGCAGACGCTGAAGGTGCTGCAGGGCCTCGATGCACCGGCGAAGATCACCGTCTACGACCTCACCACCGGCTTCGACCGCATCAAGGACCGGCTCGAGGAGTACGCCTACCAGAGCAAGCAGCTCACCGTCGACTACGTGGACATGGACCGCGAGCCCGCCAAGACCAAGGCGGCCAACGTCACCACGCCCGGCACGCTGGTGCTCGAATACAAGGGCCGTGTCGAGCGCATCACGCAGATCGAAGAGCAGGACATCGCCAACGCCTTCATCAAGGCGACCACCGGCCAGGAGCGGAAGGTCTACTTCACGCAGGGCCACGGCGAGAAGGACCCGGCCAGCAGCGAGCGCACCGGCTACAACGCGGTCGCCGATTCGCTCAAGGGCGACAACTACGGCTTCGAAAAGCTGGTGATCGCGCAGACCTCCGCGGTGCCCGACGGCGCGACGGCGGTCATCATCGCCGGCCCGGTGACCGACTTCTTCCCGGGCGAAATCGACGCCCTCAAGAAGTACCTGGCGAAGGGCGGCACGCTGTTCGCAATGCTCGATCCGGCGGAAAAGTCCGGCGACGGCACGCTGCCGAACCTCACCGGCCTGCTCAAGGAATGGGGCATCGAGGTCGGCAACGACGTCGTCGTCGACGCCTCCGGCGTCGGACAGATGTTCGGGGCGGGCCCGACCGTGCCGGTGGCCGCCAGCTACCCGGCGCATCCGATCACCGACCGCTTCAACCTGATGACGGCCTATCCGCTGGCCCGCTCGCTCACCGTCGCGACGGTCGAGGGCCGGTCGCCGCAGTCGATCATCGAGACCAGCGATCGCAGCTGGGCCGAGAAGGACATCGACGGCCTGGTGGCCGGCACCGAGGTGTCGCTCGACGCGACGTCTGGCGACCGTCAGGGCCCGATCTCGCTCGCGGTGGCGGTGTCTGGCGCCGCCACGGACGCGCCGGCCGCACCGGCACCGGCCGCCGGCACCGAAGCGCCACCCAAGGCCGAGACCCGCATCGTGGTGATGGGCGATTCGGACTTCGCCGCCAATGCCGGCCTTGGCATTCAGGGCAACCGTGACCTCTTCATGAACACCCTCGGGTGGCTCTCGCAGCAGGAAGGCCTCATCGCCGTGCGTCCCAAGGCGCCCGAAGACCGGCGCCTCACGATGACGGCCGACCAGGTCTATCAGGTCATGCTCCTCTCGATCTTCCTCATCCCCGCGGCGATCTTCGGCCTCGGGATCTACACCTGGTGGCGGAGGCGGTAGATGAAAGGGCTGTGGTCGACGCTGGCGCTCGTGGTCGTGGCCTCGGGGCTCGGCGCATACATCTACTTCGTCGATGCGGAGCGGCCCGAGACCGAACTGAAGGCGAAGGTCTTCAGCGTGGCCGCCGACGACATCGAGGAACTGCGCGTCACCGCCAAGGGTGACACCTCGGTGCTGAAGAAGACCGACGGCAAATGGATGCTGGTCGAGCCGGTCGCCACCGACGCCGACCAGAATGAGGTCACCGCGCTCGTCGGCGGCCTGACCTCGCTCGAGATCACCCGCGAGGTCGATCCGAAGGCCGCCAACCTCGCGGAATACGGGTTGACGGCGCCCAAGTCCGACATCTCCTTCACGGCGAAAGGCGGCGTGACGGGCCGCGTGCGCCTCGGCGATCAGACGCCGGCCGGCAGCGACCTCTACGCGGTGCAGGGCGACGACGGGCGCGTGTTCCTGGTCGCGACCTTCGTCGAGACGAGCCTCGCGCGCTCGGCCTTCGAGCTGCGCGACAAGCGGGTGCTGCGCTTCGAGCGCGATAAGGCCGACGGCCTCGAGATCACGGCCGACGGCCGCGTGCCGGTGACCTTCACGCGGGCGAACTCCGACTGGCGGGTGACGGCGCCGGTGAACGCCCGTGGCGACTACGGCGCCATCGAGGGTCTGCTCACGCGCCTGTCGACCACGATGATGTCGGGCATCGAGACCACCGACCTGACCGACCTGAAGAAGTACGGCCTCGACCAGCCGTCGTCGTCGATCGTCATCAAGGCCGGCTCGACCACCGCCACGCTCGCCGTGGGCACCTCGGTCGAGGGCAAGGCCTACGCGCGTGACATGGCGCGGCCGATGGTCTTCACGGTCGATCCGGCGTTTGCCACCGAGCTGCTCAAGGATGCCGGCGAATACCGGAAGAAGGAGCTGTTCGAGTTCCGCGCCTTCTCAGCCAAGTCGCTCGTCATCAACCGCGGCGCCGATACGGTCACCTTCACGAAAGTGGCCGGCAGCGGCGACAACCCGACCGACAAGTGGACCATCGCCACCGGCGGCGCGACGCGCGATGCCGACGCGGCCAAGATGGACGACCTGCTCGCCAAGCTCTCGAACCTGCGCGCCGACATCTTCGTGGCGGCGGCGCCGGCGGCGGCGGCGACGCCGGCGGTGAAGATCACGGCGGCGTTCGACGAGAACAAGAAGGAAGACGCCAGCATCGGACGCGATGGCGCCGACGCCTACGGCACGAGGCCCGACGAAGCCGGCGCGATGAAACTCACCGGCAGCGCCGTGGACGAAGCATTGAAGGCCCTGGATGAGGTGCTCGCGCCGCCGGCGCCGGCCACCACGGCTGCTCCGCCTGCGGGCACGCCGCCCGAGAAGAAACAATGACGGCCGGCCGGCTCCGCGCCTTCGCGCTCGGAGCCGTGTTTTTCGCCGCCGGCTGCGCGGCGAAACCGGCTGCCACGTCCGCCACGCCGCCACGGCCCACGGCCGTTGACACGCCACCCGCGGCCATCGCGCCCGCTCCCGCGGCCACGCCGGCCACCCGCATCGAGTCGCTGGCCGGGTTCGTGGACGGCGTGCTCGCCTCGTCCACCTTCGATCACGCGACCGTCGCCTTCGTTGCGCGCTCGCTCGCCACAGGGGAAACGCTCTACAGCCGCAACGGGCGCAGCTGGCTCGTGCCGGCGTCGACAATGAAGGTGCTCACGGCGGTAGCGGCGGCCGAGCGGCTCGGCTGGGGCTTTCGCTTCGAGACGCGGCTGCTGGCCACCGGGCCGATCGTGAAGGGCGTGCTCGATGGCGACCTGCTGGTCGTGGGCACAGGCGATCCCACCATCAACCGCCGCCATCCGAGCCGCGCCGACGCCTTCGACCAGTGGGCCCGCGCCCTCAAAGCCCGCGGCCTCCGGCGGATCAACGGCCATGTCATCGGCGATGACAGCCTGGTCGAAGCCCCGGGCTGGGGCATCGGCTGGGCCTGGGACGATCTGGTCGAAGAATACGGCGCGGCCGTCACGGCCCTGCAGTACAACGAGAACGTCGTCACCGTGACGCTGGGGCCGGGCCTCACCCCCGGCGCCCCGCCGGTGGTCTACGTGTCGCCGTCGAACCACGGCCTGCTCCTCGACGTCCAGGCCGTGACCTCGGCCCAGGACACGACACCGGCACTGGTGGTCGCGCGGGAACCGGGGACCCGCTTCCTCGAGGTGCGCGGACGGGCGCCCTGGGGCGGCGAGCCGATCAGCACCACGGTCGCCGTCGCCAACCCGACGCTGTTCTTCGCCGGCGAGCTGCGGCAGGCGCTCATCCGCCAGGGCATCGCCGTGGACGGCACCGGCGTGGACATCGACGAGGAGTCCGATCGCGCCCGCGCCTCAGAGGCCACGACGCTGCTGGTCGATCAGTCAGCGCCGCTCAGCGAAATCGCCTCCGAGATGCTGGCCTGGAGCATCAACCTCTACGCCGAGTCGCTGGTGGTGGCACTCGACCAGACCCCGCCGGCCAGCACCGCTGACGGCGTTACGGCGCTCAAGGCGACGCTCGACTCGCTCGGCGTGCCGGCCGACGGCTACCTGACGCGCGATGGCTCCGGCCTGTCGAGAAACGACTACCTCTCCGCCGACACGCTGGTCGCGACGCTCGACGGCGCGTGGCGGCGGCCGGGCCTGCGCGAGGGCCTGCGCGCCGTGCTGCCCGTGACCGGCGGCCCCGGCATGCTCGAGCGGCGCCTCACCGGCACGCCGGCAGCCGGGCGCGTGCACGCCAAATCGGGCTCGATGTCGAACGTCCGCTCGCTGGCGGGGTTTGTCGAGACCACGGCCGGCGAGCCGCTCGCCTTCGCGTTCCTGTCGAACGGCTTCCATGTGCGCGGGACCGAGATCGACGAGCGCGTGGACGCGCTGCTGCTGGCGCTGGTTGCGTTGCCCCTCACGCCCCGATGAAAAGAGGGCCGCCCGTCCACTTGACGGGCGGCCCCGTGATGCCTCGCGCGCCGGCCTGCTCAGTGTACCTTGAGCCGCCAGACTCCCTGCCCGTGCGTGCCGGCATACAGCACCCCGCGCTCGGGCACGTAGACGAGATCCGATACCGTCACGTTGGGCAGGCCCGCCGCCGTACTGTGCCAGACCTGCGAACTCTTCTGCTTCTGCACGACGCCGAAGTCGTTGCCGACGTAGAGCGTGCCCTTCGGGCTGACGATCACCGATGTGGCCGGAATGTCGCCGAACCCGTTGATCTTGTGTCCGTCCAGGTTCGTGAAGGTCACCGCGCCAGTGGCCGGGACGTAGCGCACCTCGAAGACGTGGCCCGGCGTGGCCGGCGTCTTCACGTTGAAGCCGCTGTAGGTGATCCACGCATGGTTCGCGTCCTCCGGATCCACGAAGATCGAGGTCGGATAGCGCGGCGGGTCGTTGGCGGCGCGGCTGTCGAGGCGCGTGAACGCGACGCTCGCCGGCACCAGCGCGTCGGCGTTCTTCGACACGAACACGCGTCCGAGGCTGGTCGCGACCCACAGGGTGGATGAGTCGCTCTTCGCGCGTTCCACCACCGACACGCTGCCGCCGGCGCGATCGCCCCACACGGGCGCGCTCAGGCGGCCGTTCGCGCCGGGATCGCCCAGTGGCTTGAAGTCGTCGCAGATATCGGTTGCCGGTTCGTAGATGCCGTTGCCGTCGATGTCACCAGAGCCCGTCCACACGTTGCAGGCTGCCAGCACATCAGCCCTCGGAAACAGGGGATTGAGGCCGTGGTTGCCAGCGCGGAAGACGTGCTCGCGTCCGTGCCAGAGCTGTCCGGGCACGACCGGATCGGTGATCGCGTTGCCGATGAACGGTACGAGTTCGTTGCCGTAGAAGACGAACATGGTGTCCGACACCCACGTGACGTCGGTCTGGTTCTGCGGGGTGAAGCTCACTTCCAGCTGGCCCTGCTGCCAGGCGGTCATGCGGAACGCCGGGTTCCCGCCGAGGGCGTCGTAGGCGTTGTGGCCGCCGTCGGCGATGTTGGTGTTGAGCCACGTGTCGCCGCCCACCGTCTCCCAGGACCCGTTGTCCTGCGTGCCACCGGTGATGATGTCGGGATTCGCCTTGTTGTATTCGATCTGGTAGAAGTGCAGCGTCCGAAGGCCCTTGTTGATGGGTTCGAGCCGCTCGGGGATGCGCGCGAGCACCAGGCGGCAGAACGCCAGCCGCGCCGCATTGGTGATGCCCTTGACCGCGTCGCAATCGCCGGAATCGTCGACGAAGTTCCCGTTCGAGCGGATGATGCCGCCGTCGCCCAGGTCGAAGAACTGCTGCCAGTTGCCGGGGTTGGTCACGAGGGCGTGGTGATCGGGATGCGCCTGCACCGGATACACGTTGTCCGATGCGTCCTCGGTCATGTCCGTGAAGTGCACGCCGGCGTTGGTGGACAGAAGGATGCCCCGGCCGTTCGATCGCCCCGAGACGTTGTTGTTCTCGTTGTATTCGTAGTCGCCAAGCAGGTAGACCGTGTCGGGGCCCGCGCCGGGAGGCACGTAGACATCGTTGTCGTAGCTGCACTGGCCGTCACAGTAACCGAAGCTGGAATAGCCAGCGGGGTTCGTCGACACATTGGAGCTGGTCAAGTCGATCCAGCCGGCCAGCGCCGTCGCGGCCGAAGTCAGGCGCACCGCGTCGTTGCGACGGAAGCGCGCGAAGAGACCGCCGCCCCCCACACCCACGTACATACGCGTTTCGGTGCCGAGCTGCACCACGTCGAACTCCGCACGCTCGGCCGTGCCCGATCCCAGGAGGGGCATGATCCGCTCCCAGGTGTTGCCGAGATCGCGCGAGCGCCAGATGCCGCGCGACAGGAACGAGACGTAGACCGTGTTCGGGTCCACGGGATCGAACATCACGCGACGGGCGCCGCGCGGCGCGCACGGGGTCAGATTCAGCGCCACTTGGTCCGGCGTCGACGCCGTGCACAGCGCCGGCGCGCCCTGGGTGACCAGCTGCCAGTTGCTGCCGCCATCGACCGAGCGATACAAGCCGAAGTGTGGGGCGCCAGGAATCAGCGCATCGACGCCGCCGCAGCACGTGTTCGAGACACCCAGGACACCGCGGCCCGAGGCCGCGAAGACGACATCGGGATTGCCCGGTTGCACCGCAATCGAGCCCACGGCCCGACCGGCAAACTGCGCGCTGCCGATGGGACCCTTCCACGACTTGCCGCCGTTGTTGCTCTTGTAGAGACCAACACCCGCCGTGCATCCGCTGCCGCACGCGTTCGGTTCGCCCGTGCCGGCCCACAATGTGTCGGCGGACGGGTCGTTCGGGTCGAGGATGATCTCGGCCACGTTGTTGTGTTCGAAGGTGTGGGACTGGAACTCCCAGGCCGGCTCGGCGGCCAGCGCATCGCGCGTCATCCACACCCCGCCGTTGGCGTTGGCCAGCCACAGACGGCAGTTGCCGACGACGCAGTTGGGATCGATGGCGGCCGCAATGGAGCGGCCGCTGAAGTTGTCGGTTCCCGCGTTGTAGACCGTGCGATCTCTGAACGGATTGTCGGCGCCCTTTCCGTAGACCGGGCCAAGGGGCGTCCACGCGCCGCCGCCAACGGCCGGCCGCGCCTTCAGTCCGAGCCAGGCGCCGCGCGCCCCGGCGAAGGCAGCGTACGGGATGTCGGTGCCCGGCGTGGCGTGCTCGAGCCAGTCTTGCGCGCCCGTGCCGCCCGCAGCCTCTTCGAGCAGCGTGGCCGCACCCGGCGAGAACGTGGCCATGGCCGCGAACTTCGTGGCCAGGCCGACTGGAAGTTTCTTCAGTCGTCCGGTCTCGGGTGCCTGGACGGAAGACTCAATGGGCCCGGGACGAGAAGTGGCGAGTGGCGAGATCAACGCCGCCACGGCGAGAGTCAGGGCGCCGAGGTACAACCGTTTTCTCATAGGTACACCCCAATCAAGGTCTTGACCGCGTCGATCCGGTTGAATCGACTCTCGGGACGGCACGGGCCGCCGCCGGGCGGGTATTCTTGGGCGGCCGAGTGAGTCCAGTCAAGGTCGATCTTCGAAATCGGAATCAGATCGTCACGTAGCGCCCGAACAGCAGCGCCATCACGAAGCCCGCGCCGCCGACGACCAGCGCGCCGGCCATGCCGACGACAAACGGCTTGAGGCCCACGCCCTTGAACACGGCAAACCGCGTGTTGAGACCCACCGCGGCCATCGCCGTGCCGAGCAGCCACTGTGCGCCCACGGTGTCGCCAATGAACGCCGTCATCGCCCTCCAGCCGTCCGCGTCCCACACGCCGAAGGCGAGCGCGCCGCGGCCGAGCATGGCATCGGCGATCGAGCGCACGACGGCCATCCCGACGAAACCCAACACGAACGACGGCACCAGCGTGCGCCAGTTCGTGGCCCGGGTCCTGCCGCCAGCGGCACCCTCGCGCGCGTGCATCCACGTGAGCAGCGGTATCACGACCGCCAGGAACAGGTTGCGGGTGAGCTTGGTCACCGTGGCCACGCGCAGCACGGCGTCGTCGGCGTAGATCTGACGGTAGGTGAGCGCGGCGCCGACCACCTGCGAGGTGTCGTGCACCGCGGTGCCGAGGAAGAGGCCGATGGCGGCCGAGCCCGGCAGCAGCGCATGCGCAAGATACGGATAGACCAGCATCCCGAACAGCCCGAACGCCACCACGTTCGCCACGGCGTACGCCACCTCGCGCTCGTCGGCGTCAATCGCCGGCGCCGTCGAGACGATCGCCGTCACGCCGCAGATGCTGGTACCGGCGGCGATGAGGGTCCCGAGCCGCGGCGGCAAGCCCAGCTTGCGGTTGAACCAGGTCACAAACAGCAAGCCGGTCGCGATGGCCACCATCACCACCGGCACCCCGGCAATGCCGAGACGCGCCATCTCGACCACGCTGAGCTTGATGCCGACCAGCACGATGCCCAGACGCAGCAGCGTCGTCGTGCAGAACTTGAGGCCGGGTCCGAGCGCCTCCGGAAGCGTCAGCAGATTGCGCAGCAGCAGACCGAGCACGATCGCCACCGGCACGCCGGAGATCGGACTGGCACCCGACAGGCCCCGCGCCGCCAGCATCTGCCGGCCGACGACGTCGGCGAGCGAGAAGCCCGCGAACATCACGAGCACGGCCGCCGCCAGCCCCGGCAGCACCGGCATCACGGAAAGCACCCGGCAATTCTATCCCCCACCCGGACCGGGCTCTCGCCAGGGGGGCCAGGTCGTGGCCGGACTGGTATCCTGACGAGTCCGGCGCCCGCGGGTGGGCGCAGGAGACACGGAGTCACGAGCGATGCGTATCGAAGGAAAGACGTTCATCACCACCGGCGGCGCGTCGGGCCTGGGCCGGGCCGCGGCCGAAGCGATCGTGGCGGCCGGCGGGCACGCGATCCTCGTGGACGTGAACGCCGAAGTCGGTGCGGCGACCGAAGCGGCGCTGGGTACGCGGGCAAAATTCGTGCGGGCCGATGTGACGAGCGAGGCCGAGATCCAGGCCGCGGTGCAGATGGCGGTCTCGCACTTCGGTGGCCTGCACGGCGTGGTCAACGCCGCCGGCATCTGTCCGGCGGCCAAGGTGCTCGGCAGAAACGGCCCGCACGCGCTGGACCTGTTCGAGAAGACCATTCGCGTCAACGTCGGCGGCACCTTCAACGTCATCCGCCTGGCCGCCGCGGTGATGGCCACCAACACGCCCGAAGCCAGCGGCGAGCGCGGCGTCATCGTGAACACTGCCTCGATTGCGGCCTTCGAGGGCCAGATCGGTCAGGCCGCCTATGCCGCCTCCAAGGGCGGCGTGGTCGGGCTCACGCTACCGGTCGCGCGCGAGTTCGCGCCGCTCGGCATCCGCTGCGTCACGATTGCTCCGGGCATCTTCGACACGCCGCTGCTGGCGGCGCTGCCGGAAGCGGCGCGGGTGTCGCTGGGCCAGCAGGTGCCGTTCCCCTCGCGGCTCGGCCGTCCCGACGAATACGGCGCGCTGGTCCGCCATGTCGTGGAGAACGAGATGCTGAACGGCGAAGTGATCCGCCTCGACGGCGCCCTGCGCATGGCGCCCAAATAGGCGGGCCTCGGGGCTCGGGGCTTGGGGTTTGGAACCCTGCGCTCGAGGGAACTGACGTCGAGCAGCGCTACGACGACAGCGCGATGCGGGCGGCTTCGACGATCTCGCCGATGTCTCCGGCGAGTCCTCCGCCCTGCGCGAGGTCGGACTTGCCGCCGCCCTTGCCGCCGAAACGCGCGATGAGGGCCTTCAGCACCGCCCCGGCATCGAGCGCGACTTCAGGGGCGCGCGCAATGACGGCCAGCACCGGCGGCGCGGTGGAGAACACCGCCGCGCAGCCACCGGGGGTCGCCGCGATCGCCGCCGCGATCGCCTTGAGACCGCCCGCTTCCCAGCCATCGAGCGCCTGGGCCACGACGACGCGGCCGTTGACCGTGACGCTCATGCTGACGAGGTCGGCGGCCATCTGTCCTGCCAGCTGCTCCTGCAGCCCGCGCACCGTGCGGCCGAGCGTCTTGTTCTCGGCCTGCAGGCGCTCGATGGCCGGCCCGAGCTCGATCGGCGATACCGACAGCACGCGGTTGGCCGCCTGCAGGGCGTCGCGCCATTCGCGCAGCTGTTGCAGGGCCCGGCCGCCGCAGCGGAACTCGACGCGGGTGCCGCCCTTGAACCTCTCCCACCCGGTGACGCTGATGAGGCCGATGCCGCCGGTGCGCGCCACGTGCGTGCCGCCGCAGGCCGACAGATCGTAGTCGGTCACGTCGACGAGGCGGAGCGTGCCGGCGCGTCCCGATTCCTTGCGCAGCGGCAGCGCCGCGGCCTCCTCCGCCGACACGAAACGCACGCGCACGTCGCGGTCCTGCCAGACCACGCGGTTGGCGTCGTCTTCGGCAGCGGCGATGTCCTGCGGCGAGACCATCCGGCCGAGGTCGATGGTGGCGCTCGTGGCGCCGAGATGGAAGCTCTCGGTGCGGGCTTTGCAGGTTGTCTCGAACGCCGCCGACAGCACGTGCTGACCGGTGTGCTGCTGCATGTGATCGAAGCGGCGCGCCCAGTCGATCGCGCCGTGCACGCCCGCGCCGACGTCGAGCGGTCCGTCCACCACGTGCACCAGCCGCCCTTTGTCGTCGTCCACGACGTCCACGACTGCGCGTCCGCCGAGCCGGCCCAGATCGTGCGGCTGCCCGCCCGACGTCGGATAGAACGCCGTGGCCGACAGCGTGACCGCGAAGCGGTCACCATCCGGGACGCAGGCGGTGACGTCGGCGTCGAACTCGGCGAGGTAAGCGTCTGTGTAGTAGAGGCGATCGGTCATTGGGGTCAGGCGCGGGCAACGAGGGGATCGACGGCGCCAGCGTCGGCGAAGCCGGCGGCGCGCAACAGACAACTGTCGCAATGGCCGCACGGACGGCCATCGGCGGGCGGGTCGTAGCAACTATGTGTGAGGCCGTAGTCGAGGCCGAGCGACAAGCCCAGGCGCACGATTTCGGCCTTCGACAGCGCGATGAGCGGGGTGTGCACCCGGAAGGCCGCGCCTTCGACGCCGGCCTTCGTACCCAGACCCGCCAGCGTCTCGAAGGCGCGGATGAACTCGGGCCGGCAGTCGGGATAGCCCGAGTAGTCGAGCGCGTTCACGCCGATGACGAGGTCGGTGGCGCCGACGACTTCGGCCCAGCCGAGCGCCAGCGACAGGAACACCGTGTTGCGGGCCGGTACGTAGGTGACGGGAATCACGGCCGGATCGATCGGCTGATCCTTGGGTACGGCGATGTCGTCGGTCAGCGCCGAGCCACCCATCCGCGACAACTCGACATCGATCTCGAGGTGCCGGGCGACACCGAGTGCGGCCGCCACGCGGCGCGCGGCGTCGAGCTCGGTCACGTGCCGCTGGCCGTAGCGCACGCTGAGCGCGTAGAGGTCGAAGCCGTCGCGTCGGGCCACGGCGGCGGCGGTATAGGAATCCAGGCCTCCGCTGAGGAGGACGACGGCGGCGGGCATCGGCCTATCTTCCCACGCCGCTGGAAGCGCTACTGATACCCTGACCCGGCGCAGCGTCCGGCGCCGCCACGTCCCTCCAGCCCGAATCTGGTACAACCCGGAGTGTGCGGCTCCTGACACCCGTGGTCGTCATCCTTCTCGCGTGCGCCTGCGGCGGTACCGCTCCGGCGCCAGGCTCGACCGACACCACCGCCGGACCACTGGCGATCGTGACCCTCGCGACCCCGGAGCCCGGCGCCGCCTCCGCCCCCGCGCCGCCCGTCACCGTGGCGAAACAGACCGCCCAGGTGCAGATCCGGGTCACCGGGTTCGATCGCCCCGCCGACGAGCTCACGGCGGAGCTCGAATCCGTCGCCACCGGCGAGATCCGCCGCTGGCCGGTGGACGCCGAACCCGGTGGCGCCATGACGGTCACGGTGCCGGCCTACGCCGTGGGCGCCGGCGCGCACGTGCTCAGCATCTGGGCGGGCGACGCCGACCTGCTGCGGCGCTACGCCTTCCAGGTCGTGGTGCGATGAGGCCGCGCGGCCCCGCCGCGGTCCTTGCGCCCGGCCCCGGGGCCAGAGGAGACTCTGGAGGGCCGTCATGACCGACCGCGCGTTCGCCCTGCTCGAATCTTCGCCGCTCTTCGACAAGCTGACGCCGCGCACGAAGCGGACGCTGGTGTCGTCGGCCGCCACGCGCCGGCTGGCGCCGGGTCAGCGCGCGCTCGTCATCGGCGAGCTCAACACGTCGCTCTTCGTGATCGCCGAAGGCGCGGTGGACGTGGTGCTGCCGGGCATCGAAGCGCCGCACGTGCGGCTGGCGCAGGGCGAGTGCTTCGGGGAGCTGTCGCTGCTCGACGGGCAGCCGGTGTCGGCGGATGTCGTTGCCGTCGAGCCGACCACGCTGCTCGAACTGGATCACGTGCAGGTGTGGTCGCTCATCGATTCGAGCGCCACCTTCGCGCGCAACCTGCTGCGGGTGCTCGCCGGCCGCGTGCGGCACGACCACACGGTGCTCGCCGAGGCCAGCGACGAGCGGCGCCGCTTCGAGCGCCTGTCGATGGTGGACGGGCTCACGACCCTGCACAACCGGCGCTGGTTCGACGAGATGTTCCCGCTGCAGATGGCGCGGCTGCTGCGCGAAGGCCGGCACGGCGCCCTGCTCATGGCCGACGCCGATCGCTTCAAGGATCTGAACGACCGCTACGGCCATGCCGTGGGCGACGCGGCGCTGCGCCGCATCGGCAAGGCGATCCTGGGCGGCCTCAGGCCCGGCGATCTGCTGGCGCGCTACGGCGGCGAGGAGTTCGCAGTGCTGGTCGCCGACGTCGACGAAAACGCCGCGGTGGAAGTGGCCAATCGCCTGCGCCGGCAGGTGGCGGAGAGCGCCTCGGACGGCGCCCCGGCATGCACGCTCTCGGTGGGCGTGGCGGCCATCAAGGCGAACGAACCGTTCGACCAGGTCGTCAGCCGCGCCGACGCCGCGCTCTTCCGCGCCAAGCAGGCCGGACGCGACAGCGTCAGCCGCTAGCCGGCTCCGGCCGGGTGCTAGACGCCGCGCACGTCAGCGCCCCAGATGTACTTGTGCACCTGGAGCTGCACGCGCACCGGCAACCGATCCTCGAGCACCCACTCGGCCAGCGACTTCGCATCGAGGCGGCCGTGCACGGGCGAGACGTGCACCGCCGCGACCTTCGACGTCAGGTGCTCGCGGGCGATGATCGCGCGGGCGTAGTCGTAGTCGGCGCGATCGGCGATGACGAACTTGACTTCGTCGTGCGGCCGCAGCCGCGCGAAGTTCTCGATGTCGTGCTTCGCCGCTTCGCCGCTGCCCGGGCACTTGACGTCCATCACCACCGTGGCCCACGCCGGCACCGGCGCGATGCTGCGATGCCCGCCGGTCTCGATGAGCACCTGGTGGCCGGCCGCGTGCAGACGCTCCATCAGCGGATACAGGCTTTTCTGCAGCAGCGGCTCGCCGCCGGTCATCTCGACCAGCGGACAGCCGAAGCGCGTCACCTCGGCCACCACGTCATCCACTGACATCTTGCGGCCTTCGTGGAACGCGTATGGACTGTCGCACCACACGCAGCGCAGGTCGCACGCCGTGAGGCGCACGAACACGCACGGCCGCCCCGCGTAGGACGACTCGCCCTGGATGGAATGGAAGATCTCGTTGACGGTCAGCATGGCCGCGGCGACGCTTGCCGCAATCGATTATTGTAGTCCGATGCCAACCGCCACGTTCTACACCAAGCCCACTTGAACCACCTGCAGGAACGCCAGGAGTTTCCTGGCCGATCGCGGCGTGAACGTCGAGGAACGCGACATCAACAAGGCGCCGCCGTCCCGGGCGTTCCTGGAACAGCACATCGATGCAAGCGACTTCCTGCGCTTCGTGAGCACGCGCAGCCCGGTCTTCAAGACCCGGGCCCTGCCCGCCTCGAAGAAGGAAGCCATCGATCTCATGATGGAACAGCCCAACCTCATCAGGCGCCCGATCCTCGTGCGGGGCGCGACGGTGACGTTCGGGTTCGACAAAGAGGCGTACGCCAAAGCGAAATGAGCGTGAGGATCGGCACCTCGGGGTGGAGCTACCCCGGCGGCCGAGGCACCTGGAACGGCGTGTTCTACCCGGCGAAGGAGGCCCGTCCCCGCGGCTTCGATGAGCTCGAGTTCTACGCCCGCTGGTTCGACACGGTCGAAGTGAACTCGACCTTCTACGGGCAGCCACGCGCCAGGGTCACGCAGGCATGGGCCGATCGCACACCGGCGACCTTCGAATTCGCGGTCAAGCTGTTCCAGAAGTTCACGCACCCGTCGATGTTCCTGGAGGCCGTCGCGGCCGGCGCCCCCGGCGCGTCCGATGCCGCACTCGCCGCCGCCGGTGACGTGCGGCAGGCCGACGTCGACGAGTTCAAAGCCGGCGTCGAGCCGCTGGCGCTGGCGGGCAAACTCGGTCCGCTGCTGGTGCAGTTCCCGCCGAGCTTCATCGCCAGCGCCGCCGGCGTCGACTATCTCGGCTGGCTGCTGCGGACCTTCGCCGACTACGCCGTGGCGGTCGAGCTGCGCCACAAGTCGTGGAGCGATGCGGGGGCGGACACGGCGGCGCTGCTGGCCGCGTACGGCGCGGCGTGGACGCTCATCGACGAGCCGAAGTTCCGCTTCTCCATCCGCCAGAACTGGAGCGCACCGGTGGACACGGCGCCCGGGCAGTTCGCCTACGCGCGTTGCCACGGCCGCAACGCCGCCGAGTGGTGGCGCCACGCCGCGGCGGAAGACCGCTACAACTACCTGTATTCGGGGGAGGAACTGGCGCCGCTCGGGGAGGCGGTGGCGAGCCTCACGGCGCAGGTGAAGAAGGCCTACCTGTTCTTCAACAACCACTTCTCGGCGCAGGGCGTGGCCAACGCCGTGCAGTTGCGCCGGCAGCTGGGCGATCCGGTGCCCTCGCCGCTGCCGCCGGCGCTCGTGGAGCGGTTTCCGTGGCTCGAGCCGTCTACTTGATGGTCATCCGCTTGACGACGTCTTCAGCCTGGATCTTCTGCACGACGTCCATGCCGGAAATGACCTTGCCGAATACGGTGTACTGGCCATTGAGCCGCGCCACCGGCGCCAGCGTCACGTACATCTGACTGTCGGCCTTGGCGGGATCGCCGGCGTGCGCCATCGCCACCGCGCCCAGCACGTGCGTGCGCGTCTTGGTGATCTCGGCCACGCCGACCGGCTTGCCGCTGCCGCCGGTGCCCCAGCGGTCTTTCTTGGTCATGTCGCGGGTCTGCGGATCGCCCCACTGGATGACGAAGCCGGGCACGACGCGATGGATCCGCTGGCCGGTGTAGAAGCGCTGCTTCACGAGTTCGACGATGCGGGCGACGGTCTTCGGTGCCTCGGCCGGATAGGTTTCGAACTCGAACACGCCGCGCGAGGTCTCGACCACGATCACGGGACCGGCGGGCGCGGCCGGCGCCTGCGCGAGGGCCGGAGCGGCCTGCACGAGCACGACCACAGCGAGGCTCGGCACGAGCCGAAGGACACGGGACAGCATCAGGACTCTCCTTTTCTCGAATGGCCGACCTTCGTGACGCCGAGGCGCGGACAGTCGGCCACGACCGCACAATCGTCACACCGAGGGTACACCGGACGGCAGCAGTTTTGACCCCAGGTGACCAGATACAGATTGAGATACGACCACCAGCGCGCGTCCGTAACAGCGTAGAGCGCCTGCTCGGTCTCTTCCGGCGTCGTCGTCTTCACCCAGCCGAGGCGATTGGAAATCCTGTGCACGTGGGTGTCGACGCAGACGTGCTGCCGGCTCCCGAACGCCACGATCAGCACCAGCGTCGCCGTCTTGCGGCCCACGCCGGGCAACGTCACGAGCTCGTCCACCGACGACGGCACGCGGCCGTCGAAGTCCGAGAGCAGCCGATCGCAGGCGGCCTTCACGTGACGGGCCTTGGTCCGGTAGAAGCCGACCGGATAGATGAGCGACTCGACCTCCGCGAGGCTGAGCCTGGCCATCGCCGGTGGCGTCCGCGCCCGATTGAACAGCCGGGTGGAAGCCGCCAGCGTCGTCGCGTCCTGGGTACGCGCCGACAGCAGCGTGGCGATGAGCACCTGGAACGGATCTTCCTGCTGTGCTTCCGAGATTTTTTCGATCGCGGGCAGTTCCATGCCGTCGATCTGCCGCGCCAGCTCGCGCAGCACGCGTTCGACCCGCGCCGGCTCCGGACGCCCGACGCGGACGCGCGGACGCGGCGTGGCGGCCCCGGCGGCCGCGCCAGCCACGACGGCGGGCCGGCTCATGGCACCGGGGTGAGGGCGGGCCGGCCGTCGAGCACCGCCAGCACGTTCGACACCGCCAGGTCCGCCATTGCCGTGCGGGTTTCGGTGGTGGCGCTGGCCAGGTGCGGGATGAGCAGCGCGTTCTCGAGGACCGGCAGATCCGGGTGCACGACCGGCTCCTGCTCGTAGACGTCGAGCGCGGCGCCGGCAATCAAACGCTCGCGCAGGGCCCAGGCGAGCGCCGCTTCGTCCACCACCGGCCCGCGCGACGTGTTGATGAGATAGGCCGAGCGCCGCATCTTCGTGAGCGCCTTCTGATCGATGAGATGGGTGGTCTGCGGCGTCAGGTTCACGTGCAGCGACAGCACGTCTGAGGTCGCAAGCAGGCGATCGAACGACATCGCCGTCGCCCCGGGCACGTCGGTGACGACATGGTCGGTGTAGGCCACCGACATCCCGAAGGCCGGCGCCTTGTCGGCCACGGCTCGGGCGATGCGGCCCATGCCCACCAGGCCCAGCTGCTTGCCACGCAGCTCCATGCCGAGCAGGTGGTCGAGCGCCCAGCCCTTCCACGCCCCGGCCCGCAGCTCGCGTTCGCCTTCACCGAGCCGGCGGGTGAGCGCAAGAATGAGTGCCCAGGTGAAGTCGGCGCAGGCGTTGGTCAGCACATCGGGCGTGTTGGTGACGACGATGGCCCGGGCGCGGCAGGCCGCGACGTCGATGTTGTTGAAGCCGACGGCGACGTTCGCCACCACTTTGAGCGACGGCCCCGCCGCGTCGAGCACGGCGGTGTCGATGGGCTCGGTCAGCAGGCAGACGAGCGCGTCTTTGCCAGCGACGCGCGCCAGCAGGGCGTCGCGCGGGATCGCGGTGGGCTCAGTGTGGAGGTCGAGGTCGCAGACCGATTCGAGGCGTTCCAGCACCGACGACGGCAGGCGGCGCGTGACGAGCACGGAGGGTTTCGTGGACATGGCAGGAGGTTCAGTGCCCGTAGCACTGGCAATGGCCGCAGTGATTGCAGGTCACCGTCGGCTCGATGACACATTCGGTCTCACCGGCCGGCCGCGCGAGGTGGAACTGCGCGAAGCTCAGGAGAGTGGCGGGCACGGCACTGCCCGGCAGTGGCACCGCCGCCACCGGGGCCGGCGCGGACGCCGGCAGCGGCGCGCCCATGTGCCGCGCGATCGCCTGCCGAACGAGGAGCCGGACCTGCTGTTCGTCCATCGCTATGCCTCGACGTCCACCTCGTCGACGATGCCGATGATGGCGGCATCGACCGGCGCCAGCTTCCTGCCGACGATCTCGGCCGCGGCGCGGCCTTCGACCACGACCAGGACCCGTTCGCTCACACCGGCGCCGACGCCGTCGACCGCGAGGAGCGTGGTGCCCACGGCGACGCCTTCAGGCGTCTCCGGCTGCACGAGCAGCAGCGTGGCGCCTTCAAACTGCGGCCGCTTCACGGTCGCCACGGCCTGGCCGATGACGCGCGCGAGAATCATCGCTCGCCCAGTGTCCAGTGATCGAGAATGCCGACGATGCCGGCGTCAGCCGGCACCTCGGTGGGATGGAACGGGAATGACGCTTCCTTGCCGCGCACGAAAAATACGTGTTCGCCCACGCCGGCGCCGACGCTGTCGACCGCCACGATCGGTCGGCCCTGGGGCTCACGCTGCGGGCCGAGCGGCTGCACGAGCAGCAGCGGCACACCGGTGAACCCGGGGTCCTTGCGGGTGGCGACGACATCGCCGATGACGCGTCCGATCTGCACGGCCGTCTTATGGGGTGGGAACGTCCACGTGATCCACGATGCCGACCACCACCGCGTCCACCGGCATGTCTTTCATGCCGGCGGCCATGCGCGCGGAGCTGCCGCTCACGATGAGCACGGTCTCGCCGATGCCGGCGTCGACAGTGTCGATGGCAACCAGGTGGTTGCCCTCGTTCTTCCCGTTCGGGTCCACCGGCCGCGCCAGCAGCAGCTTGCAGCTGACCAGGCGCGGGTCCTTGCGCGTGGCCACCACGGTGCCGACGATTCTGGCGAGGAGCATGGCGGCGACCCGGAAGGAAGGGGATTACCCCTTGGTGCTGGCTTTGCCGATCGGCAGCACGTCTTCGAGGTTCGAGTGCGGACGGGGAATGACGTGCACCGACACCAGTTCGCCGACGCGCCGGGCGGCGGCCGCGCCGGCATCGGTGGCCGCCTTCACGGCCGCCACATCGCCACGCACGATCGCGGTGACGTAGCCGGCGCCGATCTTCTCCCAACCCACCAAGGTGACTTTGGCGGCCTTGACCATGGCGTCAGCCGCTTCGATCATGGCGACCAGGCCCTTTGTCTCGACCATCCCGAGCGCTTCGCCCATTCCAATCCTCCGCCCGGACTTCGGGCCGGGCCGGCACGCGGCCCGCTGCTATCGCACGCCTTTGACGGCCTCGTCTATGAGGGTCGTCAACTGGCCGTATGTTAGCCGAATCTCTCCGTCTGTGCCGAGGCGTTCGCCCTGGGCCGGCGGCAGGGTCGGCGTGTCGGCCACCAGTCGGGTCGTCGACTGCGGCGCGTCCACGATCTGGCAGTCGGCCTCGCCGGCCGCTGCCGGATCGACACAGATGGGCGCCGGTGAGCTGATCCCGTACATCCCCCGCAGGCCCTGCAGCCGCGCCACTTCGTCGCGCGACAGCAGGTTCTCGCGTCCGAGCTGCCGCGCCACCAGGCTGATCTTCGCAAAGTGCTCGATGGTCTCCATCCGGTAGTAGGCGGTGAACAGATCCGCAGCCACCGCCAGCGCGCCGTGATTGGCGAGGAGGAGGCCGTCGTGCGCCTTGATGTAGTCGCGGATCGCGGCCGGGAGTTCGGCCGTGGACGGCGTGGCGTAGTCGGCGATGGGAATGCCGCCGAGCGTCGTGATGACTTCGGCCAGCACCGCGCGATTGAGCGGCACGCCGGCCACGGCAAAGCCGGTGGCGGTGGCCGGGTGGGCGTGGACGACGGCGCCGACGTCGGGTCGCTGCCGGTACACCTCGAGGTGCATCTTCAACTCCGATGACGCGTCACGAACGCCGCTCACCTTGACCCCGGCCAGGTCGGTGACGACGCACATGTCGGGCGTCATGAAGCCCTTCGAGACGCTTTTCGGGGTGGTGAGCAGCCGGTCCGGACCCAGGCGCACGCTGATGTTGCCGTCGTTCGAGGCGACAAATCCCTGCACCCACAGGCGGCGTCCCACTTCGACGATGTCGAGACGCGTCTGCTGCTCGTCGGGCCAGGTCATGCGCGGCGGGTGAAGGTGTCGCGGCACTGCGCCGAGCAGAACCACACCGTGGCGCCGTCGGAGGTCGCGCTCAGGGCTTTGCCGGGCACGACGAAGGTGCCGCACACCGGATCTTTCATCATCTTGACGGGCGTGCCGACGCCGCGGGCCCGCGGCGCGTCGCCTCGCGCCCCCTGCGACAGCCCGCCCATGAAGCGTCCCACCGCGCGCAGCGCGAAGAGCACCATCACGACCAGCAGGAAGATGCGCCAGGTCACGGCGTCACGATCCGGACCCGCCGGACGGGCCGGCGGCCGGTCCGCCTGGATGCGCCTGCTGCAGGCCTTCGAGCGCCTTCTTCGCCGCCGTCGCCTCGGGGCTGTCGGGCGCGGTGGCGATCACCTGCTGCCAGGAGGCGGCGGCGCCGGCCAGGTCCTGCTTGCCGAACGCCTTGACGATGCCCATGTTGAGCATCGTCTTGGTGTGCAACGGATCGGACTTGAGCGACTGCTCGAACTGCTGGATCGCCTTGTCGGGCTGATCGGTGTAGTAGTAGGCGACGCCGAGGTCGGTCGAGACGTTGGCATCGTCGGGCTTCAGGCGCAGGGCCTGCTCGTACCACTCGGCGGCCTCCGGGTAGCGCTCGGCATCGAAGTAGAGGTTGCCGAGCTCGACGCGCGGGGCCGGGTCGGACGGCGCGTCGGAGGCGGCGGCCACCAGTTCCTTGGCGCGGTTCTCGTCGAGCGGCGCGGCGGGAGCACGCCCGCCCCCCCCGGTGGCGGCGGGAGCGGCGGCGGTCGTCGGCGCAGCGGTGGCGGTGACGCCGGCCGACTGCTGGTTCCCGAGGATCCAGCCGACGATGACGCCGAACAACATCCCGGAGATGGCAAAAGCAATGGAATCGGCGCGCATGGGGACTCCCCCTCAGGATAGCAACGTCCGTCTCAGCCAGTCCACCAGCACCGTGGCCACGTCGGGGTCACGATCGAGGAGCTGGGAGCCGTGCGCGGCGATGGGCGACACGCGCTGGTCGCGCGCGGTGGTCGAGTCGGTCATCATGCCCCGGACCGTGCGGAGCGCATAGGGATCAGCGCTACTCGCCACGAGCAGCAGCGGACGGTTGCCGTATTTGCGCAGCGCCGCCTCGATGCGCACGCCCCGGTAGTCGGACGACGGCGACAGCAGCGCGACACCTCGCACCAGCGTCGCCTCGGCGGCCGCAATCAGGGCCGCGCTGGCCCCGAGCGACGCGCCGACGACGCCAATGCCCAGCACGCCGGCCTGGGCGGCGAGAAAGTCAATCCCGGCGCCGACGTCGAGCGCCATGGCCGGCGACGGTGCCGCCGCGCCTCCCGACCCGCCGTGTCCGCGCAGGTCGATGGCGAGAGCCGTGATGCCCGCCGCCTGCAGGCGCTCGGCGAACGTGCGCCAGTCGTCTTTCGTGCGCATGAACATGTGGACGAGCACGACTGCCGGCGCGGCGGCGCCGTCGGCATGGTAGAAGGTGGCCGCAATCGTGACGCCGTCCGACGCCTGGAACTGCACCGGCCGCCCCGCCGCAAACGCCGCATCCGCAGCCAGCAGCAGGCCCAGCAGCACCAGCGCCGCGCCTCTCATGCGGCGTCGCTCACGGCCGCGAGATAGGCGCGGACGGCGGCCGGGAGGCCTGCAAAGAGCGCGTGGCTCATGAGGGCATGGCCGATCGAGACCTCTTCGAGATGCGGCAAGGTGCGGAACAGGGACAGGTTGCGGAGGTCGAGGTCGTGCCCGGCGTTGACGCCGAGGCCACGCCGGTGCGCGGCGTCGGCAGCGTCGGCGTAATGCTCGAAGCTGGCGAGGCCGGCGGCCTCACCGCGCTCGAAGGCGCGCGCGAACGGCTCGGTGTAGAGTTCGACGCGGTCGGCCCCGAGATCGGCGGCGAGGGCCACGGCCTCCGGCGTCGGATCCACGAACAGGCTGACGCGGATGCCGGCAGCCTTGAGATCCGCGACCACGGCCGCCAGTGCCTGCCGCGGCGTGTCGAGACCCCAGCCCGCCTGGCTCGTGATCTCGCCGGGCCGCACCGGCACCAGCGTGCACTGGTCCGGCCGCACCTCGTGCACCAGGGCCAGCAACCCGGGACGCGGATCGCCTTCGATGTTGTACTCGACGGTGCCGCGGTGCGGCGCCAGGTACGCCGCGATTTCGCGGACGTCGGCCGGGGTGATGTGCCGCTCGTCGGCGCGCGGATGCACCGTGACACCCGGCGCGCCTGCCTCGACCACCACCCGCACGGCCTCGACCACCGAGGGTTCGTGACCGCCGCGGGAGTTGCGCAGCGTGGCGACCTTGTTGACGTTGACGGAGAGGCGGACCATGGTGCCGGCTGCGCCGGGCCGAAAGCGGCTAGCGGCTGGCGGCTAGCGGCTGGGTGTCGCCCGACACTCGACCACAGCGTATCACCGCCAGACGCCGGCTCCGGCGCTCAGGCGAGTGCGCTGCGCACGGCGTGGGCGATTTCGTCGGCCCAGGCGCGGATCTCGGCCTGGTCGCGGCCTTCGAGCATGATCCGCAACAGCGGCTCGGTGCCCGAATAGCGCACGAGCAGACGTCCGTGTCCTTCCAGACGCGCCTCGACCTCGCGCATCGCCGCCGCCACCGCCGGCACCAGCGAGATATCGGTGCGTTCGCGGACGCGGACGTTGACGAGCACCTGCGGATAGCTGGTCAGGGTCGCGGCCAGCGTCGCCAGCTGGTGGCCGGTCGCAATCATCGCCCGCAGCACGTGCAAGGCGGTGGCGATGCCGTCACCGGTGAAGAGGTGGGTGGCGAAAATCACGTGGCCCGACTGCTCGCCGCCAAGCGCCAGACCGCGCTTCAGCATCTCCTCCATCACGTACTTGTCGCCGACCGGGCAGCGGACCAGGTCGACGCCGCGCTCCCTGAGCGCGATCTCGAGGCCGATGTTGCTCATCACCGTGGCGACGATGGCGCCGCCGGGCAGGGCCGATTCACGCCGCAGCTGGTCGGTGCAGATCAGCATGACCGCATCGCCGTCCACGCGGTGACCGTGATGATCGACGAAGAGCGCACGATCGCCGTCGCCGTCGAACGCCACGCCGAGCCGCGCCCCGGCGGCCACCACTGCGGCCTGCAGTGTCTCCATCGCCGTGGAGCCGCACCCCTCGTTGATGTTGCGTCCATCGGGCGCCGCGCCGATCGTGCGGACGTCGAAGCCGAGGGCGGTGAAGAGGGCCGGCGCGATCGTGGCGGTGGCGCCGTGGGCGCAGTCGACGACGATGGTGGCGCCGGCGAGCGGGCCGGCGTGGTCGAGAATCCGGCGCAGGTGCGCCACGTAGTGCGCCGTGAGTACGGCGTCGGTGCCGGGCGCGACCGCGCCGCCAGGCACCTGCCACGAGGCGTCGGCGACCATCGCCTCGATCCGCTGCTCCTGCGCGGCCGAGAACTTCTCGCCGGCGCCGGAGAACACCTTGATGCCGTTGTCGTGGAAGGGATTGTGCGACGCCGAGATGACGATCCCGAGGTCGAAGCCCTCGGTGCGCGTGAGGTAGGCCACGGCCGGCGTCGGCACCACGCCGAGACTGACCACGGTGCCGCCCTCCGAGGCGACGCCGCGCGTCAGCGCGGCTTCCAGCTCCGGGCCCGATTCGCGGGTATCGCGGCCGATGAGCACGCGCGGCGCGGCGGCGCCCGAGACCCGCGCCAGGGCCGCCCCTACGCGGGCCACGGTGCCGGCATCGAGCGGCGGGGCGCCGGCTTCCCCACGGATTCCATCGGTCCCGAACAGCTTCACGGTCTCTCCTGCCTGGTGGTCACCGGCGGGTGGTCGGACGGCTGTACGACACCGCCGGCGGCACGACCGAGCGCACGACGTAGCGCGGCGACGATTCCGCCTGCACGACCAGCTCGCGTCCCGGCATGTCGCCCTGGATGTCGACGAAGAGCGTGATGTCGCCCGCCGTCAGCTCCCGCACGATTTCGCTGGCGCCCTGAATGGTGACTGCCGCCACGGTCGGCATCAGCTGGCCCGAGGCCCTGCCTCGCAGGTGAATCGGCACCCCGGTCAGGGTCCGTTCGGTTGTATCGGCTGCAATCGTGATCGTCACCACGGCGGTGGCCCCACCCGACAAGCGCAGGGCCGATTCGCTGGTGTCGATGGTGACGGCCTCGCGCACCAGGCTGGTCGCCCGCTCGATGGACACCAGTTCGGTGAAGACTTCAGTCAGACCGCGCACCACGCTCTCGGGGCCTTCCACGCGCACCTGCGACGGGGTGACCGAGACGTTGGTCACGCTGTGACCCGGCACCGGCGTGCCCTCGACGCGGGGCCGCACCGGCACCACCGCCGAGGCGGTCGCCTCGAAGGTGAGCGGTAAGGCCGGTGGCGTGACCTGCATCACGTCGATGCCGAAGGGCGCGGTGACCTGGTCGGGCGTGAGCGGGAACAGGCGGCGGCCGGCGCGCACGCCATCGAGGTCGACAATCGCCGAGACGTCGGCCGGCGCCAGGCCCGACAGCCGGCTGGCCGGCCCGCGCACGCGCACGGCCACGGTGTCGGGCACGCCGCCCACCAGTTCGAGCCCCAGCGGCGCGCGCTGCAGTTCGAGCCCGACGCGCATCGTGCGCTCGACCACCGGATCGCCGGTGACGACCATCCACAGCAGGGTAGCAACGACCACCGAGAGCAGCTTGAGCCCGACGTGGCGGACGGCAAAGCGGGCCATCAGTCCATGGTCGCCGCGGCGAGGCGGCGCTCCGGTCGGGCCTGCGTCCGCTTGATGAGCGAACGCAGGCGCCAGCGCAGCTTGTCGGGCGTCAGGCCGCGTTCGATCTTGCCGTCGAGCACGAGCGACACGGCGCCGGATTCTTCCGAGACCACCAGCGCCACCGCGTCGTTCTCTTCGGTGACGCCGAGCGCCGCCCGGTGACGTGAGCCGAGCTCGCGGGCCAGCTTCGTGTTCACGCTGAGCGGCAGGAAACAGGCGGCGGCGGCGATGCGATCGCCCTGGACGATGGCGGCGCCGTCGTGCAGGGGCGAGGTCGGCTGGAAGATGCTGACGATGAGGTCGTAGGTCAGCCTGGCATCGAGCGGGATGCCGCTCTCGATGTGGTTGCGCAGGCCGATGCCGCGCTCGACGATCACCAGCGCGCCGATCTGCTTGGCGGCCAGCGTCTCGAGCGCGACCACCAGTTCCTCGATCGAGTCTTCATCGGCCTCGACGCGGCGCAGGTACTTGAAGAACGAGGCGCGGCCGAAGTGGACCAGCGCCCGGCGGATGTCGGTCTGCAGCAGCACGATGGCGGCGAACACCACGTAGCCCACGACGTTGCGGATCAGCCAGTTGACGGTCTCGAGTTCGAGCGCCCGCGACAGATAGAAGAGGCCGACGATGGCGCCCAGGGCCACCGCCATCTGCGAGGCCCGCGTGCCGCGGATCAGCTTCAGCACCTCGTAGACCACCACCGACACGATGGCGATATCGAGGAGGTCCCACCACGTCAGGGGCGGACGGTCGAGTAGGGCGTCGAGCCAGGGCATGAATGGCGGGTCTCGGGGCTCGGGTCCCGGGGCTCGAGGCGGATCTGGTGTGCCGCCGCCTCGCTCCCGCGCGCCTGGGACGATGTGGACGCGCGGTCCTCAGGTGGTTCCGTTGCCGTGCCCACGGATCATATCCGCGACCCGTACCACCTGCACCATTTCGGCAACGGCATGCACCCGCACGATGTGGCTGCCGCCGAGCACCGCGGCGGTCACGGCGGCCGCCGTCGCCCAATCGCGCTCCGGCGCGGGCACATCGCCCACGGCGGCGGTCAGGAACGACTTGCGCGAGGGTCCGACCAGCAACGGGCGCCCGAGCGAGGCCAGCGTGCTCAGGCCGGCGAGAGCGGCGGCACTGGCGGCCGCCCGTTTGGCGAAGCCGAGGCCGGGGTCGAGAATCAGGCGATCCCAGGCCACGCCCCGGCTGATGGCGCGCTCGACGGCCCGCGTCAGGTCGCGCGCCACGTCGGTCGCCACGTCGTCGTAGCCGGCGTGGGCGTACATGTCGGAGGGGCGCCCCCGCATGTGCATCAGCACCAGCGGGGCGCCGCGCACGGCGACGATGTCGCCAAGGGCCGGGTCGTACTGCAGGCCGCTCACGTCGTTGACGATGACCGCCCCTTCGTCGAGCCCGAAACGCGCCACTTCGGCCTTGGTCGTGTCAATCGACAGAGGGATGCGCAGGCGGTGCAGCTTGCGCATCACCGGCAGCAGCCGCTTGCGCTCATCGCGTCCGCTGAGCGGCGCGGCGCCGGGCCGCGTCGACTCGGCGCCGATGTCGATGAGATCGGCGCCGCCGGCTTCCATCGCCAGCGCCAGGTCGAGCGCGCGGTCGGGGTCGAGGGCTGCGCCGCCGTCGGAGAACGAATCAGGGGTGACGTTGAGCACGCCCATGACGAGCGTGCGCGGCCCGAGCACGAGCGGCGCGCGGCCGGCGAGCGGCAGGGTGAAGGAAGCTCGCGGCGCGATCATGCGGCGGGACGTCGGGACACGACCACGCCGGCGGGTGGGCCGGCGTGGCGCGTCACGGTTATTCCTGCGCGAGCGGTTTGGGTGCGATCGGCAGCAGCGGCGCCCGCTCCTTGTCGCGGGCCCGCTCGCGCGGCTCATCGGCCGGAGCGGCTGGCGCCGGCGGCGCGACCGGAGGTTCGTCGATCGGCAGGCCGTTGATGATGCGGCGCACCTGGTCGCCGTCGAGCGACTCGCGCGCCAGCAGCGCGTCGGCAATCGCGACCAGCGACGCCTTGTGGTGCGTCAGCAGCTCGGTCGCCTTGTCGTAGTTCTCGCTGATGAGGCGCTTGACTTCCTGATCGATGCGCTCGGCGGTGACGCCGCTGTAGTCCTGCTGCTGGGCGATTTCACGGCCGAGGAAGATCTGCTCTTCCTTCTTGCCGAACGTGAGCGGGCCCATGGCTTCGCTCATGCCCCATTCGCAGACCATCTTGCGGGCCATCTCGGTGGCACGTTCGAGGTCGTTGCCGGCGCCGGTCGTGATGTCGCCGGTGGTCAGTTCCTCGGCGATTCGGCCGCCGAGCAGGATCGCGATGCGATCCATCAGATAGACCTTCGAGTAGTTGTGCTTCTCGTCGAGCGGCAGCTGGGTGGTGAGCCCGAGCGCCATCCCTCGCGGAATGATGGTGACCTTGTGCAGCGAGTCGGAATGCGGCAGCAGCACTGCCAGCAGCGCGTGGCCAGCCTCGTGGATGGCCGTGACCTTCTTCTCCTCTTCGGTCACGATCATCGAGCGCCGTTCGGCGCCCATGAGCACCTTGTCCTTGGCGAACTCGAAGTCCACCATGGCCACGGCCACGGCCTTCTTGTTCTGACGCGCGGCGTTCAGAGCCGCCTCGTTCACGAGGTTGGCGAGGTCGGCGCCGGCAAAGCCCGCCGACCCGCGCGCCAGCACGCGGATGTCGACATCGTCGGCCATCGGAATCTTCTTCGTGTGCACCGCCAGGATGCCTTCGCGACCCTTGACGTCGGGACGGTTGACCACGATGCGGCGGTCGAAGCGGCCCGGGCGCAGCAGCGCCGGGTCGAGCACGTCGGGACGGTTGGTGGCGGCGACCAGGATGACGCCCTCGTTCGATTCGAAGCCGTCCATCTCGACCAGCAGCTGGTTGAGGGTCTGCTCGCGTTCGTCGTGGCCGCCGCCGAGCCCGGCGCCGCGGTGACGGCCGACGGCGTCGATCTCGTCGATGAAGACGATGCAGGGGGCGTTCTTCTTGCCCTGTTCGAACAGGTCGCGCACGCGGCTGGCGCCGACGCCCACGAACATCTCGACGAAGTCGGAGCCGCTGATCGAGAAGAACGGCACGTTGGCTTCGCCCGCCACCGCGCGCGCCATCAGCGTCTTGCCGGTGCCCGGCGGGCCCATCAGCAGCACGCCCTTGGGAATGCGGCCGCCGAGCTTCTGGAACTTCTGCGGTTCCTTCAGGAACTCGATGATCTCCTGCAGCTCGTCTTTGGCTTCGTCGACGCCGGCGACGTCGCGGAACGTCACCTTCTTCTGGGACGACGACGACAGTTTCGCCTTGCTCTTGCCGAACGACAGCGCCTTGTTGCCGCCGCTCTGCACCTGCCGCATGAAGAAGACCCAGAAGCCGATCATCAGCAGGATCGGCGCCCAGGAATACAGGATGGCGGCCCACGGCGATTCGGTGGGGGCCTTGCTCTCGACGCTCACGCCACGCTCGATGAGGCGGTTAGCCAGGCCTTCGTACTGAAACGGCGCGTAGGTGCGGAAGTTCTCGAGGCCCTTGGTCACGCCGGTGATGTCGTTGCCGACGATGGTGACCCGCTGGACCTGCCCGGCATCCACCCACGACACGAACTCACTGAAGGGGACCGGGTTCTCGTTGCGCTGAAGACGCGACGAAAAATTCCACACGAGGAGCCCGACCACGAACAGGATGGACCAGAAGACGAGGCTCTTTGCGGTGGAATTCACGATCCCTCCGAGCCGGGGACGCCCGGCTGGTCAAAAGTCAAGACTATCACGTCGCCCTCGGCAGCCGCGGCCGCCGCGTCGGCGTCCACGGCGTGTCCGACCACCCAGACGATCCGGCCGGTCGCATCGACCACGACCGGCACCCGGTCACGCTCGGTGCGCGGCACCTTGCGATCGACCAGCAGGTCCTGCAGCTTCTTCGCGCCACCCAGCCCGAGGGGCCGCAGCCGATCACCCGGCCGACGTCCACGCACGACCAGCGGAGTGGCCACCGCCACCTTCACGATCAGACGCTGGCGGTGGTCTGCGGGCTGCCCCACGTGTGTTATCGGCCTCTCGGCCGTCAACCGGCACCCGGGGCCCAGTTCGGGAAGCGCCACGACGCCCGGCACGGACAGGACCCGGGCCGGCAGCACAGGGGCCGCCGACGACGGTGGCCCGGTGATCAGTAAGACAGCATCCTCGGCAAAACGTTCCACGCGGACGCCTGCGGGCTCGGCCGCCGCCGGTCCGGACGGCCGGCACACGGCCAGGAGCGCGTCGACGTCCGCCAGATCCGGTGCATGCGCTGGGTGCGCGGCCAGCAGCGCGCGCCGCGCCACCCGCCGGGCCAGGGCCGGCGGCAGGGCCGCAAGCGCCCGCGGCGCGAGCACGAGGCCCCGCGGTGACACCGACAGCACCGAGGGCGCGGCAGCCGCAGCAAGCTGCTCCAGGAAGGCGTCGTCGGCCGACACCACCTCGGCCGTGCGGGCGAGCACCCGCGTGATCGCGGACTGATAGCGCGCCGCCAGCAGCGGAATGAGCTCATGGCGCACCCGGCTGCGCGGCTGGGCGAGGTCCTGATTGGTGGCGTCCTCGACCCAGGTCTCGCCACGGCTCATGAGTTCTCCCCGCAGGGCCGCTCGGCTGCAATCGAGCACCGGACGGACGACGGCGCCACGCACGGGCAGGATGCCGCGCAGGCCGCGGGTCCCGGCGCCGCGCAGCAGCCGCAGCAGCACGGTCTCGGCCTGGTCGTCCGCGGTGTGCGCGACGGCGACGGCCTGCGCCGTGAGCGCCAAGCGTGCGCCTTCGAGGAACGCGTAGCGAGCTCGGCGGGCCGCCACCTCGATCGACACGCGCTGGTCGGCGGCCAACCGGGTCACGTCGGCATGCTCGACGACACACGGCACGTCGAGCCGGGCACAGAGGGCGCGACAGAACGCCTCGTCGCCGGCGGCCTCGGGGCGCAGCTGGTGATTGAGATGTGCGGCCCCGGCCAGGACGAGTTCGCCGGCGGCGGCGAGGTCGCGCAGCAGCAGGAGCTGCGCGACAGAATCGGACCCGCCCGACAGCGCCGTGACGACACGGGCGCCGGGAGGCCAGAGCCGTTGACGCGAGATGAAACGCCGGACGCGGTGCAGGAGAGAGTGGTTCAAAGAGGTCGTGCCCGCCTTCGCCCGCCGCGGAAGCGAGCGAAGGCTGGTGCCGGAGGGCGGACTCGAACCGCCGACCCTGCGCTTATGAGACGCATGCTCTAACCGGCTGAGCTACTCCGGCACGAACCTCCGATTTTATCACCTTCCTGCCGCGACCGACCGTTCTACGAGCGCCGCCGCGATGAGGGGAATGAGAATCTCGTGGTGGCCCGTGAGATGGAACCCGCGCCCGATCCCGGCAGTGGGCCGCTTCACGACGTTGGTCAGCGGCCGGTAGTGTGGCAGGAAGTCCAGGTCCACGGTGGTGAGGCCGGCCAGGTCGTGCCCGTGATTGCGTGCGACGGCCACCGCCTTGAGGAACACCTCCGGCAGCACCACCGCCGAGCCGCAGTTCAGGTACACGCCCCCGGCCAGACGCGCCACCGACGAGGCGAAGTGCCGGAAGTCGCGCAGGCTCCCCTCGCCGATCGCGCTGCCCGACGCATCCGGGTGCATGTGGATGATGTCGGTGCCGACGGCGACGTGCGCCGTGACCGGCACGCCGTGGCGAATCGCGGCGCAGAGCAGACTCACCTCCGCGTGCGGCGGCGCGGCGGCGGCGATCCACTCGGCCACCGAGCGCCCGAGCCCCCAGCCGCGGGCGACGCCGTCCACGATCGCGCGGTTGATGCCGGTGCCGGTCTCCTCCGCCATGCCGAAGGCGCCGGGCCCGAGCGCCGCGTCCACATCCTCGGAGGTCGCCCCGGCGAGCGCGATTTCGACGTCGTGAATGATGCCGGCACCATTGAGGGCCAGCGCCGACACGTAGCCACGGGCCATCAGGTCCACCAGCAGCGGCGACAGGCCTGCCTTGATGACATGGGCGCCAAGACCCCACACCACCGGCGCCTGACGGGCGCCGGCGGCCACGATGGCCTCGACGACGGCGACGAGGTCCCGGGCTGCGAGCAATGCCGGCAGGCGCGCCAGCCAGTTGGTGATGTCGCCACCCGCCGTATGCACGGTCGCGAAATCTTCGCGGCGTACCTTGCTCTGCCGCGACGCCAGCGGATACCGCCTCACGCCGGAGAGATCGAACTCCTGATAGTCGAGTTTCATCTCGGCAGCATAAAGGGGCTGGGGGCTGGGGGCTAGGGGCTGGCATGCCCCAGCCCCCAGCCTCCAGCCCCTAGAGAATCACCATCGCATCCCCGTAGCTGTAGAAGCGGTAGCGCGCCGCCACGGCTTCACGATACGCCTGTCGCACCGCCTCGACGCCGGCAAACGCCGACACCAGCATGAGCAGGGACGACTTCGGCACGTGGAAGTTCGTCACCAGCCCGCTGACGAGGCGGAACCGGTAGCCGGGCGAGATGAAGAGCGCCGTCTCGCCGCAGGCGGCCGGCACGCGCCCCTCTGCGGTAAGCGTCAGCGACTCCAGCGTGCGGGTGG
>JANNIB010000347.1:0-9965 GCA_031404695.1 Acidobacteriota bacterium
GCGGTGGCCGGCGTGCTCTTCGGCTTCTGTCCGTTCGTCTTCGCGCGCACGGCGCACATCCAGTTGATGATGACCTTCGGGCTGCCCTTCTCGATGCTGGCGTTCCACCGCCTCGTCGACCGGCAGACGCCCGGTCGTGCCGTCACACTCGGCCTTGTCCTGTGGGCGCAGGCGCTCTCCTGCGCCTACTACGGGATCTTCGCCGGCCTGCTGGTGGGCCTTGGCGCGATCGTCTTCGCGCTCACGCGCGGCCTGTGGCGCTCGCCGCGGTACTGGGGGCTCATCGCCCTTGCGGCCGCCGTGTCGCTGGCGCTGACGGGCCCCTTCTTCCTGCCCTACCTGCAGGTGCAGGAGGACGGCTTCGCCCGCACGCTCGACGACGCGCGGATGTACAGCGCCAACGGCCGCGCCTGGCTGGCCTCCTCGGCGTGGGCGCACCGCTGGTGGCTGCCGCACATCGACGGCTTCAACGAGGTGCTCTTTCCGGGCGTCATTGCCAGCGTGCTGGCGCTCTGGAGCACGGCGCGCCTGTTCGGTCGTCGCGACGACCCGGCACCAGGCGCCGCCGGCCTTCGCCGCGACACCGCCGGCTTCTATCTGGCGGTGGCGCTCATCGCTTTCTGGGCGTCGTTCGGTCCTGACGCCGGTCTCTACCGCGTGCTCTACGACACGATACCGGTGTTCTCGTTCCTCCGTGCTCCGGGGCGCATCGGCATCGTCGTGACCCTGGCGCTGGTCGTGCTGGGCAGCCACGTGCTGGCGCCGTGGCTGCGCGCGCGCCCTCGCCCACTGGCCTGGGCAACGGCGCTGGCGGTGCTGGCGGCGCTCGAGCTCAACGGCGCGCCGCTCACGGCACTTCGGGAGGCGCCACCGGTGCCGGAGGCCTACCGCCGCCTGGCGACGCTGCCTCGCGGTCCGGTGGCGGAGTTTCCGTATTTCTACGAACGCATGGACTTCCCGCGGCACGCGGATTACATGCTCGGCTCGACCTATCACTTCCAGCCGCTCATCAACGGCTATTCCGACCACATCCCGGCGGAGTGGCGGGCGACGGTCGTGCCGCTCAGTTCGTTTCCGACCCGCGAGGCGTTCGCGATCCTCGGCCGCATCGGCGCCCGCTACGTCGTGTTCCACCTGCAGGGCTACGACGGGCGCAGCCGTGAGCGGTTGCTGGCGCGCTTGACCACCTACGAGCAGTACCTGCGGCCGATCGTGCGACAGGACGACGTGTGGCTGTACGAAATCGTCGACTGGCCCAACTAGCGCTGTTCGCGGCGCTCGCCGTCGCGCACACATGGCCGCTCGCCAGCGGCCTGTCGTCACTGTCCCGCACCGACAGCGCCGACATGGCCCTCAACGCGTGGATTCTCGCCTGGGTGGCGCACCAGCTGCCGGTGGCGCCGCTGCAGCTCTTCGAGGCCAACATCTTCTATCCCGAGCCGCGCGTACTGGCCTTCTCGGAGCATATGATCGTGCAGGGTGTGCTCGGCTTGCCGCTGTTCGCGGCAGGTCTCGCCGCGGTGACGGTTTACAACCTGCTGGCATTGGCGGGGTTCGCCACCAGCGGCCTGGCGATGTGCGTCGTCGTCGAGCGCTGGACCGGCAGCCCGCGCGCCGGGGTCATCGCCGGCCTCGCCTACGCCTTCAACGCCCACACGCTGGTCCGCTTCGGGCACATGCAGGCGCTCCACGTGCAGTTCCTGCCGTTCGCGCTGGCCGCCCTGCACGACCTCCTTGATCGCCCGGCCTGGCCTGCCGCCTGGCGTATGGCCGGCGCGTTTGTGCTGCAGGCACTCACGTCGAACTACCTGCTCGTGATGACGGCGATCGCGATGCTGGCAGCGGCGCTCTCCCATCCGGCGGCCTGGCTCGGGCGTGGCGGCCGGCGGCGGCTTGCCATGACTGCCGCGGCGGCGGTGGCGGCGGCGCTCGTGCTTCTGCCGTTCCTGCTGCCGTACTACTACGCAAAGCAGTCTCAAGGCCTCGTGCGGCCATTCGAGGAAGTGGCCTACTACTCGGGTCACTGGCGCGACTACCTCGCGACGGGCGGGCGCCTGCACTTCGCGCTGTGGAGCCACCACTGGTTCGACGGGGCGACGCCGCTCTTCCCCGGACTCACCGTGCTGGCTCTGGCAGGCGTGGCCCTGGCGTCACGCGACACCTGGCGCGCCCACCGCACACGAGCCATGGTGGCCGTCGCCGGAGCGGGCGTCCTGCTCTCGTTCGGGGCATCCCTGCCGGGCTACCACTGGCTCTACGACCACGTGACGGTCCTTCAGGGCATCCGCTCCGTGGTCCGCTTCGGCTGGTTGTGGCTCCTGGCCGTGGCCGTCCTGGCCGGCGCCGGCTTTGCGCGTCTCGAACGACGGTGGCCGTCGCACGGCTTCACGCTCGCTCTGGTCGCTGGAGCGCTCGTGACGGCGGAAGCGGCGCGCACGCCGATGCCGCTCACGCCGGTCGTGCCGATCCCACGGATCTACACTCACGTGGCCGCACTGGAGCGGCCGGTCATCCTCGAGTTGCCGTTCCCACGGCCCCTGGCCGTCCAGGAGAATGGACCGTACGTGCTCAACGCCACCAGCCATTTCCAGGCCATGCTGAACGGCTACAGCGGCTTCACACCCGCCAGCTATCTGCTTCACGCCGAGGTCGCGCGGCGCCTGCCATCGGCCGCGGCGGTGCGCGAGTTCGGGCTGCTGGGCGTGACTCACCTCGTCGTGCATGGCCGCCAACTCGACCCGGTGGTCGTGCCGCAACTCGAGGCGACCGGCGCCGTCGCGCTGGTCGCCCGCGAGGGCGACGATCGTCTGTACGCCATTCGGCAGACCCCATGACCCGACGCGCCACCGCGGCCCTTCTGGCGACGCTCTTCGCCGCCGTGCTCCACACCTGGCCGCTCGCCAGCGACCTGGCCGGCTTGTCGCGCCACGACAACGCCGACACGACGCTGACGACCTGGATCGTGAGCTGGGTCGCGCATGCCCTGCCCCGCGATCCGCTGCACGTCTTCGACGCGCCGATCTTTCATCCCGAGAAACGCACGCTTGCATATTCCGAGCCGCTGCTAGTGCCGGGGGTGATGGCGATGCCGCTGCGCGCCGCCGGGCTCGACGCCACCGTCACCTACAATCTGCTCGTCATCGTCGGCTTCGCGCTGAGCGCCTGGGCGATGTGGCGCGTGGTGGCGCACTGGACGGGAGACGAAGCCGCCGGCGCAGTGGCCGGGCTGGCCTACGCGTTCAACGCGCATCTGCTCACCCGCTTCGGTCACCTGCAGGCCATTCACGCGGAGTGTTTTCCGATCGTGCTCTTCGCCCTCGATCGACTGGCGACGCGGGCGCGGCTGCGCGACGGCGTGCTGCTGGGCGTCGGTCTCGCGCTGGTCGGCTTCACGTCGATCTATCAGCTCGCGTTTGCCGCCGCGGCCACCGTGGCCGGGATGCTGGCGCGGGTCAACGAGTGGTGGCGGCGACCGGGCGCGACCCTCGCCGCCTCGGGCTTTGGCATCGGCCTCGGCGTGCTGCTGCTGGCGCCGATGCTCTGGCAGTACCTGGCGGTCAGCCGCGAGTTCGGGCTCGCGCGCACGGTCGCTGAAGCCGCCGACTTCGCTGCCACCTGGCGCGACTACCTGGCGACCGGCGGCCGACTGCACTACGCGTGGTGGAGCGCGCCGTACTTCCCGGACACCGCGGCGCTGTTTCCCGGGGTCACCGTGGTCCTGCTGGCGATGGTGGGACTCGCGGCTCCGCACGACCAGCAGGGCCGCGTGCGCATGATGGCGGCCAGCGGCGCCACCGGCGTCCTCATGTCGCTCGGTCCCGTGGTGCCCCTCTACACCTGGCTCTTCGAGCACATTCCACTGCTGCAGGCCACCCGTGCCACCGATCGGTGGGGCGTGCTGGCGCTGACCGCCCTCGCCGTGCTCGCCGCCTACGGCCTGACGGTGCTGCGCGCACGCACGACCGGCCGGGCGCGTCAGGCGATCGCGGTGGCGGCCCTGACGCTCATCACGCTCGAGGCCCTGCGGGCGCCCCTGGCCTTCAGGCCCACGCCGGCGATCCCGGCCATCTACACCCGGATTGCAGCGCTGCCCGGCGCCGTCCTGCTCGAGTACCCGACCTACGAAGGCGCCGCCTTCAGCCGCAACGCACCGTACCTGCTCGCGCAGACCGTGCACTTCAAGCCGATCGTGGCCGGCTACAGCGGCACCTTCACGCCGGACTACATCGCGCGGCTGGCCGACCTCGCCACGTTCCCCTCGGACCGGGCGCGGCGCCGCATCACGGCGATGGGCATCACGCACATCGTGCTGCACCTGGCGCCGCTGCGGGCCACAGTGGGCCAGGCGGCCATCGACGCCGTGGACCAGGTGCCGTGGGTGGCGCGCGAGTTCGCGGACGAGAGCGCGCGCGTCTTCCGGATCCGCACCGACGTGCCGTAGCCGGGCGCGACAGTCAGCCGCGAGGACGGCGGCGCACGGGCGGCTTCTTCGTCGCCGGCGCCGGTCGCTTCTTCGCGGGCGGGGTGAGCATCGACGGCGCCGCCGGCGCGGGCGCCACCATCGGCACCGGCTTCAGCACGCCGCCGCCATAGAGCCGGCGGTAGTCTTCGGCCGTGCCCAGAATGCGCTTGACGTAGTTCTGCGTCTCAGGGAACGGGATATCGTCGATCCACTCGTCGATCGGCAGCCCTGGACGCTCCGACTTCCAGCGCGTCACGCGGTGCCCGCCGGCGTTGTAGCCGGCCAGCGCGTAGGCGGCGTGGCCGAACTGCGCCATCAGGTCGCCGAAGTACTCGGTGCCGATGGCCATGTTCACTTCCGGATCGGTGAGGCGGCGGGTCGAGAACGGCTTGATGCCGATCTGGCGGGCGACGCTGCGTCCGGTGGCCGGCATGATCTGCATCAGCCCGATGGCGCCGGCCGACGAGGCGATGCCGGCGTCGAAGGTGGATTCCTGCGCCGCCAGCGCCACCACCAGGTACGGATCCAGCCCGCGCCGCTTGGCGCTGCCCTCGAGCTGTTGCCAGTAGTCGATCGGGAAGATGACGCGCAGCACGTCGGCCGGCAGTGACTGGCCCCCGGACGCGAGGTACTGCGGATAGGCGCGCTTCATCGCGTTGATGCCCGGCCGCAGCCGGCCGGCCAGTGAATGCGCGAGCGCCACCGTGGCCTGCAGCGCCGGCGAGTCGCCGAAGGCCCGGCGCGCGAACTGCGCTTCGGCCAGGGCCAGGTCGTGCAGGCCCAGTGCCATCAGCAACGCGATCTGACGCTCGCTAGCCGGCGGGGCCGTGGGCCGCGGTCCGGGAATCTCGACGACGCTGGTGGGCACGGCGGTGCCCGCTTCGCCCAGCTGCGCGAGTGCCAGCCGCCCGTAGTAACTGTTGTAGTAGTCGGTGGCCGTGAGCACGAAGCGCGCCGAGGCGGCCGCGGTGTTGCCCATGCGCTGCATCGCCCGCCCGCTCCAGTAGAGCCAGGAGGGCCGGTAGTCGGAACGCGGAAAGCCGCGCGCGCCGGTCTCGAAGCAGGCGATCGCCAAGGCGTCGTTGCGTTGCCGGTAGGCCCACCAGCCCGCCTTCCAGGCGGCGCGCTCGGCGAAGCGGCCGGCCGGAAAACGCTGCACGATGAGAGCGAAGACCTCGGCCGCCGCCGCGTCCTGGTCGTCTCGCAGGTACTGCGTCGCCAGGGCGTCGAGCGCCTCTTCCGCGTACGGACTCTGGCGATGCGTGTCGGCCAGCGCGCGCACGGCCTGCACGTAGCCGTTGAGGTCGCCCAAGCCGCGCAGGGCCAGCGCGTGGTGGTGCCGGGCCTCGGCCTGATGCGCCCCGGCGCCCATGAGCGAGCGCAGGCGATCGACGGCGGCCCGAAACTGCCGCGCCTGCACGTCGGCGGCGGCGATGCGTACCTCCGCGCCGTCGTGCACCTCGCCGGTCGTGGCCGCCGCGACCTCGACATAGGCGGCGCGGGCCTGCGCCCACCGCCGGGCAGCGTAGAGGGCGGCGGCTCGCGCCCGCATCTTGTCGAGGCGCCCGGGGAACGCTGCGTCGTCCACGTTCAGACGCTCGAGCACCTCGCCCGACGACGCCGCGTCGGGCGACAGCGGGTAGTCGTAGTAGACGCGCCGATGCGCCTCGATCGCCCCGGCGGGGTCGCCGGCGCGCTCGCGCGCGATGCCCAGTTGATGGGCGACGCGGTCGGGTTCGGCCGGCCTGGTGGCGAGCAGGCGCGCGAACGTCTCGCTGGCCAGCGCGTATTCGCCGCGCTGCTGCTGCACCTCGGCCAGGCGCCAGAGCGCCTGCTCGGCGACGTGGCTGCGCGCGTTGGGAGTTGCAATCGAGCCGAAGGTCGCCGCCGCCGCGTCGAGGCGGCCCTGGCGTAGCGCGACCATGCCGCGGTAGTACTTCACGTGCTCGGCGAGTGGTGAGGCGTCGAGGACGGCCGATGAGACCAGCGCGGCCACCGACGACGCGTCGCCGCCGCCGTCGATGACGACGACGGCGCGGGCGAAATCTCGCACCGGCGCGGTGAGGGCGGTGACGGGAGCGGGCGCCAGCCAGTAGGCGGAGGGCTGTGCGGGCACCGGGTCGTGCGCGGTGGGCTGCAGGGGCGCTGACGCGTCCTGCGCGGCGTCAGGCGCCGCGCCGATGAGCAGCAGGGCCGCCAAGGCCGCGACGACGCCCAGCCACCCCCGGCGGCTGGATGCGCGTGCGGCTCCTGCGACCCGTGCCGTCACGCGGACGCAGCGACCCGCGCCGTGCCGGCCCTGCCGGCCGTGGCGCGCTGTACGGCGAGGCCTTCGAGGCATCGCGCGGCATGGCGAACGAGCACTTCCACCGGCGAGGTCCAGCCGGCGGCGGTCGACGAGGTGCCCGGGTCGGCGTAGAGCACGGCCACGGGACGGCCGGCCACCAGCAGCGGCACCGCCACGCCCGGCCGGTCAGCTGGCGCTTCACTGAAGGCCGGCGCCGCCAGCACCGAGCCCGAACCGGTAACCGCCGGACGTTGGGTATTGACGGCGGCAGCCAGCGCGCCCACGTCGCTGGTGCTCGACTCGAGAGCGCGCGGCTCGCGATCGTAGCCACCGAAGCCAATCGTGCGCCAGCCGATGAGGCGCTCCCCCTTCACGACCAGCACCGCCGCCCGGCCGGCTTCCTTGCTGGCGCCGAGCGTGAGCGCGTCGAGCACTTCGGTGAGCGAGGTCGCGCCGTCGAGCGCGCGCACCGAGTCCAGCATCCGCAGGGCGCTGGTCTGGTGAGCGTCCACGGCGTGGCTGTGGAGGGTGGCGGCTTCCTGCGCTTCGGCGCGCAGCGACAGCAGCGCGGCTTCGGCCAGCTCACGGGCCTGCGTGGTGGCGCCATCGAAGTCGGCGCGCATGCGCGCGGCGGTCTGCTCGAACTCGGCGCGCAGTTGCGCGGTGGTGGCCTCGGCCTGCTCGCGCAGACGCGCGGCATCGGCGCCGTGTTCGTCGCGGGCAACGGTCGCGGCCTCGGCCGACGCGCGCAGCTCCATGGCCGCGCTCTCGTGTTCGCCCTGCAAGCGGGCGATCGTCGCCTCCGCTTCTTCGCGCTGACGCACGGCGGTGGCCTGCGCCTCTCGCAGTTCGATGCGGATGGCTTCGACCGTGGCCTCGGCATCAGCCTTCACGCGCGCCAGGGCCGCCTCCGCCTCCTCCCGCTGCCGGTCGGACTCGGCCGCGGCGGCCTCGCTCAGCCGGCTCGCCTCGAGCCGCGCCGCATCCGCCGCCTGAGCAACGAGCGCCTCATGCGTGGACGCCAGCGACGTCTTCTCGTGTTCGAAGGCCGCCTGGAGTTCGGTGTAGACGGCGCCCCGCGCCTCAGCCACCGCCGCCATCCTGGCCTCGTCGGCCATGGCCAGTGCCGCCGTACGGTCGCGGTCGGCCTCGGCCTTGACGTCGGTGAGGGTGGCGTCGAATTCGGTCTCCAGGCGGGTCTTCACCTCGGAGATCGCATCGGTGAGCGCTTGACGAAATCGGTCTTCCAGCGACATGGCAGTCTCGAACAGGGGCGAAGTGGCGAACGTCGACGCGGCTGGGGGTGCGCGGTCCATCGGCTTGACATGCCCCTGATGCCGACGGGCGTCCTAGTGACCAACGTATCGGAAGGACGCCCTGTCTGCATTATCGGGACGATGGGGTGCAGGGTCAAGAAACGCCGTGCAACCACGCCACCTCGACGGTCGCCATCGAAGCCGTGTGCAAGGGTGCTACTATCGGTGTTGCGGTTGCGCGTGTGGGTCTGGTTCCAGCGCGTGGCGCTCTACGTGGGGGCGACCTGGCTTCGACGGGGGTGCAGAATCGCGGGATGCATGCCGAGCTCCACTAACTCGTAAATCTGGTGGGACATCCGTTAACTGCGGACAATCAGTACGCTCTCGCAGCCTAAACCGTTGTGAGCGTCTTGCCTGACCTCGCCTGGTGGTCGGGGTCAAGACGTCATTAAGCAGGCTGGCTCTCGCGTGGCGCCACGGCGCGCGAGGGTGAGATTTACCGGGGCTGGCGCCTGACGGTACTTAGCCGCTTCCACACGGCGGGCGCGAGACCCACGAAGCGGACACGCATGTAGAGTCCTGCGAGGACGTTCTCTCGGACGCGGGTTCAACTCCCGCCGCCTCCACCACTTTTCCTCAGGAAATCGAGCAAATCAGCTCGATTTTCCCGCCGCCTCCACCATTCCTCCACGGCTGGACGGCCCCACGAGACTGGGGTCGCCATTTGCCAAATCGAGGAGCCGGATGGCAGCGTCGAGCGCCGCCGGGCTCAGATGCATGTAGCGCTGGGTCGTCGTCAGGTCCTGGTGTCCGGCCAGTTCCTGAATGACCCGCGCCGGTGCCCCACGCATTGCCAGGTGCGAACAGAACGTGTGCCGCAGGATGTGCACCCCCGGCTTCACGTTGGCCCGTCTGGCGGCCCGTCGCACCAGCACCTGCACCACCTTCTGCGTGAGCGGCACGCCCGCCCCGTCGCAGAGGACTCGCGGTCCGCGCAGGTGCCGCGCAGTTCGCAGCACCTCGCCCAGCCGCTTCGTGAGCGGCAAGTGCCGCACTCGCCCGCCCTTCGGCATGGTCACGTGGCCCTTCCATTCAGACCGCGCCACCGTCATCTGCCGCTTGGCCAGGTCCACGTCAGACCATTCGAGCGCCATCATCTCGCCGCACCGCAGGCCCGCTTCCCCGCCGAGCAGTATCAGCAGCAGGGCCAGCGGCTCTGACTGCGCCGCCTTGACGAGCCGTTCGAACTCGTCAAAGTCGTAGAAGCTCGCCTCGCCCTTCGGCGCCTTGAGCAGCTTGATGGCACACGGCACGCGCGGGATCACGCCCCACTCGACGGCCGTTCTCAGCACGACGCTGAGGGTGGTGAGGATGTTGTTCACGGTCTTCGGCGCGCGCTCGGTGAGCGCCGCCTTCAGCCGCTGCACATCCTCGGTCGTGATCTCGTCCAGGCGCGTGTTGCCGAACGCCTTCACGAGATGCACCCGCATCACCGTCTCTTTCGACGCGATGCCGCTGGGCTTCAACCGGTTCGCCTTCGCGTATCCGTCGAGGAACCGCACGGCGAAGTCGTTCAGTGTCGGTACCTGCTGGATCGCCTCCTTCTGTAGCGGCTTGGGCTTGCCGTGAACGAGCAGCACGCGCTCGCGAGCTTCGGCCCATTTCTGCGCCGCCAGCTTGCTCGACGCCGAAGTCTTCTTGCGCTCACGGACCACGCGGCCGTCCGGGAGCTGGACCCGAATGTCCACTTCCCACCCGCCATTCACGTACGGTCGTACCGTGACGCTCATCGCTGTTACTCCTTCAGCGATGGCGCGCGCTTCTGGTCGAGCCAGTCTAGCAAATCGTCGGAGCGGAACAGGACCCGCCGACGCAGGCGAATCACGCCGGGGAGCTGGCGGCGTTCGACCATTGCGTACACAGCGCGTCGAGTGGTGCGGAGCAGCTCGGCCGCATCGTC
>JANNIB010000348.1:0-2998 GCA_031404695.1 Acidobacteriota bacterium
GGGCCCACCTGGTTGGCCCAGATGAGCTCGCCGGTGGCGCCGTCGATGGCCTGCACCTCGTTCATCGTGTTGGTGAGATAGACGATGCCGTCGTGCACGAGCGGCATCTGCTGGTTGGAGCCGCCCTCATTCATGTTCCAGACCCAGGCGAGGCGCAGCGAGCCGACGTTGGCGGTCGTGATCTCGTCGAGCGGGCTGTGGCTCCAGGCCTGGTAGGTGCGGCGCGCCATCAGCCAGTCGCCGGCCGGTGGCGATTTGAGCATCTCGTCGGTGACCGGCGTGACGCGCGGCACTTCGCCCGTGATGTAGAGGCCGCGCGCGGGCGGCGGACCTGCCGGTCGCGGCGGTCCGCCGGCAGCCGCCGCCGGCGCCTGGGCGGGGGTGGTCGGCGCGATGCCGGTGGCAATCGACCCGATCGGCACGGCGGTGGTGGGCGCCAGCGCCGCGGCACCGGTGGCGGCGCCGTTCATGCGCAGGATGAACGCCGTGATGCTCAGGTACTCGTCGGCGCCGAGCGTCGCGCCCCCGGGCGGCATCGAGGTGCGGATGTAGTCGTACAGCTCCTTGGTGCCGCGTCCGCGCCACACGTTCATGAACGCGCGGCCGGCCAGCGGCGACGCTTCGTTGCGGCCGCCCAGATCGGCGAGATGGCAGGCGGCGCAGCGCGCCTGGTAGGCGTCGCGGCCGGCGGCCACCTGCGCCGCGGTGATGACCGGGGTGGTGTTCTGCGCCGCGCTGGTGCCGGGCTGGCCCGTCGCGCCGCTCACCACGAGGCCGAGCGCGAGCGCGGCGGTGGCCAGGGCGCCGTGTCCGTATGCCGCGCGCGTCATCAGCGTCGTCCCTTCGGGGCCATCAGCCAGCCCCACAGATTGCCATCCAACGCCTTCTCGCTTTGCAGCTGCACGTAGAGCAGGCCTTTGGCGAACGCCGCCGCCTGGTCGCGGGTGAGCGACAGCGTGCCCTTGAACGTGCCAGCCGTGCCGCCGCCCGAGGCAAACTCGCCGACGAGTGGTCCGCGCAGTCCCGGCCGCGGACTCTCGTAGACCCGCACCGAGGTCGCCGCCGACTTCAGCCCGCGATAGGTGCCCTCGAGGGTGAGGGTCGTACCGGCCAGTGTGGCGGTGGCGGCGCCGAGCCCGGCGATCGTCTCCTGCATCGCCAGATCGGTGGGCACGGTCGACAGCCGCGCCCGCATCGGCCCGGGGGCGACCTGCATGACGCTGAGCGCCAGGCTCAGACCAAGGGCGGAGAACTGCATGGCGGTGAATTGTAGCCGCTCATGCTTGGGGACTGTCCCCATTCTGGCCCAGGCCAGACTCGTGGCAGACTCTGCGATAGGTAGTCTGGGTAGGGCTGGAATGGGGTCTGACCCCACCATGCAGCGCCCGTCGCGAGATCGGGGCAGATGAGGAGTCTCAGTCCCCATGCACGACACTCACTTCCGCGGCTGGGCCAAACCAGGTCCGCTGCCGGCCGGCGCGTCGTCGCTGCCCGATGTGCCCGCCACCGAATCGCTCGACGCCATCAGCGGCCACTTCCGCCTGTTCCAGCTGCAAGGCGGCCACCGCTTCTCGACCGACGACGTGCTCACGGCCTGGTATGGCACGTCGTGGGTGCCACGCGCCTCCTCGGTGCTCGACCTGGGCTCGGGCATCGGGTCGGTGGGCATGGTGGCGGCGTGGCGGCTGCCGGGCGCGACCTTCGTGACCATCGAGGCGCAGGAGGAAAGCGTGCGCCTGGCCCGCAAGTCGGCCGCGTTCAATGGCCTCGAGGCGCGCTACCAGATCCGGCTGGGCGATTTTCGCGAGGCGGGCGTGCTCGGCGACGACGAGCGGTTCGACCTCGTGCTCGGCAGCCCGCCGTACTTTCCGCGCGGCACGGGCGTCGAGGGCGATCATCCGCAGAAGGTGCAATGCCGGTTCGAGGTGCGTGGCGATATCAGCGATTACGCGCGCGTCGCAATCGGCCATCTGTGGCCCGGCGGCATCTTCGCGTGTGTGTTCCCATCGGCGCAGCTCGACCGCGTGGTGCGGGCGGCGGCCGACGCGGGCGCCGCCATCGTGCGGCGGCGTCCGGTGGTGTTCCGGGAGGGCGATGCGCCGCTGGTTGACCTGTTCGGGATGATGCGTGCCGAGGATCTGCCCGAGCAGATACGCGCCTCCACCTGGGTCGAGCCGCCGCTGGTCATCCGGCAGGCCACCGGCCAGGTGCATCCGGAATACGCCGCCGTCAAGCTGGCGTTCGGCTTCCCGCCCTGAGGGTGGCGCCGACTTGTAACCCCGCTGGCTTCTCGCGAGGAGCCAGCGGCCCGAGTCACCACCTGCTACCATCGGCTCGACTCTTCAGGAGGTGGCAATGAAGTCAGTCTCAGCGCTCGTCGGTGCCGCGTTCGTCTGCACCGCCGCCGTGTCGATGGCCTCGGTCCAGACTGTGGACCCGGCACCCCACGTCGTCGCAGCGCGCGCCGCCGCCGGCACCGACTTCGTGCCGCTCTTCGACCGCTTGTGCGTGCCGCCCGCGCCCGTCGCGCCGTCCGCCGGCCGTCCGGCGGCGCCGCCACGGCCCGACGGACCACCGCCCCGATCGTCGTGGCACGCCGACCCGGTGAAAGTGTTCGACAATCTCTACTTCGTCGGGCAGACCGAATACTCCGCGTGGGCGGTCGTGACCTCGGCCGGGATCATCGTCATCGATCCACTCTTCGACTACTCGGTGGCGGACGAAGTCGCCGGCGGCCTCGAGACGCTGGGTCTCAATCCGGCCGACATCAAGTACGTCGTCATCAGCCACGGCCATTCCGATCACGCCGGCGGCGCCTCGTTCCTGCAGGACCGCTACAAGGCGCGCGTGGTCGTGTCGGCGGAAGACTGGGCTTAAGAGGGCAATTGATTCGTTATTTTCTCGTCATGGATTAAGTATATCTAGTATACGCGGTCAAGGATATGATGGGGCGAGTAATATGCGGGGTGAATTTAATGGTCTTAAAGCTTTATTTATT
>JANNIB010000349.1:0-13750 GCA_031404695.1 Acidobacteriota bacterium
AGGCGCCCGCGGCCAGTCCCAACGAGAGCAGCGCCAGACAACCTGACGCCAGGAACAGCTGTTTCATTGCCACCCTCGCTCGGCCCGGCGGAACCGGACGTCTGCATGCGGCCAGGACATCCCAGGCTGCTGGTACGAGCATTATGACGCAAGAGTGACGTCGCTGGCGGTCACGAATTCACGCTATATTCCCGGTTGTCTTGCGATGTCACGGCGGCGCGTGCCGCATGGCTTCCCCCCGGGCGTAGAATGCCTGCGGCCGGGCATTCTCGGCTCTTGGAGGCTCGAACACGATGACGTACGTACGCACGCTCTGCGCCTGGGTGGTCCTGGCGGTGTCGCTCGCCCCCCCCGCCGCGGCGCTCGGCCAGACGACGACCGGCACGATTCTCGGCGAGGTGAAGGACGCCACCGGCGGCTCGATGCCCGGCGTGACCGTCACGGCCGTCAACCAGGCCAACGGCCTGACCCGGGAAGCCGTGACCGACGAGCTGGGCAATTACCGGTTCTCGGCCATGCCGGCCGGGCTGTACACCGTCAAGGCCAGCCTGGCGGGTTTCAAGGAAGCGACGCGCACCGATCTGCGGCTGGCCATCAACTCCCAGGTCGCCGCGCCGTTCACGCTCGAAGTAGGCGGCCTCGAAGAGACCATTACCGTCACCGAACAGGCGCCGCTCGTGAACACGACCGAAAGTGTCGTGCGCACGCTCGTCGACACCCAGCAGATCGCCAGTCTGCCGCTCAAGTCGCGTGACTTCCTCGACCTGACGCTGCTTGCGCCCGGCGTCGTCGCCGACCAGGGCTCGGCCTCGGGCGGCCAGACCGACTCGATCTCGTTCGGCGGCATGAGCGAGAACTACAAGTCGATCTGGCTCGAGGGCGTGGACTTCAACGACGAGGTCACCGGCGGCGGCAGCTCGCTGTCGTCGGCCACCCGCATCGCGCTCGCCCAGGAGGCCATCCAGGAGTTCCAGGTGATGGCCAACTCCTACTCGTCGGAGTTCGGCCGTTCGGCCTCGGGCGCCATCAACATCCTGACCAAGTCGGGCGGCAACCAGACGCGCGGCTCGGGCTTCTACTTCCGCCGCGACGACGCCTATGACAAGCCGAACTACTTCGCGGTCAGGGTGCCGGAGTTCAAGATCGAGCAGTACGGCGCCACCGTCGGCGGCCCGATCAAGCAGAACAAGCTCTTCTACTTCGGGTCGTGGGAGCGGCGCGCCAACAACCGCTCCGCGCAGGTGAACATCCCGGTCTCGATTCGCGACTTCGTCGCCAGCCTCGGCTACGACGTGACCACCGACGTGCCGGTCACAAGCGACGAAAACAACGTGTTCGGCAAGGTCACGTTCCTCGCCTCGCAGAAGCACACCATCAACACGACTTACATGTATGACCACCGCGACCTGACCAACCAGCAGGTGGGCGGCAACAGCGCCGGCGATCACGGCTACGACGACAAGCGCCGGGCGTGGTTCTTCGTCGGCAACCTGACGTCGGTGCTGCGCTCGAACCTCGTGAACGAGCTGCGCCTGAGTGGCTCGCACCAGGCCCTCGACCGCGTGCTCCCGGCTGGCTCGACGTCGAAGCCGGAGATCCGCTTCCCGACCGTGCAGTTCGGCCGCGCCAGCAACGTGCCGCAGTCGCGCTCGCAGGACAACTACATCCTGACCAACGCCACCAGTCTCAACTTCGTGGCCAAGGGCACGCACGACCTGAAGTTCGGCTTCGAGATCAACAAGGTGCCGACGACCAGCAAGATCAACCAGTCGTTCAACGGCCTGTTCGAGTTCCTGCAGGACCGGCCGGTCGTGGCCGGCGACGCGACCTCGCTGCCGTTCCGCTACACCCAGGGTGTCGAGCTGCGCGGCGAGCTGGCGGCGCTGACGCGCGACGTCGACATTTACTCCGCCTTCATCAACAACCAGTGGCAGCCGCGCAGCAACCTCACCATCAACATCGGCGTGCGTTACGACTGGCAGTTCTGGAGGGGCGACCTGAACGGCCAGGACGTGCCTGACGATGTGCCAGTGGAGCAGTTCTGGGCCCGCCAGATCACCGGCGACCTGCGCGGCCAGAACTTCAAGGCCGCGCCGAACGACCTCAACAACATCGCGCCGCGCCTGGGCGTCACCTGGGATCCGACGGGCAGCGGGCGCACCGTGATCCGCGGCGGCTACGGCATCTACTACGACCAGATCAACACGACGACGATGCGCGGCGTCGTGGCCGGGTATCCCGGGTTCATCACCACCCAGTTCGCCAACGACTCCAGGTCGGGCGCCCGGATTCCCAACGACTTCTTCCCGAACGTGCCGACGCGGACCTTCCCCGAGTCGGTCGGTGCGGCGTTCCGTATCGCCAGCCCGGACGCGGAAGCGCCCTATTCCCACCAGATGACGGCCGGGGCGACGCGGCAGCTCGGCACCAACTACGCCGCCTCGTTCGACTACGTCTACATGCGCGGCGAACACTTCCCGCTGACGCGCAACGTCAATGCGCGCCGGGCCGACGACACGTTCCCGATCCTCGCCTCGGGGGCGCGCCTGCTGCTCTATGACGACTCGTCGCCGATTCGCATCCACCAGGCGCAGTTCCGCCTCCAGAAGCGCTTCGCCAACCGGCTCGGGTTCCTGCTCGGCTACACCCTCGGCAGCGCCAAGTCGATCGCCGACAACGGCACGCCGTCGAATCACTACGATCTGATGGCCGACTGGGGCCCGACCTCGAACGACGTGCGTCACCGCTTCGTGTCGAACGTGATCTACCAGCTGCCGTGGGGCTTCCAGGTGGGCACCATCGTCACCGCCAACTCGGCGCCGCCGTACAACATCACGCTCGGCACCGACGCCAACCGCGACGGTGACAACAACGACCGTCCGGCCGGTGTCGAGTTCAACTCGGGCCGCGGCGACGCCTTCTTCCAGGCCGACATCCGCACCTCGAAGCGCTTCACCTTCGGCCGGGTGTCGGGCGAGATCCTGTGGGAGATGTTCAACGTGTTCAACACGGTGAACCTCAACAACTTCAACGGCAACCAGTCGTCGGCCGCCGGCCAGACAGCCACCGGACGGCCGACCGGATTCGGGCAGGCGCGTCAGGCGTTCGACCCCTTCCAGGCACAGCTGGGCTTCAAGCTCACGTTCTAGAGGGGCTGGGGGCTGGGGGCTGGCGCGCGCCGGCCCTCGGCCGCTCGTGTTCTTGGGCCGGGACGCGGCGGCGGACCCGGCCCGTTGCCTGTACAGACGGCTCTGCGAGGGAATGTTCCGCAGCTTGCCGCTAAACATGATGGACGCGACCCGGGCGAATCCCTCGCCCGCCGTCCGTCGAAGGGAGGCGGCTGTGACTGGTGCCTTGCGAATCGCTGTTGGCTCCGCGATAATCCCGCCGTTGGCGGCTACGCCGCCGCCCATGGCCCGTCGTCCTCGCCCCCTCGGCGACACCGATCCACCCCCCCAGGATACGGCTGCATCCGGTGTCTCGCTACGAGACGCGGCTGAGGCCAGCCGGCAATTGCTGGCCGACCAGCATGGGGTGGTGGTGGACGCCGTGCGCTTCGTCTCATCGCGTCATCACCTGTCGCGGGACATGGCCGACGAGCTGCGCGGCCGCGTCATGCTGCACCTGGCGTCCAACGATTACGCGGTGCTGCGGCGCTGGCGGCGCGAGTGCAGCCTCCACACCTACCTGGTCACCGTCATCACGCGCGTCTTCTTCGACTACCGCAATCAGGAGTGGGGCAAGGCCAAGCCTCCCGCACTCGCCAAACGGCTGGGGAACGTGGCGCTGATGTTGTGGCGCCTGACGCACCGCAAGCGCCTGACCTTCGACGAGGCCGTTCAGACCCTGCACGCCGATCACGGCGTGACCGAGACGCGTGACGAGTTGTGGGCGATGTTCTCGAAGTTGCCCGCGGCGTCCGGCCGCTACTTCGTGGACGTGAGCGAACTCGCGCAGGCGGAGCAGCCCGGGGCCGCCGCCGACACGCTCGTGCATGCGGCCGAACGCCAGCAGCTTGCCGGCAAGGTCGAGGGCGCCCTGGCGCAGGCCCTCTCGGGTCTGGCGGCCGAAGACCGGTTGATCCTGAAGCTGTTTTTCACCGATGGACTGACCCGGGCCCAAATCGCGCGCCTGCTCCAGCTCGACCAGCAGCGGCTCTACCCGCGGTTCCTTCAACTGATGAGCCGGCTGCAGGTGGCCCTGGACGCGCAGGACGTGTCCTCCAACGACGTCCGCGATCTCGTCGGCGCCCCGAATCTGACGCCGGGGGCCCCGGTCCTCGAGGCCTCATGCAAAAAGGACGGTCCAGGCCCGTCCCTAGCAGTGGACCGCGCGCCTGCCCCGACGAGTCGGCCGCGTTTGAGGGAATCTTGACCCATAGCGAGAGTCACACCGGGACACGCGCGCAGGCCGTGGCCGCATGTCCGTCCGATCTCGACCTGGCGCAGTTTGTCGAGGGCACCCTCACGCCGGCAGCTCGAACCAGGATGCTGACCCACTTGGACGAGTGCGACGACTGCCGGGAGGTCGCAGCCACGGTGCTGGCGGCGTCGCCGGAGGTTGCCGCCCTCGAGGACGAAGACTCGCCACGCGGCCCCCGGGCCCGGTGGCTGCGCCGGCCTGCGGTGTGGGCGAGCGCCGTCGCCATGGCGGCGATGCTCGTCTTCGCCCTGCGAACGGACCCGGCTCCACCCGAGGCCCCGCCACACACCGTCACCGCGAACGCCTGGACCGACGTGGCCGCGGCCGTGGGCCCGGCGCGTGCCGTCGAGGCGCGGTTCAGCGGACTGCCCACCCACGTTCCACTGGCGTCGCCCACGCGCGCCGCCGCCCCGGAGACCGACTTCACCCTGCAGGCGCTGGCCGGTCGCCTTGACGACGCCGCAGCCACGGCCGCCGTGGACGTGCGTGGTGCCGCGCGGCACGTGGCGGGGGTGGCCAGGCTGGTGGCCGGCCGCGGGCCCGAAGCCATCACACTGCTCGAGGCTGCGCTCGCCGACGCGCCGCCCGCCTCCGCCGCACGCGCCGATGTGCTCGCGGATCTCTCCGCCGCGCATGCCGAGTTGGCCGAGGTCGCCGAGATGTCGTCCCTCGACCACTGGGCGAAGGCCCTGGGCGCCGCCGACGACGCGCTCGCGCTCGACCCGATGCATGCGGCGGCCCGCTTCAACCGAGCGCTGGCCCTGGAGCGGCTCGCCCGCACCGACGACGCACGCCGCGCGTGGCAGGCGATCGCCGACGACGGCACGGTGGCGCCCGGGTGGCGCGACGAAGCCGCCGGCCACGTGCGGGCGCTCGCGCCGTAGCCTCGCCGGTCGAGGACGCGTCATCCTTCGTGCCTGCCGATCGTCCGCCGCACCGTGACTCCGGTGCTCCGCGCCTCACGGCCGCGGGGCTCGGCGGGGCCTGTCTTCTCGCGGTGCTCGTGATCGCGCTGGTCACGCGGCTCATCCCGCCGTCCCGGCCCGCGGTGCCGCCCGGTCCGCGAACCGTCCTGGCCCGGCTGTCGGCGATGCCCTTCGCGCCGCTTGCACCGCCGCTGCGCGCGGCGCCCGCGTCCTCGGTCGACTGGCGCCTGCTGGCCGCGGCCGCGCAGGCGAAGGACATGAGCGATGCCGCGCCGACGGCCGGCAATCTTCAGGCGTTCGGCGTGACGGCCCTGCAGGCGGCCAGCCTCGACACGGCGGTGCAGGCGCTCGAGGATGCCGCCATCGCCGACTCGGAGAGTGCCGCGATCCAGTCGGATCTGGCGGCCGCCTACCTCGCGCGCAGTACGACCAAGGGCCACGCCATCGATGCGCCGCGTGCCATCGATGCCGCCGCCCGCGCCAAGCGTCTCAACCCCCGGCTCGCCGCGGCGGCATTCAACTACGCGCTGGCGCTCGAGTGCCTGGCGATCCGGCACGAAGCGACGCGCGCCTGGGACGACTACCTGCGGGATTTCGGCGCTGACGCGGGTTGGGCCGAAGAAGCGCGACGGCGGCGCGCGGCGCTGATGGTGGCCGCGCCGCTGCTGCCGCCCGCGCGCTCGGCTGACGCGGACGCGCGGCTTCGCACGTGGGCTCAGGCGGCTCTCCGGGATCCTGATGGCGCCGCCGTGCCGGATTTCGCGGCGGATGGCACGTTTCACGCGGCGATCGGGACGGAAGTGGGGGACAGCCACGGCGCGACGCGTCGGGCCCTGGCCGAGGTGGTGCGCGATCTCCTGGCCGCCGAGGCCGCCCTTCTGACGCCGAGTTACACCGCGGTCAACCGGCTGGCCCACTCGGTGCTGGCCCGACCGCTCGGCGACGAGTCGCCGCTGCGTCTCTGGGCCTTGCGGCTGCGGCTGTCGGCCGGTTTCAACACCGGCACCACGATGGACGAGCGGCGGGCGGTCGAGGCGCTGGCCGAGTCCGCCCGCCGGCTGGGCTTCACGGCTCTTGAAGGCGATGCGCGGCATCGGCTCGGGGCGTTCGACTACGTGGCCGGCCGCTACGCGCGCGCGCACGAACACTACGCGGCCGCGCTCACCCTGCGGGAAGCGCTTGGCAACGTGCGCACTGCCGCGGCGTCGCGGGTCGCGCTGGCCGATGCGCTGCGGATGCTCGGCCGCGAGCCCGAAGCATGGGAACACTATCGCGCCAATCTGATGGCCGGCGGGCTCGGCGATCCGGCACTCGAGAACGCGCGCCTCACGAGTCCTGCCAGCTGGGCTCTTGGTGCCGAACGGCCGGCGGTCGCCGTCGTCTTCGCGCGCGAAGCCGCACACTTCGCGCTCTCGATCAGGCAGCCGGGCATGTTGACCTACGCCCGGGTGCTTCAGGCGCGGGCGCTTCACCGTGCCGGTGACCCGTCGGCGGCGACGTCGATGCTCGACAGCGCCCGAGAGGCATTCGCGTCACTCGACGACCAGGCCATCCGCAATCGCCACCTCGCGGAAATCGTGCAGACCGAAGCGGAGTTGCTGGCCACCACCGCGCCGGCGGCCGCCGTGCCCGTCATCGCCGACGCGGAGGCGCGTCTGTCGACCAATGTCGGGCAGTCGCTGCTGGCACTCGCGGTGCTCGAGGCCCGTGTGCATCGGTCGCTCGGCGACGTCGAACGGGCCCGCGCCGCGCTGCGCAAGGGCGTCACGCTCGTCGAGACGCAGCAGGCATCGATCGGCCAGGACGAGTTCCTGCCGTCGTTCATCGATGCGAGCTGGGACGTCTTCTCGGAGTTCGTGGACCTCGAGGCCTCGACCGGGCACGACGCGCAGGCGCTCGGCTGGCTCGACCGCGGCTTCGACGTCCGCCGCCGCTGGAGTCGCGACCTGACGGCCTCGCCGCTGGCCGACGCCTCCCGCCTGGGGCCACTCGTGACCTATCTCGCGCGACCGGGCGCGTTGTGGATCTGGGTCGTGCGCGACGGCCAGATCACGTCGCGCCGGGTGGCGGTGCCGCGCGAGGCGCTGGTGGGCCGGGCCGCTCGCCTGACGCACGTGCTCGCGCTCGACGCCGCGCCAGAGGCGTTGAGCGACGCCGCGACCGCGCTGGCGCGCGACGTGTGGTGGCCGGTGGCGGGCCTGCTCCGACGTGGCGGCGAACCACCTGGACGCGTGGCACTCGTGCTCGACCCGGTGCTGCAACGGGTGCCGTTCGCGTTACTGCCCTGGGAGGCCGGTGACGATACCCGCGTCGTCGACATGACGGCCACGGTGCTGTGCGCGTCGATTTTCGCCTGTCGGGGCGCCGATGGTCCGCTGCACCCCGGTGCGCGGGTGGCGGCGCTGCATGCCGGCCAGGGCGGGCAGGGCCTGGCGGCGCTGCCCACCGCGCGCGAGGAAGCCGAGCGCGTGGGCCGGCGTTACGACGGCGCGCAGGTGGAGACGGCGACCGAGGCCGTATTGATCCGGGCCCTGACGAGCTCCGATGTGGTGCATTTCTCGGGACATGCGGTGGCCGACGAGCGCTATCCACGCAGGTCCACGCTGCTGCTTGCGACCGATGCCGGCGACGGCGTGCGCGTGCCGCTCGACCGCGTGCTCGGCCACGGCGTACGCGCCGAACTGGTCGTGCTCTCCGCCTGCCGCACGAGCCGGGCCGAAGCGCGTCGCGGCGAAGGCGGCATCGGCATCGCCGGCGAGTTCCTGCGCGCCGGTGTCCGGCACGTGCTGGGCACGCAGTGGGACGTGAAGGACGATGTGGCGGCCGTTGCGATGGACCTCATGCACGAAGCGCTGGCGACCGGCGCCACGCCGTGGGACGCGGTACGGCACGCCCAGCAGATCATTCGTCGTGATCCCGCGCGCCCGCCACGCGACTGGGCGGGATATGTCGCCTACACGTCCGTCCAGGGTGTGGAACAATCCCCGAACCCGAAGGCTCCACTGCCCCCTCGCTTGGAGTTGCGATGAAGATCGTCGTCTCGTTCTACGGAATGTGTCTGTGCGTGCTCGACAAACGGAAGGGCAATACCGCCGACAGCGCGACGGTGCTGCTGCTGAACGGCGCCGCGCCGGCGACCCGGCCCGAGGGCGGCGCGCCGCCGCGTCCGCCGCTGCCGTATCACCACCCGCTGCTGTTCGTGCCGGCTCGGAACGCCGACCTGGCTCGCACGTCGTGGTCTCCCGTGCCCGCGCCGGACACGCTCGTCGACACCGAATCGCTGGTGTCGGGCAAAGCCTACGCATGGAGCCTGTCCGGCCTGGAGCTTGCGATCGGTCGCGGCCGCGGGATCTCGATGTTCGAGAACCAGCAGCCCGGGGCCGGCGGACTGCTGGCCGATCCCGAGAACCTGTCGGACAAGAACGCCTGGCTCGACTGGCGGCGCATCCCGGACCTGCGGCTCATGGCGCCGGGCGCCACGCTCAAGACGGCCTACAAGAAGATCGGCCCGCAGGTGCTCGGCATGGTGCGCGTGTCCGGCGGCGAGCTGCGTGGCGGGGCGCGCAGGAACGTGGTCGGCGGCGCCGCGCCGTGGCGCTTCTCGCCCACGTACTCGCAGGTGATTACCGATCGCTTCGAGTTCCTCTGCGATGCGCCCGACGGCACCCTCAAAGCGACCGGCTACGCCGGCGGGAAGCGGCAGACGCTGGCGCTCAAGGGCGGCGCCGGGGCCACCGTGCACCTGACCGTCATCCACGAAGCGAGCATCGCCGACATGGCGATGCAGCGCGCCTTGCCGCTGGCGTTGCGGCGCGGAGCGGGCGCCGGTGCGGGCGGAGCCGAGCTGCCGCACTACACCGCCTTCTACGCGGCGCTGCAGGGCAAGGGCGTCGAGACGCTGGCGGTGCCGCAGCAGGGGGCGCTGCCGAATCCAAAGGCGCGCCTGCCGGTGATCGACTCGCCCGACTGCCCGCCCGCGCTGTTCTAACCCACCGGCGCCGTGGATCTCGTTCGCTACCATCGGCGCTTCGGCGGCGAAGGCACCATCGTCACTCTCGCCGACGGCCGGGCCTTCACCGCCGCGCATTGTCTCGCCGCGGTGGACGGCCGCCCCGGCGCGGTCGTCACCTCACGTACAGGTCGCGCGTGGCGCGTGGTCAAGCGCTGGTCGCCGCACGGTCGCGATCTCGCGTTGCTGCAGGCGATCGACGCGCGTCTGCCGCGCCCGTCAGGCGACGATAGCGGCTGGCGCCTCGCGCATGCCGGGGTGCTCGGCCCCGGCGTGGAGATCGAGTTCTACGGCCACACGGGGCGGCGATTTCAGAAACGCCGCGCGGTCGTGACGTCTGTGACCGCGACCCGAGCCGTGGCGGAGGTCCGCTCGCGGGCGGGCGTGGCCGCGGGCGACAGCGGCGGGCCGGTGCTCGCAGGTGACCAGCTCGTGGGCATCGTCGTCGCACGGACCGGGCCGGCGGTCTCGCCGGTGGCGTCGACTCAGGTGGTGCTGGCGCGGCTGGACCGCGGCGTCGAATGGCCGCCGGGAGTGCCGCCCCGTCCGTAAGACGTCGGGCGTGGCGGCACCTGTCCGAAATCGGCCTGTCCGGCGTTATTGCCCTCATGGGTCACTTTCAGGTGGCATCGAGCGAGGTCCTTGGCGATCCCGAGGCGTGGCTGTCACAGAACGTGGCCGTTGTGTGCCACATCGCGCGCCGGGTGGCCGAACGCCAGGGATTGCATCCGAAGGCGTCCGAGGCACTCGCCGCGGGCCTGCTCGCCAGGTTGGTCGAGGACGACCACCGCGTGTTACGCCGGTACCGCGACACGGCCGGCATCACCACCTATCTGGCGGTCGTGGCGACGCGCCTGCTGTTCGCGCAGCGCACGGCCGCCACCGGCCCGCGACGGCCACTGGACCTGGTGCCGGACCGGGTCTGAAGGCGAAACAGTCACGTCGAAGGCGGGCGGCCATCGCGGCCCGTACACGACAACGCCGGGACGGGGAGGAACCGTCCCGGCGTGGTCATTCAGCCGCGGCGCGTCAGCGGTCGTTCTGGCGCCGCGTCACCTGGTCCCACACCGTGGCGGCGCCGCCACCCAGAAGGCCGCCAATGACCGCGCCCTTCTTGCCCTTCACGAGTCCGCCTGCAACCGCGCCCACCGCGGTCGAGCCGGCGATGATGGCGACGCTCTTCTTCACCGAGCGCTTCGGCGCCTCGACCTCGTAGGTGGTCGTCCGCACCCGCGGGCGGTAGACCTCGGTCGGTTCGGTCAGCACCGCCGGCCGGGCGTAGGGACGGTCATCGCGATCGGCGACGCGCACGACGCCGGAAGGCGTGGTCATCATCGGCGCATACGCGACCTCCGCCACCTGACCGCGCGCTGCCACCGGTCGCGCGTCGCTCACGCACGCCACGCTTGGCGTGGCGCCGGCGCTGGTGCGGACCACCGCGCGTTGTCCGGGCTCGCATTCCACCGCCAGGTCCGGGGCCGCGAAGGCCTCAGCCGCCGGCGTAGTCGCGGCCGCATCGGTGACCGCGAGGGAAGCGGCCGGCGCGCTCGTGCCGCTGGCGCGACCGCCCAGATAGAACGCGCCGACGACGGCGCCGACGCCCAGTGCTCCTGACACCCATCCAGGTAGATTGCGCATGGTCAAATCCTCCTGCATGCAGACACATCAAGGAGCGTGCCGACCACGTTGGCGTCGAATGGCGATGAATTCACGCCCGATTCCGCGCCTGTCCTGAGAGGAGTACGGTGACGTGCCTATAATCGCCGCATGGCGCGCATCACGACGTGGGTCCTCACAGCGGTCGCGGCAGCGCTGGTGGGGTTGGCGCCGGCGCTACGCGCGGCCCACGATTGGCACGTCGGCGTGCGCACCGGTCTCGTGCAGCCTGGTGATGTGCTGCGTCTCGACATCCGGCCGCCTGAGGGCGTGGCGATGGTCACGGCCACCTGGAGCGAGCGGGAGGTGCTGCTCGCGCGGCAGGCGGATGGCACGTGGCGCGGTCTCTTCGGTGTCGACGTGGACATGGCGCCCGGCCCGAAGATGCTGCTGCTGCGTGGCGATCGCCCGTCGGCTCCGCCGGTCGAAGGCACGCACACATTCGACATCGCGCCCAGGGCCGTGCGCACGCGTCGCATCCGCGTCAACCCGAAGTTCGTCAACCCGCCGGCCAGCGCGATGCCACGCATCAAAGAAGAGACCGCCCTGCTGAACGCGCTGTTCCGCAAGCGCGCCAGTGCCGAGCGCTTGTGGACGCTCGGTGCGGTGCGTCCGGTGGAAGGCGTGGCGGTCAGCGGCTTCGGTGTCCGCAGCGTGCTCAACGGCCAGCCGCGGGGACCGCACACCGGGCTCGACCTGGCGGCCGGCACCGGGACGCCGGTGCACGCGCCCACGCCGGGCGCGGTCGTGTTCGCGCGTCCGTTCTACTTCTCGGGCAACACGGTCATCCTCGACCATGGCCACGGGCTCTTCTCGACGATGGCGCACTTGTCGGTCATCGACGTCACCGAGGGCCAGCGCGTGGCGCAGGGCGAGCTGCTCGGCAAGGTCGGGGCGACCGGGCGCGTGACCGGCCCGCATCTGCACTGGGCGGTGCGGCTGCACGGCGACCGCGTCGATCCGCTGAAGCTGCTCGAGGCGCTGGCGCCGGCGCGCTGAGGCGCTGGTGTTGGAGGCAGTCCAGCCTCAGGCCGGAAACGGCACGGTCTTCGATCGCCGGATGGCCTTGTCGCGGGTGACGAGCGGGACGCCGTGAACGAGGCTCGTGGCGGCGATGATCTGATCCGCCGGGTCGCCTTTCACGTCGAGCCGTGTGCTGGCATGTGCGATCTCGCGCGTCAGAGGCCACACGTGCACCTGTCCGAGGACGCGCACGACGTCCGGATCTTCCAGGTCGACCCCGATGCGGCCGAGTTGCGCCAGTTTGGCGATCTCCCACAAAGAAATGGCCGAGATGCTCCAGCGAGCGTGGCTGAGCCAATGACGCTCGGAGGGCGTCAGCGTGCCGGCAACCGCGAAGAGCAGGACGTGCGTGTCAAGGTTCAGCATCCCAGTCGGCCCCGGTCGTGAGGATGTCTCCCTTGATCGCCAGCTTGCCCGCCAAGGCCCCGATCAGGTCTGCCGAGGTGGCGCCGAACGGAATCAGCTTGGCCACCGGTTTGCCTCGCTTGGTGATGACGATGCCCTCCGGATCGACGTCGTCGAGCAGCGCCAGGCAGGTCTCCTTGAACCGGGCCGCGGCGATATGCTTCATGGACACATAATACGACTGGTCGCTGAATGTGTCCAGTTGCTCCAGTGGCTATTCTGGCCCGTCGAGGCCTTTCAAGGTCGCGCTCGACGGGCCGCGCTGCTTCTTGAGATCCGCCGCCACGCGGTCGGCCTGCCGCCAGGCGCGCAGCACGTTCAGGCCGATCACCTTCCTGATGTCGTCGTCGGAGTAGCCGCGCCTCAGCAGCTCCGCCGTGAGCGCGGGATACGTCGAGACGTCCTCCAGCCCCTGCACCACCTCGGTGATGCCGTCGAAGTCGCCGCCCATCCCGATGTGCTCGATGCCGGCGACCTTGCGGATGTGGTCGATGTGGTCGGCCACCTGCGCCACCGTCGCGCGCGGCGCCGGGTTGGCCTTGCGCCAGGCGTCCAGGGCCTTGTTCACGCCGGCCTCGTCGTTGGGGAGGGTCTGCTGCAGGCGCGTGCGCTCGGCCGCGAGGCGCTGGTCGTGAGCGATGACGGCCGGCGAGGTGAAGCCGGGGACGAAGGTGACCATCACGACGCCGCCGTTCTTCGGCAGCTGCTGCAGGATCGTGTCGGGCACGTTGCGGGGCACGTCGGCGATGGCGCGGGCGTTCGAGTGCGAGAAGATGACCGGCGCGGCCGAGACGCGCAGGGCGTCCTCCATGGTGCCGGGCGACACGTGGCTGAGATCCACGAGCATTCCGAGCCAGTTCATCTCGCGCACCATCTCCTCGCCGAACTTCGTGAGGCCGCCGTGTTGCGGCTTATCGGCCGCGGCGTCCGCCCACGGCGTGTTGTTGTTGTGGGTGAGCGTCATGTAGCGCGCGCCCAGGGCGTGCATCATCCGCAGCGTCGCCAGCGAGCTGTCCACCGAGTGGCCGCCCTCCATGCCGATCATCGAGGCGATGCGGCCGCGCTTGAAGACGCGCTCGACGTCGTCGGCCGACAGCGCCAGCTCGAAGGTCTCTGGCCACTGTTTGAGCATCCGGTGCACGATGTCGATCTGTTCGAGGGTCGCCGTCACTGCTTCCGGCGCCGCCATCGTCGACGGCACGTAGACCGACCAGAACTGGCCGCCGAGGCCGCCGGCCCGCAGGCGCGGGATGTCGGTCATCAGCGACGGCACGCTCTTCGTGATGTCGGCCTTTGCCAGATCGCGGCC
>JANNIB010000350.1:0-4602 GCA_031404695.1 Acidobacteriota bacterium
CAAGCGCGAGTTCGGCGTCGAGGCCAGTGTCGGCAAGCCGCAGGTCGCCTACAAGGAAACGCTCACGAAGCCGGCCGAAGGCCATGGTCTGTTCAAGCGCCAGACCGGCGGCCGCGGCCAGTTCGGCGATTGCTGGATCCGGCTGTTCCCGCTCCCGCCGGGCACCGGCTACCAGTTCGAGAACGAGACGGTCGGCGGCTCGATTCCGCGCGAGTTCATCAAGCCGATCGATCAGGGTATCCAGGAAGCGCTCACGCGCGGCATTCTGGCCGGCTACCCGATCGACGACGTGCGCATCGAGGTGTTCGACGGGTCGTCCCACGACGTCGACTCGTCGGAAATGGCGTTCAAGATCGCCGGCTCGCTGGCCTTCCAGGACGCCGCCAAGAAGGCCGGTCCGGTGCTCATGGAACCCGTGATGCGGGTCGAGGTCGTGTGTCCGAAGGACAACCTCGGCGACGTGATGGGCGACCTGGCGAGCCGCCGCGGCCGCATCCAGTCGCAGGAAGATCGCGGCGGCACGCAGATCATCTCGGCTCGGGTGCCCCTCAGCGACATGTTCGGCTACGCGACCGACCTGCGGTCGCGCACCCAGGGCCGCGCCACCTACTCGATGTATTTCGACCGATACGAGCAGGCGCCGCGCAATGTGAGCGAAGAAGTCATCGCCAGAGTGCAGGGCACGAAGTAAGCCCGGCACCCGGGATCCGAGACCGACGAGGAATCAGCACATGGTTGGCGACAAGATTCGAATCCGCCTGAAGGCCTACGACGCCCGGCTGCTCGACCAGAGCACCGGCGAGATCGTGGACACGGCCAAGCGGACGGGGGCGCGGCTGGCGGGACCGATTCCGCTGCCGACCGAAATCAACAAGTGGACGGTGCTCCGGTCGCCGCACGTCGACAAGAAGTCGCGCGAGCAGTTCGAAGTGCGGACGCACAAGCGGCTCATCGACATCTTCGAGCCGACGCCGCAGACGGTGGACGCGCTGATGAAGCTCGATCTGCCGGCAGGGGTCGACGTCGAAATCAAGGCGTTCGGCAAGGAACACGGAAAGTAGCAGCGGCTAGGTTCTAGCGACTAGCGGCTAGACAGCAGCTGAGGAATCACGATGGTGAATGGAATCATCGGCAAGAAGATCGGCATGACGCAGCTCTTCCTCGAGGATGGCACGGTCGAACCGGCCACCGTCCTCCAGGCGGGCCCCTGCGTGGTCGTGCAGGCGAAGAGCGCCGGCAGCGACGGCTACGAAGCCGTGCAGCTGGGGCTCGTCGGCGGCAAATACAAGGCGAACAAGGCGACGACCGGCCATCACAAGGCCGCCAGCGTTCCGGCGACGCGCGTGCGCCGCGAGGTCAAGCGGGCCGCCGGCGGCGAACAGCCCAAGCCCGGCGACTCGATTGTCGTCGGCGCGCTGTTCAACCAGGGCGAGCGCGTGGATGTCATCGGCACCAGCAAGGGCCATGGCTTCCAGGGCGTCGTGAAGCGCCACCACTTCGCTGGCGGCGTGGCGACGCACGGCTCGATGTTCCACCGCGCGCCCGGTTCGATCGGCGCCTCGTCCTACCCGTCGCGTGTCGTCAAGGGCATGCGCATGGGCGGCCACATGGGCCAGGACCGGGTGACGGTGCGCAACCTCAAGGTGCTGCGGATCGACGCCGACAACAACCTGATGGTGGTGCGGGGCGCCGTGCCGGGAGCCAACGGCGGCTACGTGCTCATCCGCAAGGCCATCGCGGCCAAGCCGGAACCGCAGCCCCAGCTGCAGGAAAAGCCCAAGAAGGGCAAGAAGTAGGACGTCATGACCGTAGATGTCGTCAACGCAGAAAACAAGAAAGTGGGTTCGGTCGAGCTCAGCGACGCCGTCTTCGGCGGCCGCGTGAAGACCGACCTCATCCACGCCTCGGTCGTGCGGTCCAACGCCGCCGACCGTCGCGGCACCCACGCCACCAAGACCCGCGGCCTGGTCAGCGGCAGCGGCCGCAAGCCGTGGCGCCAGAAGGGCACCGGACGCGCCCGCGTCGGCGAGACGCGGACCCCACTGTGGCGCAAGGGCGGCACCGTGTTCGGTCCGCAGCCGCGCAGCTACGCCTTCACGGCGCCGAAGAAGGTCGAACTCGCCGGCCTCCAGGCGGCGCTGGCGCAGAAGGCGCAGGACGGCGATCTCGTGATCGTCGACACGCTCAGCGCCTCGGCCGTCAAGACCAAAGCGGCGGCGCTGATGCTGAAGACCATCGGCGTCAACGGCAAGGCGCTGCTCGTGGACGTGCAGCTCGACGAGAACCTGGCGTTGTCGCTGCGCAACATCCCCGGCGTGAAGTTCCTGCAGAGCTCACGCATCAACGCCCGCGACGTCATGGACACCACCAAGGTGGTCCTGACCCAGTCGGCGCTCGAGAAGCTGCAGTCGGCGCTCGGCGCCTAGGCGGGAGACACGGACATGAAGCTCACGGAAGTGATTCGGCGCCCGCTCGTCACGGAGAAGACCACCGTGATGAAGGAAGACGGCCGGACGCTGGTGTTCGAAGTGGCGCGGCAGGCCAACAAGCTCGACGTCAAGCGTGCCGTCGAGAAGCTGCTGGGCCCGAAGGTGGCGTCGGTGCGCACGTCGATCGCGCACGGCAAGCAGAAGCGTCAGGGCCAGTTCGTCGGCCGGCGCTCCGATTGGAAGAAGGCGTACGTGGTGTTGCGCGAGGGCGAGAAGCTGCCCGAGTTCGCCGACAACGCTTAAGCGTCCACGTGCCTTAGGGATCCGAGAGAGACGGCCATGCCGATTCGCAAGTACAAGCCCACATCACCGGGACGCCGGTTCCAGACCGTCCAGGTCTTCGACGAGATCACGACTGACTCGCCGCATCGTCCGCTCACCGAGTCGCTCAAGCGCTCGGGCGGCCGCAACAGCACTGGTGAACTCACCATGTGGTGGCGCGGCGGCGGTCACAAGCGCCTGTATCGCATCATCGATTTCAAGCGCGACAAGAAGAACATCCCCGGCAAGGTGTCGACCATCGAGTACGACCCGAACCGTTCGGCGCGCATCGCGCTGGTCACCTACGCCGACGGCGAGAAGCGCTACGTGCTGCAGCCGCTCGGCATGAAGGTGGGCGACACCATCATCGCCTCCGACACCGCCGACATCCTGCCGGGCAACACCCTGCCGCTCTCGAACATCCCGCAGGGCACGCTGGTGCACAACGTCGAGCTCAAGCCCGGCCGCGGCGGCCAGCTGGCCCGCAGCGCCGGCGCCGCCATGCAGGTGGTGGCGAAGGAAGGCGAATACGTCTCGGTCAAGATGCCGTCCGGTGAAATCCGGAAGATCCTGCAGAACTGCCTGGCCACCATCGGGCAGGTCGGCAACCTCGACTTCGAGAACGTCTCGATCGGCAAGGCCGGCCGCAACCGCTGGCTCGGCAAGAAGCCGCACGTGCGCGGCGTCGCCATGAACCCGGTCGACCATCCGCTCGGCGGCGGCGAAGGCCGCACCTCGGGCGGCCGTCACCCGGTGACGCCGTGGGGTGTGCCGACCAAGGGCTACAAGACCCGGTCGACCAAGAAGCTCAGCAACAAGTTCATCGTGCAGCGGCGGAAGAAGTAGGCGTTATGAGCAGATCGCTTAAAAAGGGGCCGTTCATCGACACCCACCTTCTGGAGAAGGTGGAAGCCATGAACCGCGCCGGCGAAAAGAGAGTGGTGAAGACCTGGTCGCGGCGGTCCACCGTGATCCCCGAGATGGTCGGGCACACCCTGGCGGTGCACAACGGCCGCAAGTTCGTGCCGGTCTACCTCACCGAGAACATGGTCGGGCACAAGCTCGGCGAGTTCTCGCCGACGCGCCAGTTCAAGGGGCACGCGGCCAAGGCCGAGAAGACGGCGTCGTCGTCGCCGGCGGCCGGAGGGAAGAACTGACATGGTCACCTCGCAGGCAACGGCGAAGTACGTGCGCTCGTCGGCCCAGAAGGCCGGACTGGTGTGCGACCTGATCCGCGGCAAGGACGTCAATCGCGCCCTCTCGACGCTGCAGTTCGCGAAGAAGAGCGTGGCCCGCGACCTGGCCAAGGTGCTGCGGTCGGCAGTGGCCAACGCCCGTCTCAAGGAAGGCTTCGGCGGCGACGTCGAGCGCCTGTTCGTGTCGGCGGCGTTCGCCAACCAGGGCCCCTCGCAGAAGCGGGTCAGGCCCGCGCCGATGGGACGCGCGTTCCGCGTGGTGAAGCGCACGACGCATCTGACGGTGGAAGTGACCGAGCGGCCGCAGAAGATCAAAGCGGTCGTCGACGGCGACACCAGGACCCCGGCGCGGCGAGCCCGCGTCAAGAAGCCCGCGGCGGCCGCGGCGGCCGAGTAGGACGAGGAGATCGCAGTGGGTCAGAAAGTTCACCCGTACGGGTTCCGGATCGGCTTCAACAAGACCTGGAAGTCGCGCTGGTTCGCCGGCAAGGACTACGCGGACCTGCTTCACGAGGATCTGGCGCTCAAGGCCGACCTCAAGAAGCGGTTCCAGCATGCCGGTGTCGCGAAGATTGAGATCGAGCGGGCCGCCAACAAGCTGAAGATCGACATTCATACCTCGCGGCCGGGCATCATCATCGGGCGCAAGGGAACCG
>JANNIB010000351.1:0-3923 GCA_031404695.1 Acidobacteriota bacterium
CGGGTCTCCGGGGCAACGGAACTGGCGTTAACGGACCTTGACGTCCGGATTCGCCGAAGATTCCCCCGGCCACAGCCTCGTCGAGTGGCACCGCGCCCTCGACGATCCGGTCGTCCAGGGTGACGCCCTCGACCAGCTCCATCACGAGCGCGGGCGCGCCGGCCGCGTCTCCAGGCCGATGACGTGCGCGATGTTCGGATGATTCAGGGCGGCCAGCCGGCGAATCCTTCGCCATCGGCGACGCAGAGTGCCTGCTCAAGCCTGGCCCGCTGCCTTCGCACGCCGGAGACGGCCGCGCAGGCCTTCGAGTTGGTCGAAGAGTTCCGGCGCCTCCTTGAGTTCCAGCAGAGGACGCAGCTGTCGATGGATGTAGGGCCAGTCGAGCGCCTCGTCTCCCTGGCGCACGATGGTCATCTCGACATCACGCCAGTCTTGCGGGCGAGCGGCGAACGCCTTGAACACGATGAGGTCTTCCGCAGTACAGAGCCGGAGGGCGCGACCCGGCAGGAGCGTGATCTCGGTTCCACGTCGAATCGCTTCCTCCTCGAATGCGAACGCACCCAGCGCCACATCGATGCCGACGCCGCCTGTGGTCTGTAGCAGCAGCACGCGACGCGTGAGCGCGAACTCACGTGCTCGCGGAATGCGCGGTTCGACCCAATCTAGCCCGAGCAGCGCCTCGATGAACGGCCCCTCGGTGCCGAATCCAGTGAAGAGCGTGACATCCACGTCGTCGGTCACGCGCGGCTCGCTCCACTTCTGCACGGCCAGGCCGCCGATGAAGCAGAAGCGCCAGCCCTGCTCGCGGCAGAAGTCCTGCAGCCTGACCGCTGCGTCGAGGACATCGTTGGACAGATGGTCGTCCGGCGGCATGCGTGTCGCCTTCAGCGACGGCCTCGTGAGAGGATCTCGTAGAACTGCACGAGCCCGGAGGTGGTCGACGGCGGATGCAGGTGAATGGCGGAATCGAACAGCGAATTCAGCCGGCGCAGGGATACAGCCGTATCCGCACGTCGCACCCGCTCGCGACGCTCGGTTTCTAGTAACTCACCGGTGTCTTTCCAACTCATCACGTGAGCCTTCAGGTGGGCGTGGAGTTCTGCCTCGGTCATAGGGGGATGGTAGCAGTTCAGGATGGCCCGCTGGGGAGCCTCACGGGATCGCCGCGTTCTCGAACCAGTTGTGCACGACGACGATACTGAGCCGGGTGGCGGCCGAGTCGACGGCGCCGGCGTTCTTGAGCACCAGGAAGCGCTGGCCGTCCTGCGACACGTCGAACATACGGTAGGCGCTGCCGTTCGCCTGCCGACCGTCGAAGAACGTCGACGGTGAGTCGAAGAGCGCAACGGGACTGCCGTAGCGAAACCTCGGCGCGAACTGGACGCCAACGGAGTCGAGCGTCGTGCCGTTCACGAAGAACAGCTCGCCGCCGGCCGGCGACCAGACCGGGCTACGGCCTCCAGTCTGCGAGATCCGGAACACCGCGTCCGTCACGTTGGGGAAGGGCCGGACGAATACCTCGGTTGGGCCGGTCTCGTTCGACTCGTAGGCCATCCACTGGCCGTCTGGCGACAATGCAGCATTCCGCTCGTCGAACTTCGTGCGCAGCAAGGGCTCAGCGGTGGCCGTGCCGTCCAGTGTCAACCGCATGAGGTTCCAGGCGGTGTCGGTGGTGTTCTCCTCGAAGATCAGCTGGCGGTCGTCGGGCGACCGGGCCAGCGGCCGTTGGTTGGCCGGGGCTTCTGTCAGGCGCTCTTCGGTGCCGCCCCGATCCGCGCTCCGTCGATAGAGGTTCTGCCAGCCTTGCCGCAGGGAACCGTGGATGATGCGGCCGTCTCGAGACCACACCGGATAGGTGTCGCTCGATGGAGCGAACGTCAGCCGCATCAGCGTCTGGTTTGGGGAATCCCGCGACAGATCCCAGGTGTAGATATCGTGGTTGCCGTTGTCCTCGGCGACCACCGCGATCTGAGTGCCGTCACGCGACATCCGAGGAATGACATATCGGCCAACCGGCACGGCGGTCGGCGCCTCCGACCCGGATCGCGATATCCACGCCAGCGATCGTTCATGGACGATCGGCGTTCGCACGTAGGCAAGCGTTCCCCGCCGCGAGACGGCGAGGTTGGCGCCCACGCCAGCCGTCACCTGAGACGTCATGACGTCGGAAACGAGGACCGGTGAGCCTGATACCTGTCGAGACGCCGGCGAGAACCGCACCGCCCAGAGCGACTGCTCCGAGGCATGAGTCAGGTATCCGCTCTCGACAGCTGGATCAGACGATAGGCGCGATGAACGGGTCTCCGGGGCAACGGAACTGGCGTTATCGGACCTCCACGTCTGGATTCGCCGAAGATTCGCCCCCGGCCACAGGGCAGATGACCGCCGCACCGCCCGCGGGACGGGCGCTGATGACCAGTGACGGCGCGGGACGCAACTGACCAGTACAAGCCTCCGGCTGCCACCGCCACGAGGGCACTGGCGCGTAGATGGTGCGCCGGCTCACGCTTGGCAGGAGCGACGACAGCCGCGGGCGGGACGATGACCGCCCAACAGGACTCGTCGCCGCTCGACAGCGGCGGCGCCCGCGCTGGGCGCGCCGCGGGGACCTCTGACGGCAGCCCGAGGTGCCGCAGGATCCGCGCGGTCACGGTGCTTACCTCCAGGAGCGCGACGAGCCGCAGCCGCCCGCCACAGCGTGGACAGGCCAGCACGTCGACCTCGAACGCCCGCCGCATCAGGTCCGCCCAGCGTCGTCCGGCCGGACCGGGCGACGTCGCGGCGGCAGCGTTCGATTCCGCACCGGCTGCAGGAGCTGCGCCGCCAACACGGCGCCCGCGCCACCACTTCGGCCCGCCACGCGGCGTGCGCCGCCAGGACGCCGTGATAGAGCAGCAGATTGATCCGCGGCCGTGGCACAAGCACCGCCAGCCGCTCGAGAAACGCCGTCGGTTCGAACACGACATGGGTAGTGCCGTCGGCCCACGGATGGCGAAGCCGGAGGACCACGCGTGCGTCGGCCGCCACGGCCAGTCGATCGCCCGTCACCGGGGGGCGCAGGACGTATCGACACAGGCGCTCGAGTCGCGCGCGGTGGCCAGTTACGGTGACCCCGGCGTGCAGATCGAAACCCTCCCACCGGGCATGGGGCATGTCGGGCCTCGGCGCGGGGAGTGCGCCCTCCAGCGTTCGCCCTTCTCCGTGACCGAGCCGCAGGGGTCGGCGCCCCGACACGCCGCCCAACGCCAGCACCCTGGACCGACGCCGCCGCCAGCCCGACCAATCCCGGCTCTGCGCCCGCAAAGGGCTCCGCGCCGTCCTCATCCTCCAGTCCCGCCCGCGCGAGTCGCGCTCGAACCTGCGGCGCAATCGCCGCCAACACGTCCGCCACGTCCGCCGCGCTCGGCGCTGGCGCCCGGTGGAACCGCAGCCGGCCGTCGCCGGCGCGCGCGAACACGCCGTCGAGCACGAGCGCATGCAAGTGGACGTTGAGATTGAGTGCCCCACCAAAACGCTGGACCACGATGATGGCCCCGCTTCGTGCGTCCCCGAGCCGGCGCGTCTGCGCCCACGTCCGCAGGTGGCGCTGTACCGCGCGGAACAGCACGCCGGCCACGGCGGTGCACAGGTCGTGGCGCCAGGCCAGGGCGTAGCGGACGCGCGGCGGCAGTGTGAGCACCCACTGTCGAACAGGCACCTCCGGCCAGACGTGATCCGCGAGGTGCGCCGCACGCTCGGTCATGCGACGTCCGCCACAAGAGGGACAGAACCCGCGACCCTTGCACGAGAAGGCCACGAGCCGCTCCGCGCGGCAGCCCGTGCAGCGGAAGCGCGCAAACCCGCCGGCAAGCCATCCACACCGCAGGAACGCGTCGAACGCGTCGTCGACAAAACGCGGCAGTCCCTCGCCATCGCGGAGCTGC
>JANNIB010000352.1:0-2472 GCA_031404695.1 Acidobacteriota bacterium
TGCCATAGGCGCGCTTGCGGTCGGGCGACTGCGCGAAGGGCGCCACGTTCGACGCCGGACCCAGCGGCTGGAAGTCGAGCGTGCGCTTCGTGAGGTCGACGCGGCCGATGCCCATCGTGCGCCGGGCGCGATCCGTGTCGGCCATCGTGAAGAGGCCGGTGAACATCCCGGGCGGGTCGTTGAAGTCGTGCGAGGGACCGAGGTTGATGCGGCCCAAGCCGGTCTCGGTGGGCTGACCGTAGGGCCACGACTCCACCTCGGTGAAGTTGGTGGTCTCGAGCACCGTCACCTCTTCGCCGAAGATGAACAGGTGCTTGCCGTCGGGCCCGATGCGCATGTTCACCGACTCGCGCTCGTCGCCGCGTGGCCACGGAATCACCTGGCCGAACTGGTGGGACGTGAGGTCGTACTTCTGCAGCGTCGGCGGCCCGATCTCCCAGCGGTCGATGAGCTTGGTCGCCGTCCGGTACAGCAGGATCAGGAACTTGTTCGACGGGTCGGGCTGCAGGTTCGAGACGCGGATGAACTTGTTGCCGTTGGTCAGCTTGAAGCTGTCGATGGAGGCGCGGGTGGCGACGTCCACGATCTCGATCTGTTCGAGGCGCGAGTCGAGGGCGTAGAAGCGCGTGCGGTCCGGAGAGAAGGTGATCGACCGCGGAATGCCGGTCTTCAGCTTGATGGTCCCGGTGAGCTTTTCGGTGGCCTCATCGTACAGTTCGATCTCACCCTTGTAGGTGCCGATGTACAACGTGCCGGTGCCGCCGGTGAGCGCCGGCACTTTGGCGCCACGCGCCTGGCCGGCGAGCGGCGCCAGGCCGACGGTGAGGGCCACTGCGCAGAGCGCGGCGGCGGAAACGAGACGACGCATCGAAGTCCTCATCCCGGGAACACCAGATCGATCTTGCGCCAGTCTTTCTGGGCCACCGCACACTTGGCGGTCCAGTCCGGCGCGTGGTTGAGCTGATCGGGCACCTGCGCGGGCCAGAAGCACCCCATGTGGCAGTCGAACAGGTCGCGCTCCACCGGCGAGCACAGACCCGCCGTGCCGCCGGCGTGATCGGCTTCCCAGCCCGGCGAGAACACGGTCGAGCAGCCCGGCGGGATGTGCGGCTTCTCGGGCTGCTGTGGCGGGCCGCCGCCCTGAAGGGCGACGACGTCAGGAGTGGTGCTGGCGACGACCAGCGCGGCCTTGCGGTTAATGGCGTTGAGGTGCTTCATCGTCGTCTCCGTCGAACTGTCGCAGGAAGCCTGGGTTCTTCACGGCCAACTCGCCGTAGATCTCGAGGCAGGTGTGGGTCCACCCGCGAATCCAGTCGCAGTAGTGCAGGTTGGGCTGCGCGGTGTTGCCGTAGCGTGTGTGCGCCTCGTGGTAGCAGCCGCCGCCGCAAATCGGGCGGGCCCAGCAGGTGGCGCAGTCGGTCTTGTTGCTGATGTGGTGCTCGTCGAGGAAGCTCGCCTGCTTCGCGCGGTCGATGCCTTCGCTGACCGAGCCGAAGCGATGTTCGGGGGAGCCCGCGAAGCGGTGGCACAGCGAGACCTCGCCGTCGGTCGCGACGCCCAGCAGGCCGATGCCGGCGCCGCACGGGTAGGCCTTGGCGTGCCCCATGTGGATTTCCTGCAGCGTCTCGCGGACGTTCGAGAAGCCGTGGTGCCTGTTCTGCAGCGACGCCTCGAGGAACTCGGCCGCCAGCGCCCGGAACTGCTCGAGCAGGTGGTCGTAGCCCGGCCCAGCCTCGAGCGCGTGATCGCGCTGCGGCGCGGTCGTGACCGGCGCGAAGCCCACTTCCCAGAAGCCCATGTCTTCGAACAGGTGCTTGTAGATGCGCTTCACGTCGAGCGTCTGCTTGGTGAGGGTGACGCGGGCGCCAATGGGCCGCGACTTGTGCCGCGCCAGCAGCGCTTTGATCTTCGGCGCCGCGATGTCGTAGCTGCCTTGGCCGTTGCTGAAGACGCGGAACTTGTCCTGAATCTCCTGCGGGCCGTCGATCGAGATGGTGACGCCGATGCGTTCCTCGGCCAGGAAGTCGATCACATCCGGCTGCAGCAACGTGGCGTTGGTCGTCAGGTCTGCCCATGACCGCCAAGCAGGTGGGTGAGTCGCTGACCTCGATGCCCTATGCAAAGGGCCATGGCCGCACTGCCATGTCGAACCTCTGGGAACGCGCCACCCATGAGCCTGTGCCGGTTCCGCTGGAAACGGAATTGACCACTGACGCCATTGAGAATGCGGAGCAGCCCCAGTTGGACCCGGTGCGGACCCAGGATCCGGATTGGCTGGCGGTAAAGGCCGTGGCACTGGCCATTCAGGCCGAGAAGGCCGCTGCACAGCTGCCACGGCCCGGTTCCTCTCCCATGGCGCCGCGGCCACGGCCGGTCACGCTCGCACCCGAAGAATTGCCGAGCATCCCCCTGAGCGAGAGCCAGCCGGTGAAAAAACCGAAAAAGAAAACCCCTGCTAAGAAGAAGCAGGCA
>JANNIB010000353.1:0-6979 GCA_031404695.1 Acidobacteriota bacterium
GGCACCGGGTCGCCCGCCGCCAGCACGTGGACGCCCTCGGCGACCGGGCGGGCCGTGGCCGACTCCGGCAGCGGCGCCGTGCCCGTCGCGACCACGTTCTCGAGGAAGGCGCGGGTCGGTTCGACCACCAGCGTGGCGGTCACGAGGTCCCCGGGGCGGCGCTCGAGGATCGAGGCCCGGTCGGCCACCTGGAACGGCATGGTCATCGCCTCCATGTACCCAGCGACGGCGCCGTGTTTCAGGAGCACCTGCCCGGTATCGAGCTGCACGCCGAGCAGCTGCCCCTGAATCGGGTAGCGCTCGGCGGCCACCGGCGGGTCGGCGCATCCGGCCGCGAAGGCCAGGATGAGGAGCGCAACGCCGCGACGGACCATCACGTTTGACTGTACCACGGCCGGGACGGACGGCACGGGCTCCCTTGAGCTTGACGCCGGGTCTGCTATACTTCGCCAGCTTTCACGTCCCTGAGGGAGCCCTGTGCTGGTCGGCGAAACGATGGTTTCCCCCCGTCCCGCGTGGTGAGCTGGTCGTGGGGGGAATCCCGGCGTTCGCGCGCGTCGGGCTGATCGACCGAAGCGCGGCAGGAGCGAGTGACCGATGGGCCGTAGACTTTACGTGGGCAATCTTCCTTACAGCGCGACCGACGAGGATCTGAACGAGCTCTTCAGCCGCGCCGGCGCGGTGGCCAACGTGCACGTGATGCGCGATCAGGCCACGGGCCGCGCACGCGGATTCGCGTTCGTTGAAATGACGACCGACGAGGGCGCGCAGAAGGCGATCGACGAGCTCCACGAGTTCCAGATGGACGGCCGCGCGCTGGTCGTGAACGAAGCGCGTCCCAAGCCGAGCGGCGGTGGTGGCTTCGGTGGCGGCGGCGGTGGCGGCATGGGCCGTGGCGGCGGCGGCAGCGGCCGTGGCGGCAACGGCGGCGGCCGGCGCGAACCGCGCTGGTAGCGCGCTTCCCCCGGCGTCACGCCCGCGGGCCTCACCCGTGATTCTGGTCGGCACGTCCGGCTACAACTATCCCGAGTGGAAGGGCAGCTTCTATCCGCAGGATCTGCCTGCGGCGAAGATGCTGCCCTTCTACGCGGACCGCTTTCCTTCGGTCGAAATCAATGCCACCTTCTACCGGATGCCCACGCCCAAGGCGGTGGCGGGCTGGGCCGGGCAGGTGCCGCCCGCCTTTCGCTTCACCCTCAAAGCCAATCGCCGCATCACGCACGACAAGCGCCTCAAAGACGTGGGCGATGCCGTGGACTTCTTCGTGACGACGGCGCGCGACCTCGGCCCGCAACTCGGCGCGCTGCTGTTCCAGACGCCGCCCAACCTCAAGTGCGACCTCGAGCGCTTCGACGCGTTCCTCGCCACCGTCCCCGACGGCGTGCAGGCGGCGTTCGAGTTCCGTCACGACTCGTGGCTGAGCGATGAAGTCTATGCGCGGCTGCGGGCGAAGAACTTCGCGCTGTGCGTGGCCGATACCGAGAGCCGCTCGGTGCCCATCGTAGCCACCGCCGACTTCGCGTACCTGCGTCTGCGCGATGAAGGCTACGACGACCAGGCGATTCAGCAATGGACGCGCACCGCCCAGGACCTCGCTGCCACCTGCCGCGACGTCTACGTCTATTTCAAGCACGAAGACGCCGGCAAGGGCGCGATGTTCGGTCAGCGGATGCTGGAGCTGCTGGCGAAGGGCTGAGCGCCGGCCTGGGCGGCGACGAAGTCGACGACGCGGCGTTCCGCCCAGTATCCGTCGTCCTCGCCGCTCGCCCGTCCGATGAACCCACAGTGCCCGCCGTGGGCCGTCACGACGCGCGTCAGTGAGGGGATGGCGCCGAGCGTGGCCTCCCGTGCCGCATCGGCGGGCACGAAGGGATCGTCCTCGGCCGTGACGAGCAGCGCCGGCACCGTCAGGCGTTCGATCACCCGTCGGGCGCTGGCACGGTGGTAGTAGTCCGCGGCGCCGTCGAAGCCGTTGTGCGGCGCGGTGTAGAGGTCGTCGAAGGCGCGCACCGACCTCACGCGTCCGAGCGGCCGCGTGTCGTAGAGCGTGGGGAAGAGCGCGGCCTTGCGCCGCATCCGTCCGCGCAGGCCCCACAGGAAATTCAGGTGGTAGGCGAGGTTGTCGCCACGTTCGAGCGCGTCCACGCAGTGCACCAGCTCGATCGGCGGCGACACCGCCGTGACCGCGACGACGTTGGCCGCGTCGGCCGAGCCCGCGGCCTCGCCGCCGAGCTTCAGCGCGATGTTGCCGCCCAGCGAATAGCCGCAGAAGGCGAAGCGCGCCAGGCCGTCGTGGTCGCGCAGCAGACGCATCACGGCGAGCGGATCGGCGGTGAGACCCGAGTGGTAGAGCCCGGGCGTGAGGTGTTCGGTGCCGCCGCAGTTGCGCTGGTTGAGGCGCACCACGTTGAAGCCCCGCCGGAACGCCTTCTCGGCCATGCCGCGCATGTAGTGGCTGTCGCTCGATCCCTCGAGCCCGTGCAGCAGGATCACCGTGAGCGCGCCGCCGCGATCGGCCTGCCAGTGGCAGTGCCCGAGCACCTGCGTGTCGGCGGTGACGGGGAAGTAGCGGGCCTCGGCCGGCGGCAGGGCCGGGAAGCGCCGCCGCGCCGCCCACGCATAGAGGGTCATGCGGTGGCCGCCGGCGAGCAGCGGCAAGGGGACGAAGGCGTCGGCGGGCGTCGTCACGGAAGCGTCCCCGCGATCTTACCGGCAGTGCGGGCGGCGCTGTCGCGCGGGGCTACACTGACGTGTCCTCGTCCTTGCTCACGGAGCCGCCATCCTCATGACCGTTCGCCGACTCGCGCTCGTTCTCGCCCTGGTGTCGCCTGCTGCCTGCACGGCCGCTCCTGAGCCTCAGCCGACCGCCCAGGTCCCGGCCGCGCCGGCGCTCGACGTGGTGGAACTGAGCGCCTTCGAGGCACGCAACCGCATGGACATCGGCACGCTGACGTCGCAGGCGTTGACGGCGGCGTATCTGGCGCGCATTGCCGCGCTCGACGACGCGGGACCAGCGCTGAACGCGGTGATCGAACTGAATCCCTCGGCGCTGGCCGACGCCGAGCGTCTCGACGCCGAGCGGACGGCCGGCAAGGTGCGCGGCCCGATGCATGGCATCCCGGTGCTGCTCAAAGACAACATCGACGCCGTCGGCATGGCGAACTCGGCCGGTTCGCTGGCGCTCGCCGACAACAGGCCGACCACCGATGCCTTCCTGGTGGCGCGCCTGCGCGCGGCCGGCGCCGTCATCCTCGGCAAGACCAACCTCAGCGAGTGGGCGAACTTCCGCTCCACGCGATCGAGTTCCGGCTGGAGTTCGCGCGGCGGGCAGACGAAGAACCCCTACGTGCTCGACCGCAATCCCTGCGGGTCGAGCGCCGGCACCGGCACCGCCATTGCCGCGAGCCTGGCCGCGGTGGGCATCGGCACCGAGACCGACGGCAGCATCCTGTGCCCGGCAGCGGTGGCGGGTCTGGTGGGCCTCAAGCCCACGGTGGGCCTCGTCAGCCGCCGCGGCATCATCCCGATCTCGATCTCGCAGGACACGGCCGGACCGATGACGCGCACCGTCGCCGATACGGCGATGCTGCTCACGGCGATGGCGGCCGTGGACGCCGGCGATCCGGCCGGCGCGGCCGCGGCCGGCAAGACGGCCGATTACCTGACGGCGCTCAAGGCCGAGGCGCTGACCGGCGCCCGCTTCGGCGTCGTGCGCCAGGCGATGGGGTATCACCCCGACGTGGACGCGACGATGGAACGGGCCATCGCCACACTCACCGCCGCCGGCGCCACCGTGGTGGACGTGCAGGTGCCGACGTTCAACCGCTGGAACCAGCCGGAGTTCGAGGTGCTGCTCTACGAGTTCAAGGACGGGCTGAACGCGTATCTCGCGTCCAGCGCCTCGCCGCACAAGTCGCTCGAAGCGCTGATTGCGTGGAACAGCGCCAACAAAGCGCAGGTGATGCCGTTTTTCGGACAGGAGATCTTCGAACAAGCGCAGGCGAAGGGACCGCTGAGCGATGCCGCCTACGTGCGCGCGAAAACCGCCGCCCGGCAGCTGGCCGGGCGCGACGGGTTGCTGGCGACGCTCGACGGCCAGAAGCTCGATGCGCTCATCGCGCCGGCGATGGCGCCGGCGTGGCCGACCGACCACGTGCTCGGCGATCACTTCGTGGGCGCCGGCTACGGTATGGCGGCGGTGGCCGGCACGCCGAGCCTGACCGTGCCGATGGGCGAGACGCATGGCCTGCCGCTCGGGATCGCGTTCATGGGACGCGCCTACAGCGAAGCGGCGCTCATCGGCTACGGCTACGCGTTCGAGCAGAAGGCGAAGGCGCGCACGGCGCCCACCTTCAAGCCGACGCTTGAGTAGCGCCTGTTACCGCTCGAACTCGATGTAGTGCGACGAACTGCCGGTAAGGAACAGCCGGGCGCGCGCCCCGGCCACCTTGTCGGACCCGCTGCCGGCCTCGAGGCCGGCCACCTGCGGATACCAGCCGCCGCTGTTCAGGACTTTCACCGGTGCGGACCAGGCGCGCGGCGCATCGAGCGTCGGCGCGAACGACACGTAGATGCCGTCCTGCCCGTAGTGCTCGTCTTTCGCGCGGTTGAGCAGCATCACGTACTGCTCGAGGTGCGTGTTCCAGTGAATCGCCGGCCCCCAGAAGACGTTCGCGGCGCTCTGGCCGTCGTGGAAGGGCCGTGACGGCGGCTGCAGCGACGTGCCCACGGGATACTCCCAGCGCGGCGTCTCGCCCTCGTCGGCGGCGCTGCGAACCGGCAGCCAGACGTCGTCGTTCCAGATCTCGACGCGTCCCCCCGGGGTGTCACGGTCGGCCCACGCCAGGCGCGCCGCCGCCACACCCTGCGTCGCGGCCTCGCGTCCGTACTGGCTGAAATATAGGTAGAGGAACTGCTGGTCGTGGTCGAGGGCGGCCGTCACGTCGCCAACGCCGCCGAGCACGAAGCGGTTGGTCGACTCACACGCGGCACTGCCGGGCGGCGCATCGAGCACGATCCCGAGGTCGTCCCACGTACGGCCGAAATCGGCGGAGCGCGCGGCGCCGATGCGCGGCAACTGGCGATCCGGGCGGCCGCATTCGTCGGCCGGACGCTCGTGATGGTAGAAGCCGTACCACTGGTCCTGGTCATCGGCCACGATCGCTTCGAACCACACGCCGTGCCCCGGATGCGTCGTGAAGGTCACGCCGCCATCGACGCCCAGCGTCTCGACTGACGAGCCGCGCGCCACCTCCGGCACGCCGCCCCAGGAGGTCATGGCGGTGAGGATGCGCGTGGCGCCGTCGCTGTGCCAGACCAGCGGGTTGTTGCTGTCGACGCGTCCCGGCAGCGTGAGCTTCGGCGCGCTGACGACGCGGGCCGTCGGCACACGCGCCTCCTGCGCCGGCAGCGCGGCGGCGAAGGCGAGGGCCGCGGCGACGGTGGCCAGGCAGCGCTGCGAACGGGAGGGATGCACCGGACGAGCTTACTCGGGACCGGGGCGAGTACAATCCTCCCGTTCCGTGGAGGACTACCCGATGAAACGCACGCGTACTTTCGTTCCCACCGCGCTGGCCCTGGTGCTCACGGCTTCGGTGGCCGCCGCCCAGACCCCCACCGCCAAGCCCGCGGCCCCGACCGCGGCCGAAGCCAATTTGAACGCCCTGAAGCGTGGTGTCGCCGAACACGTCGACAGCATGGCCAAGCTGGCCCAGGAAGCCGTCGACTCGGTCTTCAGCTTCGGCGAGCTCGGCTTCCAGGAAGTGGAGACGTCGAAGTACCTGACCGGCGTCCTCGAGAAGAACGGCTTCAAGATCACCCGCGGCCAGTCGGGCATCCCGACCGCGTGGGTGGCCACCTTCGGCAGCGGCAAGCCGGTGATCGCGCTGGGCTCCGACATCGACGGCATTCCGCAGTCGTCGCAGAAGCCGGGCGTCGCCTATCACGACCCGATCATCCAGGGGGCGCCGGGTCACGGCGAGGGCCACAACACCGGTACGCCGCTCAACATCGTGGCGGCGATCGCCGTCAAGCGCATCATGGAGCGCGAGAAGCTGCCCGGCACGCTGATGATCTGGCCGGGCGTCGCCGAGGAGCTGGTGGCGTCGAAGGCGTGGTTCGTGCGCGACGGCTTGTTCAAGGACGTCGACGTGACGCTCTTCACCCACGTCGGCAACAACCTCAACGTGTCGTGGGGCGCCGGTGGCGGCAACGGCCTCATCTCGGTCGAGTACACGTTCGAAGGCGAAACGGCGCACAGCGCCGGGGCGCCGTGGCGCGGCCGTTCGGCCGCCGATGCGGTCGAGCTGATGAGCATCGCGTGGAACTACCGCCGCGAACACCTGCGCCTGTCGCAGCGCTCGCACTCGGTCATCACCAACGGCGGAGACCAGCCCAACGTGGTGCCGCGCGCCGCCAGCATCTGGTTCTACCTGCGCGAGACCGACCAGCCGCACATCCAGGAACTGTGGGACATCGCCAACAAGATGGCCGACGGCGCCGCGCTGATGACCAACACCAAGTGGACCTCGCGCATCCTCGGCACCGCGTATCCGCAACACTTCAACAAGCCGGTGGCCGAAACGGTCTACGCCAACATCCAGCGTGTGGGCCTGCCCGAGTGGAGCGAGGCCGACCAGACGCTGGCCAAGGCGCTGCAGAAGGAGCTCGGCAACCCCACCCAGCCGGGGATGGCGACCAAGGTGGCCGAGATGGGGCAGCCGGTGAAGATCGAGGACAACATGGGCGGCGGCTCGGACGACATCGGCGACGTGTCGTGGAATGTGCCAACCGTAACGCTGCGGTACCCGGCGAACATCCCCGGACTGCCGGGTCACAACTGGTCGAGCGGCATCGCCAGCGCCACGCCCATCGCGCACAAGGGCGTCGTGGCCGGCGCGAAGGTGCAGGCCATGACCATCCTCGACCTGCTCACGAAGCCCGAGATCATCACGCAGGCGTGGGACTACTTCAACAACGT
>JANNIB010000354.1:0-19648 GCA_031404695.1 Acidobacteriota bacterium
GTGGTCTTCACGCCGATCTCGACGTTGTCGAAGTCGATGAATACGGCAATCTTGAGTCGTTCGTCGGACATGAGTCGATCCTTTGTTGCGTTCCTTCAGAAGGCAAAGTAGATGAAGTCGAGCGACGTCGTGCTGCGCCGCACGAGCGTCAGGGACGCGAGCAGACCGACACCGGCCGCCGGCACACCAGCCAGGCGGAAACCGGTGAGGCGGGATTCAGTCCACACCACCGGCGCCAGCTGGCGCTCGCGAGCCAGGGCCCAGAGGTCGTGGATGAAGAGGGGCAGCGACCAGGTCGCCGCCAGCATGAAGAAGTGGAGGCCGACGGCGGCCTCGCCTTCCATTGTCGTGAACGGCGTGAGCCGGAGGAAGTGCCCGAGGAACTCCGCGTTGGTCTCGCGGAAAAAGAGCCAGCCGCCCATCATCGCCACCCACGTCAGCGCGATCTGCACCAGCGCCAGCGGCCCGGGCCAGTGCTCGGGCAGCGACATCGCCCGGCCGAGGCTGCGGGTGCCCCACACGAGCAGGCCGTGATAGAAGCCCCAGATCACGTAGTTCCAGCTGGCGCCGTGCCAGAACCCGGAGACGAGGAAGGTGGTGATGAGCGTGGAGGCGGCGACCAGGGCCGGGCCGCGGTTGCCGCCGAGCGGGATGTAGACGTAGTCGCGGAACCACGTCGACAGCGAGATGTGCCAGCGGCGCCAGAAATCGGTGGGGCTGTGCGCGATGTAGGGGTGGTCGAAGTTGACCACCAGTTCGAAGCCGAACCATCGGGCCACACCGCGGGCGATATCCGAGTAGGCGGAGAAGTCGGCGTAGATCTGCATGCCGAAGGCGAAGACGCCGGCCCACAGCACCTCGAACGCCGGATCGTTCTGCGAGAACACGCGGTTGGCGATCACGCCGACGTTGTCGGCGATGACCAGCTTCTTGAAGAGGCCCCACACGACCAGCACCACGCCCTGGCGCGCCCTGGTGGCATCCCATACCCGGTGCTGTTCCACCTGGACGAGCAGGTTCTTCGCCCGCATGATCGGCCCGGCCACCAGGTGCGGAAAGAAGGCGACGAAGAGCGCGAAGTCGATCGGGTTGCGGCGCGCCCGCATCTCGCCCTTGTAGACGTCCACCGTGTAGCTGAGCGCCTGGAAGGTGTAGAACGAGATGCCGGCCGGCAGCGCGAGTTCGAGCAGCGGCGGCGCCACGGTGAGGCCCATCGCGCCGAGCACGTCGCGCACGTTCTCGACGAAGAAGTTGAAGTACTTGAACACCCCGAGCATGCCGAGGTTCACGACCAGGCTGGCGCCGAGATAGCGGCGCTTGTGGCCCGGGTCGTCTTCCATGCGCTGTCCGGCCCAGTAGTCCACGGTCGTCGAGGCCAGCATGATGAGCACGAACCACGGATGGATCCAGCCGTAGAACACGTAGCTGGCACCGAGCAGCAACAGGTTCTGTGCGCGATGCGACAGCCGCCAGTAGATCGTCACGACGACCAGGAAGAAGGCGGCGAAGTCGAGGCTGTGGAAGATCATCGGAACAGCGGATCCAGCCGGCGGCGGAACAGCGCCGTGTAGTGGCGGCGATCGCGGATGTGATCGCCGTCGGCGTAGATCGACTCCGGTTGTTCGGGGTCGCCCCAGTCGTCGTGGAAGAGCGCGCCGTTGGCGGTGAGCCACGCCTGCAGATCACTGACGTAGCGCTGCAGGTTCGGCGACTGCTCCGGCGGCTCGCTGCCCGTGGGGCGGCGCTGCACGCGCACGAAACACAGCTGGATGCGGTGGTCCTTCGCGAGGCCGATCATCAGCGGCAGCACCGAGGTGGGCAGGTCGCGGGCGAAATCAGCGGCGTCGTTGGCGCCGGAGAAATCCGCCGCCACGTCGGCCCGCAGGTTCGCGAGATCGAAGCGCTCGTTGAGCGTGCGGTCGAACCGCGTGCGGGCGGCCGGGTCGGGATAGCGCCAGTTCACGAACCAGCGGCGCACCGCCGGCTCGAGCCAGCCGGTGGCCAGGTCGTTTTCGTAGGCGCGCACGGCCAGCGTATGCACGCGCGATCGCAGGCCGCCTTTGCGGGCCGCCACCAGCGCGTCGAGCTCCGGCTCCTCGGCGTGCGCCACGTCGTCGAGGCCGAAGCCGAAGCCGTACTGGCTCTCGAGACGAAAGTGCGTGTCGGTGAGGTTGGTGTCGCGGAAGAACACGAACACCCCGCGCGGCTTCACGCCCGAGGCGACCAGGTGATTCTTGAACGCGAGGTACCACCAGGCGGGGCCGGTTGCGGGGTGATAGAGAAACGATACCAGCTCGTCGTGGGTGGACGAGATCTCGCCGAGCTGGAGCGGGTCGATGCGCGTGCCCATCATCGAATCGCCGATGAAAACCCAGGTCGGCTTGCCGTAGCGCAGGTCGTCGATGACGCTCTGGCGGAACTCGCCATGGCGGCGGCGCAACTCGAGCGACGGCAGGTAGCCGAGGCCGGGCGGATCGCCGACGACCAGGCGATTGACGGCACGGATTGACAACGGCGCGACGAACACCGCCGCCACGACGAGGACAAGCGCCCACGTCGCGCGTCGGGAACGCGCGGACTCACCGCGAGAAACGGCCGGAGAAGATGACGACACTCGAACTGGATTCGATTGAGTGCGCCGTGCACGCGGTCACGTGCGTGGCGCCAGCATCTCCGCACGGCCAGTGCGCGGTAACGACCGAAGGTCCGCGCTATCTGGACGCGAGCCACCCGGCGGGTGGCTGCTGGTGAACATCCGGCGCCTGTAAAACCGCCCCGGAATGCCCCTGTGCGTGATGCTCCCCCGGAGTATAGCAGCCTGCCGTGTGCTTGGCGACCTCATTCGAACGGGTTCAACCCGAGGGCCGGCGCCCGGTCTAACGGGGGTAGATGCCTCGCCGCCCGCGTTCCCCGGAGCCCCGCATGACACTGCCCTCGCCCATCCGACTCCGCTCGATGACCCTCGGCGCGCTCGCCGTGCTGCTGCTGGGCGTCGCCACGGCCGACGCCCATCCGCGGCGCCGCAACAACCCGCCCGGACCGCGTGGCGGCCCCGGCACGAACTGGGCGAACCCGCCCGGCCCGGCGGGTGGCCCCGGCGCCAGCCGCAGCAGGCTGTTCGTCTACCGCGACCGCGACCACAACCCGCCCGGACGGGCCGGCGGGCGGGGGACCAACTGGGAGAGTCCTCCCGGACCACGAGGCGGTCTTTGCGCGAGCCCGGATCGGCGGCGCCCCCGGCGCTGGTAGCCCGCTACGCCGCGCGGGTCTCGATCGCGCGCTTCAGCAGCGCGATCTGGCCCGCGTGGTAGGTCGTATGGTGCACGAGCCCGTGCAGGGTGAGATACCGCGACAGGCCGGTGCCGGCCGGGCCGTCACGGTGATCCACCACCGGCGATTCGAGCACGCGGTCGCCCGCGGCCCGGATGGCGGCGGCGAGTGCGCGGTGACTCTCGACCAGCGCGGCCACGGCGGCTCGCCATGCGACTGGCGTCCCCTCGGCGACGGCCGGCCAGTCACCCTCCGAGGGTTCACCCGCCGGCGCGCCACCCAGCCGCGCCAGCACCTCGCGCGTCCAGCCCGTCATGTGCACGACCAGCTCCCAGATCGAATGGGTCCCGGGCATCACGTGCGCGGCGGCATCGGTCGCCGATAGCCCCGTGAGCAGCGCCACCACGTTCGATCCGTGCCACGGGTCGCCCTCGACCACACGCTCGACCAGATCGGCCAATCTCGCTGCTTCACCCATGAGTCCTCCGGGTGTCATTTTGTACACGGTGGGGGACCAAACCACGCGGTGGTTCGTCTCAAGGGACAAGGATGCCGCTGAATCAACGGGGCGATTGTTGGTCCAGCCATGGCACCCCGCTTGCACTGACGACAAGCATGTTCAACCACTTCGTTGCCACCTCGGCCCTGACCGCCCTGCTCGTGTCGCCCATCCTCGCCGCGGCGCAGGACACGGCGCAGAAACTCTTCGAGCGTGGCGCCTACGACGAGGCCGTGCAGCGGGTGAACACCGAGCGCGGCGCTGGTAACGCCGACCCGGTCTCGGCCTATCTCGCCGGCCAGGCCCTCCTGAAGCTCAACCGGAACGACGATGCGCGGGCTGAGTTCGCCCGGCTCGCGAGCGGCGACGACCAGACCTGGCACGCCATCGGCCAGTCGGCGATCGGGCTGCTCGACAACAACCTCGACGAAGCCGTGAACGAGGGCCGCAAGGCCCGCGACATGAGCGGCGAGTCGGGCTTTGCCTTCTATCAGCTGGGCCTCGTGCTCATCAAGCGCGGCGAGTTCGACGAAGCCTCTCAAGTTCTCGACCGCGCCGCCGATCTCATGCCTGAGTTCGCGTATGCCCACTACAACGCGGGCGTCGCGCACCAGCGGGCGAAGCGGTTCAATCAGATGGCGGAACACTTCCAGGTGTTCCTCAAGCTCGCTCCCGACGCCCCCGAACGGCGTCAGGTGCAATTGGCGCTGAACTCCCTGCGAGGGTAGCGCCCGACATGCGGTGGCGCCGGGGAACCGTCCCCGCCGTGCACCGTGGCAGAACGTCGCCGGCCCGCGGGGTGTATGCCCGCGTCGCCCCGGCGGCGTCTCTGCACCTTTCAAATACCGGGGCTGGGGACTAGGGGCTGCGGGCTGGGGCGGGCAGCATCACGAGTTCGCGTCGCCGTGCCCCGGCGACGCACGCGCCCTGCTCGTCCTTGAGTCTCTTGGCAGCGTGATAGCCGCACGCCCGAGCCCCCAGCCCCCAGCACCCAGCCCCTAGAAGATGTGTCCCAACCCGAAATACCACCGCGGCGTGCGCGCGCCGTTCACCTGTGTGGTGGGCACGCCGAGGTCGATGCGAAAGATCGAGAACGGCGTGTGGAGGCGCAGCCCGACGCCGTAGCCGATGTCGAGCGAGGAGAAGCTGATCGCCCGGTTGGCGTCGAAGACGTTGCCGGCGTCGACGAACGCCACCCCCCGCACCCAGCGGTAGATCGGCACGCGGACTTCCTGGTTCAGGATGAGCATGGCGTTGCCGCCGCTGGCGAAGCCGAGAAAGTTCTTCGGGCCGACGAGCGATTCCGGGTAGCCGCGAACGGTGTCGGCGCCGCCCACATAGAAGCGCTCGCTGAAGCCGAGCGGGCTCAGGAACGACCCGCCCACGCGCGCCGCCGACGCGAGCAGCACCGGGCCGAGCGCCTGGTAGCGGTAGTAGGTGCCCTGCACCTTGATGGCGTCTTCGTTCGACTCGAACTCGCTCACGCGCTGCGTGCTGAATGAGCCGAACCAGCCGCGCGAGGCGTTGAACGGGTCGTCACGGCGGTCGAAGAACGCGCTCGCCGTGAAGCGCCCGGTCACCGGCGCCAGGTAGAAGGGGTCGTCGGGGGCGAGGGCGTCGGTGACCTCGCGCTTCAGGCGGTAGCCGTACGAGAGCTCGAACGAGCGGCCGCGGCGGATACGCTGTTCGAGCGACAACTGGTTGAAGGTGCGACGCAGGCCGAAATCCGCGGCCTGATCTGCCGGGATTTCCTGCCGCGCCGACGACACGAAGACGTTGGTCTGGACGGCGCGTCCGAACAGCATCGGGAACGTCACATAGGCGTTGGTCGACTGCAGGCGCCGGGCGACGCGGCCGAAGAGACCGAACGACCAGGCCCGGCCGAACACGTTCCGGTTCTGCAGGTTGGCCACCACGCCGAGATCGCGTTGCCGGCCCACGGACGTGTCTTCGCCCTGCGCGGCGGCGCTGCGGTCGTCGAATTGCAGACCGTAACGGAGGCGCCAGGTCGGCCACTCGGACACGGTGACATTGGCCCGCACGGCCTCGGTGCCATCCGCGTTGGCCTGCGGCAACACCTCGGCCCGCACGTCCACCTGGCGGAACACGTTGGTGTCGTAGACGCGCTTGCGCGCCAGCGCCCACTGGGTGTAGTTCACCGGGTCGCCTTCATCGAGGCTGAGCGCGCTGACCACGGCCTGCGGACGCGTCTTGTCCTCGCCCGTCACCACCACCTCCGCCAGCCGCTGCCGGCGGCCCGGCGCGACGTCGAAGACGACCGTTGCCGACGTGCTCTCGGCCGGCGCAGTCACCGTCGGCGTGACGCGGACGTTGTTGTAGCCGGCGGTGCGATAGCGGCTCTCGATCTGGCCGACGATGGCATCGACGTCGCCGTAGCGATAGGGCCGGCCCTCGAGCGCGGTCACCAGCGGCCGCGTGGTGTCGTCGAGCGGAGCCGCGTCGGCGCCGAGCGTGGCGCTGGACACGGTGGTCAGCGGGCCCTCCTCGATCGTCACCGTCATCAGCGCCTGGCCATCGACGACCACCACCTGTTCGGCCACCGTGACCTTGGCGGCGCGGTAGCCTTCGGCGTCGTAGCGGTTGACCAGGGCGTTGGCGATCAGCGGCGGATACAGCCAACCCCATTCGGTCAGGCCCCACACGACGATCTCCTGATCGAGCTGGTCGGGCGTGAGCACGGAGGCGCCGTCGTACAGGACCTTCCGGCGTGACGCCGCCTGGCCGTTGCGCACGGTGGCCTGGATCACCTTGACTGGCGAAGTCTCAACGACCACGGCCTCGACGTCGGCATTGACGACGTTGCGCCGCACGAGGTCGAAGCGCAGCGCGGCGGTAATCTCGTCGAGCAGGAAGCGGTCGAACACCGCATCCGACCACGTCTCTTCCAGCTGCCGACGCAGCTTGCGTGACACCTCCATGCCCTCGACCCGCAGTTCGGTCGCCGGTCCGCGTTCGACGCGGTAGGTCAGCGCGACACGGCCGTCGGAGTCGTCGGCGCGCGAGGCCCGGACGCGCGCCTCGAGGAAGCTGCGCTCGCGGTACCACTCGCGCACGCGCTCGACGTCGTCGCGCCAGCGGATGAAGTCGAAGGTGTCGCCGGGCGTCAGGCGCAGCCGGCCACGCAGGGCCGTCTGGTCGGCGGCCGGTGCGCCGTCGAAGGTCACGGTGGAGACAGCCCCCAGCGCCCGTCGCGGCGTCGCCGCCACGCGCGTGCCGCCAAACGAGACGTCGTGACGCACTGACAGCAGACGGTCGGTGTTGTCGAGGAAGGTGCCGCGCAGTTCCACGCCGCGCAACGGACGGTAGGTGACGTAGCCCGACAACGCGCCCTGGCCGATGCCCTGCGACAACACCACCTCGACGTCGGGCGACAGCTGCTTCGAGAGCGTGAGGCGGGTGGTCGGGTCCTGATCGATTTCGGCCAGCAGCCCCGGGTCCTGCCGGATGTCGTCGCCGCTGAAGCCGCGTTCGAGGCGCAGGCTGTCGAGGCCGATGGCGCGGCCGGTCACGCCGAGCAGTTCACCCGAGAGCAGCCGCAGCGCGTTCTCGCGGTCAAGCGAGGTATTGCCGCCGAGCAGCAGCGCCGCCACGCTGGTGTCGGCGTTGGGATCGCTCGAAACGACAGCGGTCTCGAGGCGATCGAGCGTGCCGGTGAGGGTGAGCGTCTGCTCGGCGCCGTTCGAGCGTGTGACCATCGAGATGTTCATGTCGGGCTCGATGGCGTTCGGGTTGCTGAACGCGATCGTGCTCTCGTTCAGGCGGTAGAGACCGCCCAGCATGAACACCTCGCCGCCTTCGCGCAGCTCGGCGCGGCCGGTCACGGCCGGCCGGGCGCCGGTGCCCTGCAGCCGCACGTTGGCTCCGGCCTCGAAGCGGCCGTAGTTGTTGTCGATGATGATGTCGTCTTCGGTCGAGACCGACAGATCGAGCTGCAGACGATCGAGGTAGCCCGGCGCGGTCCGCGGCACCGTCCGCGTGGCGTTGAAGGCGACCAGCGCCGGCAGGCTGATGGTGGCCCGGTAGGCACCGCGCAGGATCCGCACGTCGCCCTTGAGGGTCGGCGTGGCGCCGGGGGCGAAGAGCAGCAGCGCGTCGATCTCGGTATCCACGTTGCGGGGGTACTCGACGGCGACGCCGCGTGCCTGCAACGTGAACTCGCCGGTGGCCACATCCACCCCCAGCACGCGGGCCGTGCCGCTGGCCTCGAAGTCGCCGCCGTTCAGGAAGCCCTTGATGTTGCCGAGCGTCACGCGATCGCGCTCGAAGAAGATCGGGCCGGTGATGTCGGAGGCGATGACGCGCGGGTCGCGCATCACGATCTCGGCGTCGTCGAGATCGATGCGGCCGTCCACGTACGGCGCCTGCGGCGTGCCGGTGACCTTCAGGTCCAGCGTCGCGGCGCCGTCCATGGCCACCCCCGGCGACAGCACCGAAAAGGGACGCAACCCCGGCGTGCCGGTGAGGGTGACGTTCAGCTCGGTCGCGTCGCCAAACGTCACCGTGCCGCCGATGACCACCGGCGCGCCGGCGCTGAAGGCGACGTCGTCGAAGGTCAGCGTGCCGGCGGCGATCGACATCCGCGATGGCCGTGCCTGCGTGATCGGCACGCCGGCCGCCGTCAGCGACGCTTCGTCGAGCACCAGCGTGCCGCGCAGCCCGCCGAGGGTGAGCGCCGTCACGTCGAGCCCGAGCGTGGCCGACACCCGGGCGTCCATCTGCGCCAGCGTCTCGGCCGGCAGCCACGGCTGCAGCGCCTGCTGGGTCAGCCCCTTCACCGTGAGATCGAAGCGGCCGGCCACACCGGCCGGCGCCGCGGAGCCGCCCAGCGCGGCGTCGATGAGCGGCCGCGGCACCTGCGCGGTGGCGGCGATGGCGCCGCCCTGCCAGGTCGCCGAGAGCCGGTCGAGCGACAACATCTTGCCGTCGTAGGTGGCCGCCACGTCGAGGCCCTGCACCGGAGGGTAGCCGGGCACGGTAATCCAGGCGGTGGTTATCGCGGCCGAGGAATGCGCGTCGGCCAGGCTGCCGCGGCTCTCCCACGTGGCCGTGAGGCCGCCAGTGGCGGTGATCTCGGGCGCGACGCCGAAGGCGCGGCCGAGCGCCACGACGTCGGCGAGGTCGCCGGTGAAGTTCGCGCGCAGGCCGCGCTCGGAGGTATCGGAGAAGCGGCCGGACGCGCTCAGGGTGCTGGCGCCGGCCCGCAGCACGAGATCGTCCACGCTGAAGTCATCGGCCCGCACGGTGAGACGGGCCGGCTGCTGGAGCACGACCGGCAGTCCGCCGACCGACAGCGCGACGTCCTGCAGATTGACGAACGCCTGCAGCGACTGCACGTCGTTCAACCGGCCATCGAACGCGGCGCTCAGGCCGACGGTGCCCGACACGGCCTGTGTGAGCGCGCCGGCAGCGAGCGCAAATGGCTGCACGTCGAGCGCGTTCACGACGGCGGTGCCGCGCACCGCGTACGGCGCGCGTGGTTCGATGGTGGCCTGGGCCAGCGCGCGCAGCGACGGCAGGAAAGCGGTGGCGTTCAGCAGACCGTCGGAGAACTGCCAGCGCACGTCGGCGGTGCCGATGAAGTCGCCGATCGAGCCGCCGACCGGCGTCGCGGTGAGGGTGCCGCTGCCGCCGGGCGCCTCGAAGGTGCCGGCGCCGTTGAAGGCGAGGCTGACGGTGACCGCGCTCACGGGCGCCTCTGCCACCGGGTTGCGCCATTGCAGCGCCTGACCATCCACGGTCACGTCGTAGGCGCCGGTGAAATAGTCGACCGTGCCTGCCCCGGTCAGCGTTCCGGGGGTCTGATCGACCCGGAGCCGCGCGATGTGCACGACGGTGCCACGCAGACGCGCGTCCATCTCCACGAGGCCCACGTGCTGGCCGTCGTAGTCGATCGGGGTCGAGCGCAGGGTGAAGGGCACATCTGGCACGGTGGTCGTGCCGCCGAATGTGCCCTCGGCACGCGCGGTGCCGGTGAGACCCGGCAACGACGACCACGGCGCCGCCAGCTGCTGGAGGTCGTCGGCCTGGGCGGTGAACGCGCCGGCCAGGACGCTCGAGACCATCCCCATCGAGACGTCGCCGGTCATGCGGCCGCCCGGCGTGCCGATCGCGAAGTGTGTCGCGTCGAGCGTGTCGCCGTCGTAGACGATGTCGGCCAGCGCGGTCGCGGGTGCGCCAGTGGGCAGGCGCAGCGCGGTCGATTCCACGCGCCCTCGGATCACCATCTTCGCAAGGCTGCCGTCCATCGCCAGGGCGCCCTGCGCCGGTCCGCTCAACCCGACCAGCGACTCAGAGAGGTTGATCCCGGAGCGACGCGCCGCGCGAATCACCGGGCCGACGTCGGAGATCTCGAGGGTCAGCGGCCCCGACAGCACGGCCCGTGCTGAGTCGTCGGCTGCCGGCCACGCCACCGTGCCAAACGCCCGCGCCGCGTCGAGGAGGCGATGGTCGTGGCGCACGAACCAGCGATCGCTCGCCAGCGTCGCGTCCCATGTGCCATCCACGGCCACGCGGTCGGCCCGCGCCAGGGCGGTGCTCGTGCCGGTGGCCCGCATCGACATCGGCGCCTGCGGCGAGGCGCGGCGGAGGGTGACCGTGCCCCGCTGCCACGCGGCGAAGGTGGTCGGCTCGCGGTCGTAGGCGGCCAGCGCCACGTCGAGGTCGAGATCGCGGAACTCCGCCGTGAGGTCGCTGGAGCCGCCGCCGAACAGATAGGTGAAGCGTCCGCTGATGAGGCCGGCGCGCGGCGACGTGGCCGAGGCCGGCGCCGTAATCGTGAACCGCTCGACGAGCGCCCGCGGCGACGTCACCGAGATCGTGCCGGCAAGTGGCAACCCCGCGGCGCGGCCGATGCGCAGTGCGGGCGAGGCGAAGTTCGCGCGCAGCTCGTAGGCGCTCAACGGCCCCTCGAAGGTGCCCTCGAAGGTGCCGGCGCCGCTCACGGGCACCGGAGGCGGCGTCCACGCCGCCAGCGTGGCGTAGTCGAGCGTGCCGCCGAGCGTGAGCGCGAAGCGCATGTCGTCGAGCACGCGGTTGATGCGGCCGTCGACGACGACGCGGCCTTCCGGCAGCGGAATGGTGAGCGCCTGCAGCGACACGCTCGAGCCGTCGAACGCCATGCGGCCGTCGAGCGCGCCGCTGGTGGTCTCGTGGCCACCCATCCGGACGCGCAGACGCTCGGCGGTCAGCGCGCCGCTGGCGCCGGTGAAGATGCGGATGTCGCGCTCGTCGAGGTCGAGGGTCAGTGCCGTGACCGTCACGTCCACATCGCCGGTGCGGTCTTCGTAGTCGAGGTCGAGCCCGCGCACGCGCAGTCCGCGCAGATCGAGCCGGCGTGCCACCTCGGGTGGCGGCAGTCCCGATGACGGCGGCAGGTTCACGATCACGCCGCCCTCGCGGACGAGCAGCAGTCGCCCCTCCTCCACTTCCAGCATCGACAGGCGGACGATGCCGGTGAAGGCGGCCCACGGAAGATCGACCTGGACACGGCGCGCGGTGAGGAACGGGTCGTCGGCGTGCCCGGGCGCCGACAGGCGCACGTCGTCGATTGCGATCCGGCGCGTGAAGAGATTGAGGCGCAGGCGACCGGCCTCGAGATCGATCTTCCACTGCGCCGCCACTTGCCGCACCAGCCAATCGCGGCCCCAGCGGGCGACCGGCGGCGTGTGCACGAGCACGACCAGCGCCCCGACGAGCGCGGCAACCGCCGCGGCCGCCCAGGCGAGCCGGCCTGGGACCTTCACCCTCACTGGTCCATCATATCGGCGGGGCCGGGTCGGCGCGGCATGTCGCGGCCGGGCCGGGCCCTGCTACCATGAGGGCGGAGGCAACATGCGCGTAGGCAGATGGCTCAAGTTCGGGCTCACCGTGGCGTTCAGTCTGACGACGGCCGCCCTGGGTCGCGCACAGAACACCGTGGAACTCAAAGTTGGCGACCAGGCACCAAATTTCTCGCTTCGCGGATCCGACGGCAAGACGCACACGCTCGCCGAGCACAAGGGCAAGAGCGCGGTGGTCCTGGCGTGGTTCCCCAAAGCGTTCACCGGTGGTTGAACGATCGAATGCAAGTCGCTCCGTGAGAGCGGCGAGGCGATTCGGGCGTTCAAGGTGGCGTACTTCGCTGTAAGCGTCGATACGCCGGAAGAGAATGCGAAGTTCGCGCAGCACGTCGAAGCGGACTATCCCATCCTCGCCGACCCGGGCAAAGACACCGCGAAGGCGTATGGCGTGCTGGGCGCATCGGGATTCGCCTCGCGCTGGACGTATTACATCGGCGTCGACGGCAGGATCATGCACATCGAAAAGGCCGTGAAAGTCTCGACGGCCGGACCCGATGTGGCCGCGAAGCTCGGCGATTTGAAGATCGACCGGCGATAGCGACACGGTTCGGACGACACGACGCGGCCAGCCGGCATCCGGCTGGCCGTTGTCGTGTACACGACCCGTCGCCCGGTACACTCGCCCCATGCCACCAACGGCGATGGGTGCGATGATTTCGTAGACGCCGAGACGGGAGCCGGGAGCCAGAGCCAAGTGGCCGGAATGACAGCAGTTGGGAGACGCTCGCGGGCACGCCGCCCAGACATCACGCAAATGCTGCGGGTCCAAGATCGGGTGTAGTACTAATTGATAATCGAAATTGCATAAATCCCCCCTGTTCTATTAGGCTCTCATCGTGGTCGATCGCCTGCTGCGCCCGGCGCTGCGTAGCCTCATCCGGCGGCATCCGGTGGTCACGATCACCGGCCCCCGGCAGTCGGGCAAGAGCACCCTGTGCCGGGACGCGTTCCCGCAAAAGCCCTACGTCTCGCTCGAGCCGCCGGACCAGCGCGACCTGGCGCGGCACGACCCCCGCGCGTTCCTGGCGCGCTTCCCGCGGGGCGCCGTGATCGATGAGGTGCAGCGCGCACCGGAGCTGCTGTCGTATGTGCAGGAGGCGGTCGATCGTGACCCGGCCCCCGGCCGGTTCATTCTGACCGGCTCGCAGCAACTGGGACTCATCGAGGCCGTGACCCAGACGCTGGCCGGCCGCACGGCTCTTCTGCAACTGCTGCCGCTGAACCTCACCGAGACCCAGCGGTTCCCCAAGGCGCCGTCCGATTTGTGGACGCTCGTCTGGACCGGCGGCTATCCCCGCATCTACGACCGGAAGCTCCCAGCCGACGAGTGGCTGTCGAGTTATGCCTCGACCTACGTCGAGCGCGACGTCCGTCAACTGGTCAACGTCGGCGACCTGCTGGCGTTCCAGACCTTCGTGCGTTTGTGCGCGGGTCGCGTCGGCCAGCTCGTCAACCTGTCGGCGCTCGGCGCCGACGCCGGCATCACGCACATGACCGCGCGCGCCTGGTTGTCGGTGCTCGAGGCGAGTTTCATCGCCTTCCGCCTGCCGCCCTTGCACCGAAACCTCACCAAGCGGCTGGTGAAGACGCCGAAGCTCTACTTCTACGACACCGGCCTGCTGTGCTGGGCCCTGGGCATCCGCTCACCGGCACAGCTCGACACGCATCCGCTGCGGGGGGCGATCTTCGAGTGCTGGGTCATCTCTGAAATCCTCAAGCACCACACCCACCGCGGCCTCACGCCGCGCCTGTCGTTCTTTCGCGATCAGAAAGGGCACGAGTGCGATCTGGTGATCGACCAGGGCACCCGGCTCACGGCGGTCGAGATCAAGTCGGGCCAGACCGTGGCATCCGACGTGTTCGCCGCGCTGGCTCGCGTGGTGGATGACCTGCGCGCCGGCCCGGGTGGCGCCATGCCAGTGGCCCCCGTGGTCGTCTACGCCGGCAGCGATTCCCATGCCCGCACCGCGGCGCACCAGCTGTCGTGGCGGGGCGTGGATGCCTTCAAGTGGCCGTCCGCGCCAAAACGGTGAAGTGACGCGCGACGTCAGGGTGAGGCACTACTTCGTCGGCACGCGGCGTTTCAGCTCCTCGAACCAGTTCTCCACCACCATGATCCGCTGGTCGAGCGCTGCCGCCGTGACGAGAGCCTTGAGCACCAGGAACTGGGTGCCGTCCGCCGACAGGTCGTCGCTGCGTGGGCCCGCGAACCCACCAAACTTGAAGAAGCGGTGCTCCCACAACTTCTTCCCCGACCCGAACTGGAACACCGCGCCGGCCGTGTCAACGGGTGCAGCAAACATCGCCTCCTCGGCCTGGTAGAAGAGTTCCCGCCCGTCTTTCGACCACTGTGGCCACTTCGCACCGCGGGCGACCTGCCATTGGCCGTGCGCGACATTGGGGAACGGACGCACCAGAATCTGCCCCTCGGTTTCATGCGTGTAGGCCAGCCAGCGGCCGTTGGGCGAAATCGAAAGGTTCCCTTCGTTGCCAGGCCCAGCCAAAAGGGGCGTGGCGGATCCCGCGGCGGTGTCGAGCAACCAGATATCGCGCCCGGTCGCGGCGGTGACCTTCGAGAAGAGCAGCCGCGTGCCGTCTGGAGTGAACGCATTCGGGGCCACACCCCCTTCCACCTCCGTCATCTTCTCGACGGCGCCGCTACCATCGCTGGGCTTCCGGTAGATGCCAGGGCCATTCGAATCCTGGCACCGCATGCCGCCAGCGCGCCGCCAGACTTCTCGACGGCATGGATCGCGGCGATGTGCGAATGGTTCAGCGAGGCGAGTGTCTTCGCCTCACGCTCGAAGCGCGCCAAGCGGTCGGGGTCCGCGGCAAACGCCTCCGGCAGGATCTTGATCGCCACCTGCCGGCCGAGCGACGTGTCGGTCGCCCGCTACACCTGACCCATCCCGCCTTCGCCGAGTGGCGCGGTGATCTGGTAGACGCCGAGACGAGTGCCGGGGGTGAGTGCCACGTCGGTGGCGTCAGCATACGGGCACAGGCCCGCGTCGCCTGCCGTCGGACCCGGCACGCGCACGGCGAGGATACGTGCGTGCGAGGTCAGTCTTCTTCGGCCTCGGCTCTGCCGACGCATTCGTCGAAGGCAGGCACGAATGCCGGCGCGTGCGCCACCAGATACGCACGACAGTGCGTCGTGTCGATGCCGCCCTTGATCATCTCGATGACGTCGACATGATCCTTGCGCCGGGGCGACTTGAGCTTCATGTACACGAGCGGCGCGGCTTCCATCATCGATCCGGGCGGCGCCGAGAGTGTGGCTTCGAGGAAGGGCTCATCCGCCTCCGGCGACAGCAAGTCCACCGCGACCCCATTGACCTGGAACGGAATCTCCGGGCGCATCGTCACGAGCCCGCTCGGATGGTGGTGAAAGGCCTCGGCCCCGACGAGGAAGTCCACGTCCCTGGTGGCCCGCGGGTATCCGTTGGCGCCGACCGCGAGACCGCCGACGACGACGTGCCGCACGTGAGCGAGCGTCAGCGCTTCGGAGGCGAGCTTCAGCGCGTCGAGCACCTTGGGGGCGACCACGTCGATGAGCTGTGTTGGATCCGGCCGTGCCATGCGACTCCTTGACCGACCGGCGATCGAGAGATGGGGCCGCGCCAGCATTCTTGACATTATTGCAGGTCGGCAGCCTACTTCTTCGCCTCCGGATTCCAGTTCAGAATCCGCCGAGCGCGGCTAGCGCTGGCCACGGTCGATCGCCTGCCAGTCCCGGATCAGCGTGAGAGAGTCCGTGGCCAGCACCCGGTTGTGAAGCAGGATCCTGCCGTCCGGATGAGCCGCGGCCAGGTCGAGCCCCGGGAGGTCGACCGCCAACTCGCTGGGCGTCGAGGCCGTGATGCTGCCGCCGGCACACGGCAACGCCACGCGCTGCGCCTTGCCACGCCGCGTCAGGAGGTACAGCTCGCGGCCGCCCGGCCCCCAGGTGGGTCGCAGCCCCCCGTTATCGTCGGCGAGTTCATCGCCTCGGAACTCGAGCGCCTCCGCGATCTGCTTCGCGATGGGGAGCGCTTCGTCGATCGGGATCACGCCGCGCGCGATGCGCTGCGACAGATCCTCGCCCTCGACCAGTTCCATCACGAGCGCCAGCGTGCCGCCGGACTTCTCGACGGCATAAATCGCGGCGATGTGCGGATGATTAAGCGCGGCGAGTGTCTTGGCTTCACGCTCGAAGCGCGCCAGGCGCTCCGGGTCTGCGGCGAAGGCGTCCGGCAGGATCTTGATCGCCACCTGACCCATCCCGCCTTCGCCCAACTTCTCGAAGATCGTGGACGGCCCAATTCTTTCGCCGCTCACCATGTCGAGCCTCGTTGGGCTACGGCGAGACCTCGCCGAAGCTCGCGCGCATCATGCGCGAGCGTAGGCGGGCCGCCTGCGCCGATGGGTGCGGTGATCTGGTAGACGCCGATTCGAGTGCCGGGAGTGAGCGACAACGGTGAGCGTGATCATACGGGCCGAGCGGCCGCACCGTAGAGGCCACCTCGTTGCCGACTCCGAGTCGACGAGACGACGCGGCGGCACTTACACCCGTCGTGCGGCGAGGGCCAACGGGTCGAACACGCGCAGGCCCGGCACGGAGATGAACGCGGCATCGTGCGTCCAGAGTTCGGTCGCCCCTCCTTCGAACGCGGCCAGGGCGATCTGCAGATCGAAGATTCGTGGACCACTCACCGCGAGGGCTGACGCCGTCTGCAACAGCCGCTCGCCGAAGCCCGGACCGGGCAGCCAGATGAGTGCGCCCGCGTCAGTCAGCGCGCGCACGAACGCCGCCGCCTGCGCGGGCGTGGATGGGCGTCCTTCGGACAACGGATGCGTGACGACCGACCAGAATTCCGGTAGCACCGCCGCAGACATGCCCCAACCCCGAGGGGCGGCCGCGGCCCTTTCGATGGCTTGGCGTGCCCGCTTGTGCTGCGGTGTCCGCTCGCGGTGGGCGTAAACCAGCAGGTTGGTGTCGACCGCGATCATCGCCGCAACCTACCGGCGCGCGAGGCGCTCGATCATCGCGGCGCGATCGGACACGTCCACGCCCGCCGGAAGTCCGCCGTCGGCGGTCACCCACTTGATCCTGGCGGGCGCCCTGGCCGGCCTGGTGCCGCGCAGTTCCGACCGCAAGCCGCGCTCGATCAGCGTTCGCAGCGTGGTGCGCTGGCTGGCCGCCTGGCGCTTCGCGGCGACGAACAACTCGTCTGAAATCTCGACGGTCGTCTTGATGGCCATATGGGTTGATAGATTACCATATTTATGGGCCGGCTTGGAGCGACGAACCCGTCACCACCGGCGGCCTCACGGCGTTCCAGGCGTTCCTGACGGGCACTGCCAGCGGCGGCTGCCTGGCCTGCTCCTGCACCGAGGCTGAACGCGACATCGACCTCGACCTGCGCTTCAACTGCTTCGAGTTCTACGCGCAGGACTCCTGGCGCTTCCGCTCGAACGCCACGCTCGATCTTGGGGTGCGCTACTCGCTCTACCCGCCCATCACCGACCGGGGCAACCAGCTCGTCACCTTCGATCCCTCGCGCTACAGCGCGGCAGTCGCACCCCGGTTCGCCAACGCCACCGGCACGCTGATCGATCGCGCGACCGGTGACCTGCTCGTGGGCATCATCCAGGGCGGCGTGAACTCGCCGTACGGCGACGGCATCTACGAGTTCCAGAAGGGCAGCATCCAGCCGCGCGTCGGCGTGTCATGGGATCCGAAGAGCGATGGCCGCACGATCGTCCGCAGCGCCTATGGCATCTACTACGACCAGCCGCTCGTGGGCGCCATCGAGCAGAACGCGTTCACGACGCCGCCGATCGTGAACAACGTCACGTTCACTTCTCCTCAGCTTGCGAAACCAGGCGGTCGGCCTGACGCCAACGACGACCGGCGGGCGCACCATCATCGCCACCGCGACCGACTTCAAGAACCCGCGCACCCAGCAGCGGAACGTGGGCATGACGCACCGGCTGTGGAGCCGGGCCGTGGCCGACGTGTCGTATGTGGCGTCGCGCGGGGACAATCTCATCCGTCCGACCGACATCAACTACCCGCAGCCGTCAGGTGTCGTCGCGTTGCAGGACACGGTGGCTGGCGCCGTGAACCCCGCACGCCCGTACCGCTCGTTTGGCGCAGTCACGATGCGTGAGACGACGGCGCGCAGCCGATACCACGGACTGCTCACATCGTTCCGGCTCGAGGGTGGGCGCGAGGGCGGCCTGCTCACGATGAACTGCACGCTCAGCCGCAACCAGACGGATTCGACCAACGACCGCGACGCCATCGACATTCCGCAGAACCCGCTGGCTCCAGACGCCGACTACGCCGATGCGCGCACCGACCACCGGCACATCTTCAACGCTTCATACGTCGACGAGCTACCGTTCTTCCGTACCGGCCCGGCGCTCGCGCGGGCGGTGGCTGGTGGCTGGCAGGTAGCCGGCATCGTCAACATCAGCTCGGGACAGCCGGTGCCGCGCGTGAGCGTGCTCAACAACGACTTCCGACGTGGCGGGTTCGCCGACCTCGTGGGCGATATCAACGCCGGCAATCAACAGGTGAACGGCCGCGCCTTCTGGTTCAACCCGGCGGCTTTTGCCCCACCCGCCGACGGCACCTTCGGCAACTCAGGACGCGCGCCGTTCCGGCAGCCAGGCCGCCACCAGTGGGACAGGACGGCCGACGGCTTGATGCGCCACCTGGTGAACTGGTGGATGTGCGGCGACGAGGCGCCGGCTCAACTCAACACCGCATTCTGCATCGCCCAGAGGGCCGCGGCGGCGCGCGTTGAGACGCCGGTCTTGTTGTAGATGTGCTGAATGTGATGATCCGCGGTCTTGGGCGAGATGCAGAGCCGGTCCGCGATTTCCTTCGTCGTGAGTCCGCGCGCCGCCAGGTCCAGAACGTCGACTTCGCGTTGAGACAACCCACCGGGGTTCTGCGGGCGACGGAGCGCCGCTGTCGCCGGTTCACCGTGACCCGCTGCGGCGAGCACGGCGTGTGTGGCGCGGGGCTCGAGGAGCCCCTGCGACACGAGGCGGCGAAGTTCGGTTGCGGCATCCTCGGCTCCGAACGCCGGGCGGTCGGCGCGGTCCGTCGTCATCCCCACGTACACCTCTGCCGCTGCCAGCACACATGCGCCCGGCTCCTCGACATCGGCCCGCACACGCTTGTGATACCCAGACCCATCGCATCTCTCGTGATGCGCCGACGCAACCGGGTTCAGAGCCATGAGCGCCGGTGAGCGGCGCAGCATCTGCTCCGTGAGCATCGGGTGCAGTTCGACGCGAATCGAACTCGGCGCGCGTCAAGGCACCACGTTTGTCCAGGATCGAATTCGACACGCCGGTGGTGCCGAAATCGTGGATCGATGAAGTCGGCGGCGACGGTCAACGCATGGTCCAGAGCCTCGCCGACGAGTAGCCGGTGGGGTTCGGGTTCCAGCGCGAGCACGGCGTCCCAGGGGTCCAGTGTCGCCAGCAAGTCGAGCCACCGTTGTCCGTGCGTCACCACCAGGTCGGCGAGCTCGGGATCGTACGCGCCGTCGCGACGCTCGCGAGCTGCCTCGATCGCCTTGGCCGGCGAGAAGATGCGTCCAATCGCCTCCATATCGTGGCTCAGATGTACGACACGCATGGCACGCGGAATGGCCTCGCCCTTGGCCTACGGGCCTACGCGGCCTTCAACGCGGCCGACATGAACACCATGACCCAACTCATGCCCGGGAACGTCTCGTGGCACACCCCAGGGCGCAGCCGCGTCGCTGGCGACCACGTGGGCCGAGACGCCGTGGTCGCACAGTTCGGGCGGTATGGCGGAGAGACGAACGGCACCTTCAAGGCCGACCTGAAGCAGGTGTTCGGCAGCGACAACGGTCGCGTGGTCGCCATCCACCACAACAGCGGCGAGCGCAACGGCAAGCGCCTCAACTCGGACTGTTGCCTCGTTTTCGAGGTCAAGGACGGCCAGTTGGTCTCCGGCCGGGAACACTTCGTCGACCTCCACAACTGGGACGCG
>JANNIB010000355.1:0-13361 GCA_031404695.1 Acidobacteriota bacterium
TGGCGAGCCATCCCGGCATCGTCTTCAGCCGCGATGCCCTGCTCGCGAAGGTGTGGCCCGACCAGACGTTCGTCACCCCGCGCAGCGTCGACACGCTGGTGAAGCGCCTGCGCAAGCGGGTCGAAGCCGATAGCGAGGCGCCTACGCTCATCCTCACGGTGTGGGGCGCCGGCTACAAGTTCGCCGATGTCTAGCGCCGCCGCCGAGCCCCGCCGCTGGTATCGCAGCCTTTACTGGCGCATCGCCATCGGCTTCATCGCCTTTCTGGCCGCGATGCTGCTGGCGCAGGGCGGGCTCTTCCTGTGGCTCTCGACCCAGCGCGACGAGGCCCTGCCGCCGCGTCTGCTCGGCGATCTGGCGGCGCTGGTGGCCGAAGAACTCGGCGACGCGCTGGAGCGCGAGCCCCAGGCGGACCTGACCGCGCTGGCTCGCGAACGCTTCGCCGATCTGCGGCGCCCCGCGGCGCTCGTGCTGCCGGACGGCCGCGTCGTGGCCGCCGGCCTCGAGCCCCCGCCGCCGCTGGTGGACGAGATGCGGGCCCGGCTGCGGCAGGGCGACGGGGTGTGGCGTGAACGACGGTGGCGCGGCGGCCCGCGCGGACGGGCGCTGCCGCCTGGCGTGCCGGGCGCGGGGCGTCCAGAGATGACGGCGCGGCGTCCGGGTGCGCCGCCGTGGGCGGTGGCGGCGGTGCGGCGCGACGAGGTGGTGGTGGCCGCGGTGCTGGTGGCGGGGGGACGTCCGCCCACGGCGGTCGCTCGTGAACTGGCGCCGTGGCTCGCCCTCGGCCTGGCGGTACTGCTGGTGTCGGGCACGGCGCTGGCGTCGCTGGCCGTGTTCCGTCCGGCCCAGGCGCGGCTGCGCGATCTCGAGGACGCGGCCCGGCGCTTCGGCGCCGGCGATCGCACGGCGCGGGCGCTCGAGCGGGGTGGTGACGAGGTGGCGTCGGTGGCGCGGGCCTTCAACCGCATGGCCGACGAGGCCGCCGCCCGCGAGGCGGCGCTGGTCGAGGCCGACCGCGCCCGCCGGCAGCTGCTGGCCGACGTCACGCACGAACTGCGCACGCCGCTCACCGCCATTCGCGGCTACGCCGAGACACTGTCGTTGCCGGCCTTCGCGCCGCCGAGCGCCGAGGGTCAGCGCTTCGTACACATCGTCGACGTCGAGGCGCAGCGCCTCGAGCGCCTGGTGAACGACCTGCTCGACCTGGCCCGCTTCGACGCGGGCGGCGCGGCGTTCGAGCCGGGGCCGGTGCCCGTGGCGGCGCTCTTCACCCGCATCGTCGAGCGTCACGGGCCCACCGCCGATGCCGCCGGCGTGACGCTGACGACCGCGATCGAGGCCGGCCTCGACACCGTGCCGGGCGACGCCAGACGTCTCGAGCAGGTGGTGCAGAACCTGACGGCGAATGCGATTCGCCACACGCCAGCCGGCGGATGCGTGCGGTGGCAGGCTCTGGCCGATGGCAACGCCGTGGTGCTGCGGGTGTCCGACACCGGCGAGGGCATCGGCGCCGAACATCTGCCGCATGTCTTCGACCGCTTCTACAAGGCCGATCCGGCCCGCGCCGACGGCACCGGCACCGGTCTCGGCCTGTCGATCGTCAAGGCCATCGTGGCACGCCACGGGGGCCGGGTGAGCGTCGCCAGCACGCGTGGCGCCGGCACCACCTTCGACGTGCGCCTGCCGCGCTGAGCCCGTCGTAGCAGCGGCCCGCTCAGTGCGCGGCGACCGGATGCTGGTGTCCGCTCGCCGCAAGCTTCGCCGAGGCGTGCAGCAGGCCGCTGAAGATGCCCTGCAGCAGCGGGATGTTGTCGGCCATCAGCTCGAAGAGCTCGGCGCGATCGATGCGCAGCACCTCGCCGGCCACCGTCACCGTGCCGGCCGACGTCATGTAGCGTCCGCCGAGCGCTTCGTACATCCCGACCACGTCGCCGCTCTCGGCCGTGTCGGGGTCGCCCTGTGCGGCCGCCATCGTGATCGATCCGGTCACCACCGCGTGAATGGCCGCGCTGTCGCCGGCCTTGAAGAGCGTGTCGCCCGCGGCCAGCGGCACGATGCGGGCGATGCCCGCCAGCCGCACCAGATCGGAGGTGGTGGCGCGCTGCAGCAGGGGGCTGGCCTGCAGCAGCAGCAGCCCGTCGAGCGTCTGGATGCCGTCGGCGACGCGCTGGGTCAACTCGTCCGACAAGCGGCCGTGCACGACCGTGCGCCACGCCGGCGCGCAGCGCGTCTCGAGCAGCATCCGGAAGATGCCTTGCGCGATCTCGACGTTCTCGGACACCAGCGTGAGGAACGCGTCGGTCGTCAACGTGAGCGTGATCGTGGGCTCGATGGCCGTCGCCGTGTGACGCACGGGATGGCCTTCGAGCACGTCTTCGAAGCCGATGACGGCCGGGGCCCCGCTGTCGTCGGGCCCGCAGTGCGTGCCGCCGATGGCGACCCGCCCGTCGAGCACGAAGTGCAGGGCATCGATGGCGTGGCCTTCCTGCGCGATGACGCGGCCGGTTTCGTGCCGCACCTGCCGCCCGAGGCTGGCCACGCGGAAGAGTTCGTCGACCGAGACGAAGTCGAAGAGCTGGATGCGCCGCAGACGGTCGGCCAGTTCCACGGCCGGCAGCGGCTCCTGCCACAGCACGCGCCGCCGTTCGGCCGGCATGCGGTGCGCGGCCAGCGCCCACGACGCGGCTTCGAAGACCCACCAGTCGCGGGCCGGTCGGTGCTGGAGCGTGTGCTCGAGGTCGGGCGCCAGCGTCCAGCGCTGCTGGGCTTCGACGAGTTGGATGGCGGTGGCAGCCACCTCCTGGCTCTCGTCGTGAATGAGCTGCGCCAGCGTGTCCTCGACGTCGCGGGCCCGGGTGCGGAAGAGGTTGTTGCCCTTGCGGATACGGACGTCGAGCGGCATCTCTTCGGCCAGCAGCATCACCCGCGCCCGGGCGTCGCCGGTGAGGATGTTGTCGAGGTACTCGGCCGCGCCGGCGCGGCTGCGCACGTCGCCGGTGACCAGCGCGTGGCGCACCGCGGTGATGTCACCAGGCGGGTGGATGAGGCTCAGCAAGGTGAACACCCGGTCGAACGCCCGCGTGTACTTTTCGGTGAGGGCGCGGGCGAGCAGGCTGGTCGCGTCGAGGCCGCCCAGGTGGAACAGGTTGTAGTGCAGCGTCAGCCGGTTGAAGGCCCGCGTCGTCTCGCGGGCAATCAGCGTGTCGACCGTCGCCGTGGGGATGACCAGATCGGGGCGCGTGCGACGCAGATGCTCGAGCGCCGCCAGCGCCTTGTAGCGCAGGAAGCCGTCGGGATCGTCCACCGTGTCGAGCAACGCCTGGAGCGACGCGGCACAGGGAATGCGGGCCAGGGTCGCCGGCATGTGGCGGCGCACCCACACATCTTCCTCGCGGTCTTTCATGAAGTAGATGAGCGTCGGCACGACCGCCTCGCCGTAGCCCCCCAGCACGTCGCGCGCCGCGCCCTTCAGCAGACGATTGCGCAGCAGCGACACCAGCGGCGGCACGAACAGGAAATCGCCGCTGCCGAGCCTGGCGGCACTGCGGATGGCCGCGCGCGCCACGTCGGTGTCGGCGTCGAACATCAGCGGCACCAGCAGCGGCCGGAATTCCGGGTTGGTGACCCGGCCCAGCGCGCGCGCCACTTCGGCGCGCATCGTCGCCCGCTGTTCGCGCGAGTCGTCGATGAGGGTGCGGAAGGCGTCCATCGCCGCGGCGACGTCGGCCGGGTCGGTGCTGTTCGAGAGCGCCGACGCCGCCGTGACCACCAGCGCCGGATCGCCGTCGCGCAGGTACGGCCGCATGAGGGCCGCGGCGGCCTCGCCCTTCACCGCCGCAAGGGCCCGCACGGCCGCGGCCCGCACGTCGCCTTCCGCATCGCCGAGCCCGCGCTCGATGCCGCGCTGCCAGCGGGTGGCGCCCGACGGTCCGGTGGCTTCGGCGAGCTGCAGCACGCGCGTGCGCACCTCGGCCTGCTCGTGGTGCAGCATCAACGGGCTGACCAGATGCCGCTTGTCGAGTGACTCCAGCAGGTCGAGGGCGTAGATCACACGTTTGGGGTCGTGATGTGCCAGTTCCTCGACCAGGGCTTCGATGGTGGAGAGGTCGGCGGTTTCGAGGCGGATCTCGCCGGCCTTCATGTCCTGCTGCAGGATGCTCTTGCGGAAGGCCGCCAGATATTCCCGGCGCGCGCGCAGCGCGAAGAACACCCACAGCGCCATGATGGCGAGGCTGGCGTAGCTCAGCTGCCGCCAGCTGAGCGCGAAGCCCCAGGGCTTGATCAGCACCAGGATGAGCAGCGCCCCGGCGCCCTTCGACAGGCGATCGACCGTGACGTCGATGAACGGCTTGGCGCGGTACTTCACGTCGGCCGGCAGCGGCAGGAACAGAATTTCGCGCGTGGTCTTGTCGACCGTGTAGCGTAGCGACGTGTCGAGCACGCGCGCCAGACCGGTCGTCCACAGCGCACCCACCGAGAGCATCAGCAGTCCAGAGGCGCCGAGGCTGACCGGCAGGATGAGCAGCGCGAAGCCGATGCCGAGCAGCCGGTGGATGCGGCTCGTGAGCGCCACCTGGATGAACAGGCCGATGAGCGACAGGTAGACGGTGACCTGCGCCAGGAACGCCGTGATGCCGTCGGTGTTCGAGGCGCCCTTGGCTTCGGCCGTGGCCATGTTGAGCTGCTGCTCGATGATCGCGGCGCCGATGGCGGCAAACGTGATGACCAAGGCGATAATCTGCAGGTGGCGCGAGCCGCGCAGCAGCGCCAGCGCCTCGCCGCCGCTCACGCCTTCCTCTTCGCCGGTCTTCGATGCGTCCGACTGGCCGGCCTTGTCGTTGGTGCGGATGATCCGCACGACGATGAGCAGGCACACGAACATGATGGCGGCGCTGACCAGCAGCATCGTCGTGGTGCCGAGCGACTGCACCAGGCCCGCCGTGAGCGCGGCGCCGGTGGCGCCCCCCAGGCTCGAGCCGCCGCCGATGAGGCCGAAGAGCCGCTTGGCCTGCCGCGGATCGTAGATGTCGTTGGCGAGCGTCCAGAACTGGCTGATGAGCAGGATGCCGAGGATGAGGCCGAACAGGTAGAAGCCGACCGACACCCATTCGCTGCCCACCTGGGTGAAGAGCACCCAGAACGTCACGAGCAGGACGATCATGCCGGCCTGCGTGACTGGAATCGTCCAGCGCCGCGGCACCGCGGCAATCGCGCGTGTATAGACCTGCATCAGCACGCCGATGAGCATGCCGGCGCCGAACTGCACCCACGGCAGGTTGTCGGCGCCCAGGCTCGAGATGAACTGCGACCGCGTGACCGGCTTGACGATGTTGTAGGACGTCATCGCCAGGAACGAATAGAGGAAGAGCAGCAGCGCCGTGCCGCCTTCGCCGGGCCGGAGTTCGGCGATGGGCGCGAGCCAGCGGGCCAGGCGTGACGAACGTGTGTCGGATGACGGCATGGGGGGACGTGAGGTGAATCTTATGCAGCGCCGGAGCCGGGCGGCAATACGATACGTAATTGGATGCTGACGGCGGTGGCCCGGGTTCTCGGCCTGACAGATGGCGAATGGGCCCGCGCCTGGCCCCTGTTCAGCTACCTGTTCCTGACCACGGCCGGCACGGTGGCGTCGAAGGCCACACGCGACGCCCTCTTCCTCGACCGCTACCGCGCCACCGAGCTGCCCTACGTCGACATCGCCATCGCGGTGCTGGTGGGGGTGGCGGTGGCCGTCTACCTCCGCGCCCACCGCTGGCTGTCGATGCGGGCGCTCCAGACCGGCACGCTGCTGTTCTTCGCGGCCACCAGCCTGCTGTTCTGGTGGCTGAGCTTGACCACGCCCGCCAGCGACGACGGCCCGCTCTTCATCGCCATCTATCTCTGGGTCGGCATCTTCGGGGCGCTGGCCCCCACGCAGGTGTGGACGCTCGCCAACTTCGTGCTGACCACCCGCGAGGCCAAGCGGGCCTTCGGCTTCATCGGCAGCGGCGCCATCCTCGGCTGGATCGTGGGCGGCCTCGCCACGCGCGTCACGGCCTCGGCGCTCGGCACCGAGACGCTGCTGCTGTGGGTGGCGGCGAGCCTGGTCGCCTCGGCGGGGCTGGTGCAGATGTCGTGGCGGCGGGTCGGCGTGTCGCCCGTCGCGGCGACGACGACACCGCCCGGTCTGCGCGAGAGCCTGCGTCACATCGCGGCCTCGCCCTACCTGCGCTCGATTGCGTGGGTGATCGGCCTGGCGTCGTTTGCGACGACCATCGCCGGCTGGCAGTTCAAGGCGATTGCAAAGGCCGAGATTCCCGACACCGACCAGCTCGCCGCCTTCTTCGGCCTCTTCAACATGCTGGCCGGCGCCGCCTCGCTGGTGCTGCAGCTGGTGCTGACCGGACGGGTGCTGCGCACGGCCGGGGTGGGCGTGGCGCTCTTCATCGTGCCGGTCGCGATGGCGTCGACGTCGCTGGCGGTGCTCGTGCTCGGCTCGCTGGCGGCGGTGTCGGCGCTCAAGGCGAGCGATCAGGTGCTGCGCTACTCGATCGACAAGTCCACCGTGGAGCTGCTCTATCTGCCGCTGTCGGCGGCCGAGACGTTCCGCGTGAAGGCGTTCATCGACACCGTCGTCTACCGCTTCGGCGACGGCCTCGGTGGGCTGGTCGTGCTGCTGGGCGCCTCGGCGCTCGGCTGGTCGCCGGTGCAGATGGGGTGGGTCACCCTCGCGGTCGTGGCCGCATGGCTGGTGGCGGCGATGACCGCCCGCAGCCAATACGTGAGCAACCTGCGCGAGAGCATCCTGCAGCACCGGATGGACGAAGAGCGGGCGCACGGCACGCTGCTCGACCGCGATGCCACCGCCGAGATCGGCCGGAAACTCGACGGCCAACCCGCCGACATCATCTACGCGCTCAGCCTCTTCGAGATGGCCCGTCCCGGCCGGATTCACCCGGGCGTGCCGGCCCTGCTGCGTCATGAGTCGGCCGAGGTCCGGGTACGCGCGGTGGCGCTGCTGTCGCAGGCGAATGTGCGCTCGGTGGTGCCGGAGGTGGAGAAGCTGCTGCGCGATCCGCAGCTCGAGGTGCGCACCGAAGCGCTGCTCTACCTGACACGGACCACCGCGGTGGATCCGCTCACGCTCATCGAGCGGGTCGGCGACTACGAGGGCTTCTCCATTCAGGCGGCGATGGTGGCGTTTCTCGCCCGGCCGGGCCGCGCCCAGAACGTGGACGCGGCGCAGCTCATCCTGCAGCGGATGGTGGCCGACGGCGGCGACGAGGGGCTGCGCGGCCGGGTCGAAGCCGCCCGCGTCATCGGCTTGTCGCCCGACATCTTCGACCGCGAGCTGCGCCGGCTGCTCGAAGACGACGCGCCGGAAGTGGCGCGCGAGGCCGTGCGATCCGCGGGTCGGCTGGGCAAACGCGCGCTCGTGCACCGGCTGGTGGATCGCATCGCCGAGCCATGGCTCACCGAAGACATCGTGGCGGCGCTGACGCAGCTTGGCGATCGCATCGTCGGCACGCTGCGCGACTACCTCGTGGACCGCGACACCCCGGTGGCGATCCGTCGCGAGCTGCCGGCCGCGCTCCAGCGGATCGGCACCACGGCGGCCCAGGTCGTGCTCGTCGAAAGCCTGCTCGACGGCGACACGGTGACGCGCCTGCGGGTCGTGACGGCCCTCAACAAGCTGCTGCAGCGCCATCCCGACCGGCGCGTCGATCACCACATCGTAGAAACGGCGCTGGCCGCCGAAATCACCGGCCACTACCGCACCTATCAGGTGATCGGCACGATGGGCGGCACGCTGACGGGCGCCGAACCGGTGGTGCAGGCGCTGCGCGATTCGCTCACGATGGAAACGGAACGAATCTTCCGCCTGATGAAGATCCTCTATCCCGCGCACGACCTGCACAGCGCGTTTGTCGGCGTGCAGTCGGAGGATGGCGCCGTGCACGACAACGCCCTCGAGTTCCTGGAGAACGTGCTGCCGCCGCACGTGCGGGCCCTGGTCGTGCCGCTCTTCGACCGCGCCGTGCCGGCGCTCGAGCGGGCCCGCATCGCCGAGCGGCTGGTGGGCGCGTCGGTCGGGTCGGGCGAGGAGGGCGTGGAAGTGCTGGTGCTCAGCCGCGATCCGTGGCTGCAGTCGTGCGCCGCCTACGCCATCGGCGAACTGCGCCTGTCGCGCTTCGCCGATGTCGTGGACCGCTGGGCCGAGGCTGCCGACCCGCTGCTGAGGGCGACCGCGCTCGCCGCCCGCGAGAAGCTCAAGGCGCATGCGGCGGCGACAGCCGTCGATGTCGGCTGACGCGGAGGGCCGCTTTCCTGGGATCGGCAGCGGCGCCAAGTTCCTTGAACGATATGCATCGTACGGGCATACTGATGCATATGCGTACGACCCTCAATATCGATGACGCTTTGCTCGGGCGCGCGACGGCGCTCAGCGGCCTGCGCGAAAAGACCGCCGTTGTACGTGCCGGACTCGAGGCGTTGGTGGCGCGGGAGAGCGCCCGCCGATTGGCGGCCTTAGGGGGGACCGACCGAGGCGCACGTGCCGTCCCACGGCGACGCCCGCGGCCCCGGCGGTCTCGGTGATCCTCGTCGACACATCAGTGTGGGTGGACCACTTCCGCGCGGCCGACCGTCGACTCGCCGCGTTGCTCGAGGATGGCCAGGTGTTCTGCCACCCCTTCGTCATTGGCGAGCTGGCGTGCGGAAACCTGCGTCGCCGGGCCGAGGTCCTTTCATTGCTGGCCGACCTTCCACGGCTGCCGGTCCTCGCCGCTGAGGACGTGCTGAGCTTCGTCGATGGCCACCGCCTGATGGGGAAGGGCCTCGGGTGGGTCGATGTGCACTTGCTCGCCACCGCCGTCGAGTCGAGCGAGACCCTGTGGACGAAAGACCGGCGACTGGCTGACGCCGCAAATCGACTGGGCGTCGGCGCCATCTGAAGAACGCCCGATTGAAGTGGAGCCGAAGAGGACTGCTCGTCGCTGGACCCGATGTCCCCACTGTTGAGGAGCTGATGATGACGCGCACAATTGCCCTGGCGTGGATGATGGTGACGGCGCTGGCTGCCGCGGCCGCCGCGCAGCCCGCCGCCACATTTGCCGAGCGGACCAAGGGGCTCACACGCCTCGACGGCTTCGTGCCGCTCTATTGGGACGCCGCGCGTGGCCGCGTGCTGGCGGAGGTGCCGGCCTTCGACCAGGACGTGCTGTACTACGTGTCGGCGGCCTCGGGCGCCGGTTCGGTCGAGTTGCCCTTCGATCGCGGCATCCTCGGCACCGAGGTGATTCACTTCCAGCGCTCGGGGCCGCGCGTGCTGGTGGTGGCCCAGAGCCAGCGCTACCGCGCGGTGGGCGGCACACCGGCGCAGGTCGAGAACGTGCGCGACTCATTTGCCACCTCGGTGCTGGCAGCGCTGCCGGTGGAAGCCGATGAGAGCGGCCGCGTGCTGGTGGACGCCTCGCCGCTCTTTCTGCGTGATGCCGCCGACGTCGAAGGGCGACTGCGGCGCGTGAACCAGGGCACGTTCCGTTTCGACGCCGGCCGCAGTGGCTTCCACGCGCCGCGGATCAAGAGCTTCCCGCTGAATGCCGAGGTCGAGACCATCGTCACCTTCGTGGCCGACAACCCCGGTCTGCTGGTGAACAACATCACCCCCGACGGCCGCTTCTTCACGTTGCGCATTCATCACTCGTTCCTGAAGGCGCCCGAGGGCTACACGCCGCGCGTCGCCGACCCGCGGATTGGCGTGAGCACGATCACGTTCCGCGACTTCACCAAGCCGTTCGACCAGGACACAGAGGTGCAGTGGATCACGCGCTGGCGCCTCGAGAAGAAGGACCCGGCGGCGGCCATGAGCGAGCCGAAGACGCCGATCGTGTTCTATCTGGATGCCGGCATCCCCGAGCCGACGCGCACGGCGATGCGCAACGGCGCGCTGTGGTGGAACAAGGCCTACGAAGCCGCCGGCTTCCGCAATGCCGTGCAGGTGAAAGACCCCACGCCGGACATGGACCCGATGGACATCCGCTACGCGTGGATTCTGTGGATCAACCGCGACGAGCGCGGGTTCTCGAGCGGCGGCACCTTCCGTGACCCGCGCACCGGTGAAATCCTGGGCTCGAAGACGCGCATGGACTCGCATCGCATCCGCACCATCGGGAACTACTTCGAGGCCTATACGCCGACGACCGGCGGCGCGGCCGACGACGACGCCGGGCTGTTCCCGGGCGATGCCACGCTGGCCGCGGCGCTGGCGGGCGCGCAGCCCACCGACGGCATGCCCCCGGCCGAGCGCGACCTCGTGCTGCTGCGCCAGACGCTGCTGACGGCGCACGAGCTGGGGCACGTGATGGGTTTCCAGCACAACTTCTCGTCGAGCCTCAACAACTTCGGGTCGGTGATGGAGTATCCGACCCCGCGCGTGAAGGTGACGGGCGGCCGCCTCGATTTGAGCGACGCGTTCCAGCGCGCGATCGGGCCCTACGACGAGATGATGGCGAAATACGCCTACACCGTGTTCCCGGCCGGACAGGAGAAGGCGGGGCTCGACGGCGTCATCGCCGAGATGCGCGCCAAGGGGCTGCACTACCTGCCGGAGACCGATCCGCGCTGGTCGTGGTATGACGACCGCGCCACGCCGCAGGAGTACCTGAAGGAGACGATGCTGGCGCGCGGCATCATGCTCAACAACTACGGGCCGAACATCCTGCGTCCGGGGGAGCCGATTGGCGCGCTGCGCGACGCCCGGCTCTGGATGACCTACCTGCACCACCGCTGGGCGATCGAGTCGGGCCTGCGCTACGTGGGCGGCATGTTCCACACCTACAACGTGAAGGGCGACACCGGCACGCCCACCGAGATCGTGCCGGCGGCGACGCAGCGCGAGGTGCTGGGGCTGCTGCTTTCGGCCATTGCGCCGGCCGCGCTCGAGCTGCCCGAGCCATTGCTGGCACAGCTCACGCCGCATCCCAACAGCAACCTCGAGGACATGGCGAGCGACTACGCGTTCGACCACCTGCGGGCCGCCCGCATCCTGGCGGCGATGGTGCTCGGCGACCTGTTGCAGCCCGACCGCGCCGCCCGCCTGGTGGCGTTTGCGGACCGGCAGGCCAACGCGCTCACGCTGCCGGAGGTGGTGACCGACGTGCTGAAGGCGACCTGGGGGCCGCATGGCACCGAGTCGCCGCGGCAAGTGTCGATCCGTCGCGTCACCGAGCGCGCGGCCCTCGATGCGCTGATGATGCTCGGTGCGCACGCCGATGCCACGCCCGAGGTGCGCGCCTACGTGCTGCAGGAGATCCGCCGGCTCGGTCAGGGCCTGGCGTCGCGCAAGGACGCCGACCCGATGGCCGAGGCGCACCTGCGGCAGGCCGAGGCCGACATCACGCGATATCTGGAGAACCCGGCGGCGAATGCGCCGAAGTTCATCGCGCCCGGCTGGGGCGCGCGGCCCCGATCCCGCTATCCGCTGAGCCCCGGGCCGCCCCTGGGCGGCGGCGGCAACTAGAGCCGCTCGTCGTCGTCGATCTTGAGTCGTTGGCGCTTCAGGTAGAGGCCCTTGCGCGAGAGGCCGAGGGCACGGGCCGCGTCTTCGACGTTGCCGTGCACGCGCAGCGCATCCTGAATGAGCGCCCGCTCCACGTGTTCGACCGCCGCGCTCAGCGGCTGATCGCGTCGCACGAGCAGCTCCGTCGGGGCCGGCGGACGCTGCCCCACGGGCACCGTGCGCCGTGATGCCGCCAGGCGTGCCGACAGGTGCTCGGGCATCAGGACGGCGCCGGATTCGGCCAGGGCCACGGCGCGGCGCACTTCGTTGGCGAGTTCGCACACGTTGCCCGGCCAGTCGTAGAGCAGCAGGTATTCGGCGGCGGTGTCGCCGATCCGGATGCCCGACTTGCTGCCTTCCTTCTGACTGCGCTCGAGGAAGTGATCGAGCAGCAGTGGAATCTCCTCACGGCGTTCGCGCAGCGGTGGAATCGTCAGCCGCACGACGTTCAGGCGGTAGTAGAGGTCTTCGCGGAAGCGTCCCTGCGCCACCATCTTGTCGAGGTTGGCGTTGGTGGCCGCCACGATTCGCACGTCGACACTGACGGGCGCCGGCTCGCCCAGCGGATGCACGTCGCTCGACTCGAGGAAGCGGAGCAGCTTGGGCTGCACGTCCAGGCCGATCTCGCCGATCTCATCGAGAAAAAGCGTGCCGCCGGCGGCGCCGCGGATGACGCCGGGGAATGCGTCCTGCGCGCCGGTGAAGGCGCCGCGCCGGTAGCCGAAGAGCTGGCTGTCGAGCATCTCGCGCGGCACGGCCGTGCAGTTGAAGGGCAGGAACACCTTCTTGGCCCGGGGCGAGCAGTTGTGCACCGCCCGGGCGAGCAGCTCCTTGCCGGTGCCGGTCTCGCCGTTGATGAGCACGGTGATGTTGCTGGCCGCGACGCGGCGGGTCACGCGCAGCAGCTCGAGCATCGATTCCGAGACGCACACGAAGCCGAGTTGCTGCTCGGGCAGGGGCTCGGGCCAGATCGCCGACTTCTCGCTTTCGGCGACGGCCGCGCGGTGCAGCGTCATGCCGCTGGCGACCAGGCGTTGCAGGGCCAGCAACGTCGTGCGCGCGGATTGCTGATTCGTGGGACGCACGACCACCGTGATCTCACGGTCGCGGTCGGTGCCCAGGGCCACGGTGACGCAGTCGTCGGGCGGCTGCCGCAGCGTGGGGTCGGCGGCGTCGCCGCCCACCCAGCCGATGATGTCTGTCGCATCGCCCTTGCGGCTGAACATGACGGCGGTGGCGGCGGCGCCGCTCGCGGACGCCAGCGACAGGAGTTCGTATCCGGCCAGCACGGGACGCGACGTGAGGTCCACCATCGCGGCAGCCGCGCGGGCGGCGCTGGCGGTGGCCTCTGGCATCGTGACGGGCGTGGCGTCGGTCGGCACGTCCACCCGGCCGAAGGACGCGGGCGGCTTCGCGTAAAAAGTGGTGATGTGCGGTACGGTCGCCTCCGGCGCGTCTGCGGCCGCGGCCGCCGCACGGAGGGTGGCGGCGTTGTAGAGCGCCTCGCCCCGCCCGATGATGTGGCCGATGTGACCGAAGACACGTGCCGAGCGCGCGAAGTGCTCGAATGCAGCAGTTCTGAGGTCGGTGGAGAGGCGAGCGCTGACGCGCTGGGTGGCGGCAATGAACTCGGGGAGACCGCCCGAATGGCCGTTCACCACCCTCGAGAGCAGCCTCGCAGCAGGCTCATGCTCGCCGTTCACAGCAAGGGCATCAGCTGTTGCCGTTTCAGCACGCGACAAGTAGTCGCGGTCGGCCTCAGTTGGCTCGGCGATGCAAGAGCGCCCCAGGTCGATGGCCTCGCTTGCTTTCCCGATGGCCA
>JANNIB010000356.1:0-2030 GCA_031404695.1 Acidobacteriota bacterium
CGGACGGTTTGGGCGGTTGGGTGCAAGACGGCCAGGTTCAAGTCGCGCAGACCTGCTCGATCGGCGTCGTTGGTGGCATAGGCACAAATGTCAGCATCCCGGCGTCGCCTGGCACGGGCCGTTGGGTCATCCAGATACGGACGACCGTGAATGGCATCCCCAGCAACTGGAGCAACGCCACGGTCGTAATGCTGTTTGCGCAATAGCCCTAGCCGCTCGTAAAGGATGCCGGCTTACCGCGGTGCAAGCCGCCGGCCGGCATCCACGACCCTTCCTGAAAAACCCAAGGAAAACCCTAGACCATTCCTAGAAAATAGCCCTGCGCTCGCGAATGGCTGCACTGCGAATCCTCGTATATCAGAGCGGAGGATAGCGATGACTCGCAACGGGCTTGCTTTTGTGGGGCGGGGCGGCGCGCGATCTGTGCGCCTCTCGAGCATTGGCCAGTGGGCGCTCGTCGGCGCGCTCGCGGGCATCACCGGCCAGACGACGCTCGGGGCGCAGGGACCCGCGCCAGAGCAGCAACTCATCGTCGGGCGCAATTCGAACATGCTGGGCGGCGAGCAGATCCTCAGGCTGAATCCCTTCGAGGTGCGAGGCGACGTGCTCGGCCGCGCGGATAATGAGCCGTCTTGCGCGATCTCCACGCGAGATCCCAATCACATCATCTGCGGCGCCAACACCTACCGGATGGTGGATGTGCCCGGTGTGAGCGCCACCTCGGAGACGCGCGATGCGTGGCAGGGGGTCTACCAGTCGGTGACGGGCGGCGAAACGTGGGAGAGCACGCTGCACCCGGGATTCTTTCTGGACCCGCAGCCCCATGTGCTGAAGCTCTTCGACTTCCGTGCGGCGGCCGACCCGACCTTGCGGTCCGGACCGGCGGGGCTGGCGTTCTACAGCGGCATCGCCTTCAAGCGCGACAAGTCGGTCAACTCGTTGTACGTCTCGACCTTCGCGGACCTGAACAACCGTGAGAACGACACGATGCCGTTCAAGTTCGTGCGGACGGTCATCGTCGATCTCAAGCTCGCACCGCGGTTCATCGACAAGCCCTGGATCCACGTCGAGGCGGCGCCTGCCGGCCAGACCTGCAGAATGATCGTCCCGACCGATGCTGACGGCACGACGCCTCTGTGGGCATCGACCTGGTGGGGACGGCTCGTCGCCAACTGGCTGGCGAATCGCTGGCCCGGATGGACGCCGCGGCGTTTCGTCGTCCAGGAGGTGCCAGCCAGCATCATCCACGTCGTGTATTCGATCTTCCAGGACCTGGAGGAGTCGAAGGCCGACCTGATGTACTCGCGATCCACCAACTGCGGCGCGACCTTCAGCCTACCCAGGAAGCTCAGTGCGGTCGCCGAACCCGCCAACGGGGCCGCGATTGCCAAGGCGGCCGTCAACGGGTCGCAACGCGTCTTCGCCGCCTGGCGACGCGTCCAAGTCCTACCCGCCGCTCCCGCTCCCGATGCCCTCTTCGCCGTCGTGTCGAACAACAACGGCGGGGCGTGGTCGGTCCCAAAAGTGATTTTCGAAATCTGTCCCTTCGAGCAGGGGACGACCGAAAATCGGTTCCGGACGACCGCCTTCCCCACGATGACGGCGGATGCCACCGGGCGTGCGTACCTGGCGTGGTCGGATCGGGGCCGCCTCCAAAATGGCACCTGCGACCCGTTCGGTGCGGGCCGCATCATGATCTCGACCTCCACCGACGGACTGACTTGGTCATCGCCGTATGCGGCGGCGCCGTCCTCGACGGGCGAGCACCAGATCATGCCTTCGCTGGCCTTCACCGCCGGCAAGCTGTTTCTCGCCTGGGTGGACTTCGGGCAGGACGTGTCGGGCGTGTTCGGGCAGTTCGTCAGCGAGGCCAACCTTTTCGCCGGCAATCCCCCTAGCCCCGTCAACGGGCCAGCGAAGCGTCACACCGCCGATGTGCGCCTCGCGATGGCGGTCCCCGTTGCCGCGCCCGACTTCAGCGCCTTCAGGCTTCGCGTGATCGCCTCGGAGATGCGTCAACGAACCATGAA
>JANNIB010000357.1:0-4000 GCA_031404695.1 Acidobacteriota bacterium
GCACCCATCACGACCACGGCACGCGTGGAGGCCCGTACCCGGGCCCGCGTCGCCGTCACCCTCACGGCGGAAAGGCCCCGATAGATGAACGCGATTCTGGCACTCGAAGACGGTACCTGGTACGCCGGCGTGTCGGCCGGCGCCACCGGCGAGACCACCGGCGAGGTCGTGTTCAACACGTCCATGACCGGGTACCAGGAGGTGCTCACCGACCCGTCCTACGCCGGGCAGATCGTCACCATGACCACGCCGCAGATAGGCAACTACGGCGTCGCCGCCGGCGACATCGAGTCGGACGCGCCGAAGGTCGCCGGCTTCGTGATGCGCGATCAGTCGCCGATTGCCAGCAACTGGCGGGCGCAGGGCACGCTCAGGGAGTACCTCACCGCCAACGGCATCGTCGCCATCGCCGACATCGATACCCGCGCGCTGACGCGCAAACTGCGCTCGGCCGGCGTGATGCGCGGCGTCATCGCCACCGGCGCCGCCGATCCGCAGGCGTTGGTCGAACGGGCCCGGGCGATCCCGCAGATGGAAGGCATGGACCTCGTGAAAGAGGTCACCTGCGTGGCGCCCTACGACTTCTCGCTGTCGTTGTCCGACGCGGTCAACGCCGCGACTTTTGCCGTCACGCCCGAACGGCCGGCCTCACGCCTGCTGAAGGTTGCGGCCTACGACTACGGCATCAAGACCAACATCCTGCGCCGCCTGGTGGCGCATGGTTGCCAGGTGCGGGTGTTTCCGGCCACCGCGCCGGCGACCGACCTGCTCGCCTGGGCGCCCGACGGCATCTTCCTCAGCAACGGCCCCGGCGATCCCGCGGCTGTCGGCTACGCCATCGACAACGTGAAGGCGCTGGTGGCCTCGGGCACGCCGATCTTCGGCATCTGCCTCGGGCACCAGTTGCTCGCGCTCGGGCTCGGCGCCGCCACCTACAAGCTCAAGTTCGGGCACCGCGGCGCCAATCACCCGGTGAAGTTCCTCGACACCGGCGCCGTCGAGATCACCTCCCAGAACCACGGCTTCGCCGTCGATCCGGACTCGCTGCCCGCCGGCATCGAGATGACGCACAAGAATCTGTACGACGGCACGGTGGAAGGCATCCGGCACACCACACAGCCGCTCTTCTCCGTGCAGTACCACCCCGAGGCGTCGCCCGGGCCCCACGACGCCGACTATCTCTTCAGGCAGTTCGTCGACCTGATGGAAAAGAACTGAGCCACGCGCCCCATGCCTCGACGTACTGATCTGAAGCGCATCCTCGTCATCGGCTCCGGCCCGATCGTCATCGGCCAGGCCTGCGAGTTCGACTATTCCGGCACCCAGGCCGTCAAGGCCCTGCGCGACGAAGGTCTCGAGGTGGTGCTGGTCAACAGCAACCCGGCCACGATCATGACCGACCCGGAGCTGGCCGACCGCACCTACGTCGAGCCGCTCACGGTCGACATCGTCGAGCGCATCATCGCGCGCGAGAAGCCGGATGCCATCCTGCCCACGGTGGGTGGGCAGACGGCGCTCAACCTCGCGATCGCGCTGCATGAAGCCGGTGTGCTCGCCAAGTACGGCGTGCAACTGATTGGCGCATCAGTTCCCGCCATCAAGGTGGCGGAGGACCGGCAACTCTTCCACGACGCCATGATCGAGCTCGGTCTGGACGTGCCGCAGAGCGCGGTCGTCAAGACCATGGCCGAGGCCCTCGAAGCGGTGGAGAACACCGGCTTCCCGGCCATCATCCGCCCCTCGTTTACCATGGGCGGAGTCGGCGGCGGCATCGCCTACAACGTCGAGGAGTTCAAGGAGATCTGCGGCCGCGGCCTCGAGATGAGCCCGGTGCACGAGGTGCTGATCGAGGAGTCGGTCATCGGCTGGAAGGAGTTCGAGCTCGAAGTGATGCGCGATGTCGCCGACAACTTCGTGGTCATCTGCTCGATCGAGAACATCGACCCGATGGGCGTGCATACCGGCGACAGCATCACGGTGGCGCCGGCCCTCACCCTGACCGACAAGGAATACCAGCGGATGCGCGATGCCGGGCGGCGCATCATCCGCCGCGTCGGCGTCGAGACCGGCGGCTCGAACATCCAGTTCGCCATCAACCCCGCCGACGGCCGCATGGTCATCGTCGAGATGAACCCGCGGGTGTCGCGCAGTTCGGCCCTGGCATCGAAGGCCACCGGCTTTCCGATTGCGAAGATCGCCGCCAAGCTGGCGCTCGGCTACCACCTCGACGAGATCCCGAACGACATCACGCGCCTGACGCCGGCGTCATTCGAACCGACCATCGACTACGTGGTGGTCAAGATCCCGCGCTGGAACTTCGAGAAGTTCCCGCAGGCCGACCGCACGCTCACAACCCAGATGAAGTCGGTGGGCGAGGCGATGTCGATCGGCCGCACCTTCAAGGAGGCCTTCTTGAAAGGTTTCCGTTCGCTCGAACTCGGCCGGGAAGGGCGCCTCTTCGGCGCCGGACAGCCGGCCGGCGGACCGCCCGACCACGCCACGCCCGATGAAGTGGATGCCGGACTGCGCCGCCGCCTGTCGATTCCCACCGACCGCCGCATGTTCGCCGTGTTCGAAGCGCTCGAACGCGGCTGGAGCACCGAGCGCATCCACGAGCTGACCAGAATCGATCCGTGGTTCCTCGAGCAGTTCGCCGAACTGGTCGAGCTGCGGCGCACGGCGGCGCTGGTCGGCCTGCGCGACATGTCGGCAGACCTGCTGCGCACGCTGAAGCGGGCCGGCTTCGGCGACCAGGACCTCGCGCACATCCTGCAGGTGAACGAGTCGGCGGTGCGCGAGAAGCGTTCCGAGCTGGGCCTGCGCGCGGTCTACAAGCGCATCGACACCTGCGCGGCGGAATTCGAGTCGTTCACACCGTACATGTACGGCACCTACGAGCACGACTGCGAAGCGGCGCCGACCGGCAACAAAAAGGTCGTGATCCTCGGCAGCGGCCCCAACCGCATCGGTCAGGGCGTCGAGTTCGACTACTGCTGCTGTCATGCCGTGTTCGGGTTCAAGAAGGACGGGCTCGAGACCATCATGATCAACTGCAACCCCGAGACGGTGTCGACCGACTACGACACCGCCGACCGGTTGTACTTCGAGCCGCTGACCTTCGAAGACGTGATGGCGGTGCTCGACCGCGAGCGCGAGGGCAACGCCGACGTCTCGGTGGTGGTGCAGTTCGGCGGCCAGACGCCGCTGAAGCTGGCGCTGCCGCTGCAGGAAGCGGGCGTCAACATCGTCGGCACCTCGCCCGATTCCATCGACCTGGCGGAAGACCGCAAGCGCTTCTCGCAACTGCTCTGGGACCTCGGCATTCCGCAGCCGGCCAGCGGCACGGCGGTGTCGCGCGCCGAAGCCCGCGAGGCGGCCGGGAAGATCGGCTTCCCGGTGGTAGTCCGCCCCTCGTACGTGCTGGGCGGACGCGCGATGGCGATCGTCTACGACATGGCGTCACTCGATCGCTACATGGCCTCGGCCGTGGACGTCTCGAACGACCGGCCGATCCTGATCGACCGTTTCCTCGAGCACGCCAAGGAACTCGACGTCGACTGCATCGCCGACCAGACCGGCGCGGTCGTCATCGGCGGCATCATGGAGCACATCGAGGAGGCCGGCATCCATTCCGGCGACAGCTCCTGTGTGGTGCCGCCGACCGGCCTGTCCGAACGCCACCTGACGTCGCTGCGCGACTACACGCGCCGCATCGCGCGGGCGCTCAAGGTGGTCGGCCTGATGAACGTGCAGTTCGCGCTCAAAGACGACGAGATCTTCGTGCTCGAAGTGAATCCGCGGGCCTCGCGCACCATCCCCTACCTGGCCAAGGCCACCGGGGTGCCGCTGGCGCAGGTGGCCGCGCGCGTGATGATGGGCAAGACCCTGGCGGACCTCGGACTCACGCAAGACCTGGTGCCGGCCGGGGTGTTCGTGAAGAGCCCGGTGTTCCCGTTCATCCGCTTCCCGGGCCGACCATTTCAGTGATCCACCTTGGAGG
>JANNIB010000358.1:0-13688 GCA_031404695.1 Acidobacteriota bacterium
ACCGCACGCTTTAAAGCACCAAAAACGCCGCCCTTCATCTGCGATTCAAGATCGACGTTTGCCGACATGGAAACCATCGCTCCTGCCTCGGCGGAAATGGCGATCGAGAATGTCCTCCATCACCAGCATCCCCTGCGGGCCACCGAAGCCGCGAAACGCGGTGTGCGAGACCACGTTCGTCTTCGCCACGCGCCCCGTGAACGTGCACGACGGCACGTAGTACGCGTTGTCGAGGTGGAACACGCCTCGGTCGCAGATCGACTCGGAGAGATCCAGAGCCCACCCGCCGTCGGCGAAGAGGTCGCCAGGGCCAGAATAGGGACAGTCCCTCCTGCCGCCCCGAGCTCTAAACCGGCTGCCGCTGATCCTCGGGCTTGACCGTGACCGGGTTCAGGAACGGCATCATCGCCCGCAGCTCGGCACCGACCTTCTCGATCGGGTGCTTCTGCTCGGCCAGGCGCGTGGCGGTGAAGTTCGGCCGGCCGGCGGCGTGTTCGTCCATCCAGAGCTTCGCGTAGCGCCCTTCCTGGATGTCGGTCAGCATCCGCTTCATCTCGGCCTTGGTCTCGGCCGTGACGATGCGCGGGCCGCCCGTGTAGTCGCCGTGTTCGGCCGTGTCCGACACCGAGTAGCGCATGTAGTTCAGGCCGCCGCGATACATCAGGTCGACGATGAGCTTGAGCTCGTGCATGCACTCGAAGTAGGCGATCTCGGGCTGATAGCCGGCCTCGACCAGCGTCTCGAACGCCGCCTTCACGAGCGCGCTCGTCCCGCCGCACAGCACTGACTGTTCGCCGAAGAGATCGGTTTCGGTTTCTTCCGCGAACGTCGTCTCGAGCACCCCGGCCCGCGTCACGCCGATGCCCTTGGCGTACGACAGCGTGACCTCGCGGGCCGTGCCGGTCGCGTCCTGGTGCACGGCGAAGAGCGCCGGCGTGCCGGCCCCTTCCTCGTACAGCTCACGCACCCGGTGGCCGGGCGACTTCGGCGCCACCATCGCCACGTCGGCGTGGGCGGGCGGCGTGATGATGCCGAAGCGGATGTTGAAGCCGTGCGCGAACATCAGCATCTTGCCGGCAGTGAGATGCGGCTCGATGTCGCGGCGGTAGACCTCTCCCTGAATCGTGTCGGGGATGAGCATCATGATGACGTCAGCCTCGGCCGCCGCCTCGGGAATCGAGACCACGCGCAGGCCGGCCGCCTGCGCCTTGGCCGCCGAGCTGCTGCCCGGGTGCAGGCCGACGCGCACGTCGACGCCGCTGTCGCGCAGGTTCAGCGCGTGCGCGTGCCCCTGCGAGCCGTAACCGATGATGGCGACCTTGCGATCGCGGATGGGCGCCAGGTCGGCGTCCTTGTCGTAGTAGATGACGGCCATCGAAGAGTCCTTGTTGTCGGTTGATCGAGTGAGCGAGTGATCGGGTGATCGGTCGGTTGACCTGGTGATCGCAACCGATGTGCGTCGTTACACGGAATAGGCGATGTCCTGCGATTCGGCAGCGGCCACCGCGTGGTCAGGTGTTGCCGAGGCGCGGCCCGGGCCCTCGCCGCGCGCCATGGCGAGCGTGCCCGTGCGCGCCATCTCCAGCACCCCGTAGGGTTCGAGCACTTCGAGCAGGCGATCGAGCTTGGCGGCGCCGCCGGTGAGTTCGAGCACCAGCGAATCGGCGGACACATCGATGATCCGGGCGCGGAAGACGTCCGCCAACTGGAAGATCTCCGGCCGGGTGCCGGCGGTGGTCGCCACCTTGATGAGGGTGAGCTCGCGGACCACGTTGGGCCGCGAGGTGACGTTGTCGACGCGCAGCACGTTGACCAGCTTGTAGAGGTGCGCCTCGACGTGGTGCGCTCCCTCGTCGTCGGTATCGACGACGATCGTCATGCGCGAGACGCCCGGCGTCTCGGTGCTGCCGACCGTGAGCGATTCGATGTTGTAGGCGCGGCGGCGGAAGAGCGAGGCCACGCGCGTGAGCACGCCCGGCTTGTTCTCGACGAGGACGACAAAAGTGATCACTGGTCCGCTCCGGTCTCCGCAAGCACGCTCGGGCGGCGGATCATGTTGTGCAGGTCGGCGCCGGCCGGCACCATCGGATAGACAGTGTCTTCCTGCTCGACGCGGAAGTCGATGACGACGGTGCCCTTGTGGGCGCGGGCGGCCTGCACGGCCGGCACCACCCCACTGCGTTCACTGACCCGCGCCGCCGTCAGGCCGAAGGACTCGGCCAGCTTCACGAAGTCGGGACTCGACATCGGTGTCGCGGCGTAGCGGCGTTCGTAGAAGAACTCCTGCCACTGGCGCACCATGCCGAGGTAGCCGTTGTTGATGATGGCGACGTTGATGTCGAGGCCTTCCTGGGCGATGGTGGCCAGTTCCGCCATCGTCATCTGGAAGCCGCCGTCACCGACCACCACCCACACTTCGGCGTCGGGCCTGGCGATCTTGGCGCCGATGGCCGCCGGCAGCGCGAAGCCCATGGTGCCAAGCCCGCCCGAGGTGATGAGCGAGCGCGGGGTGTCGTGGTGGTAGTACTGCGCTTCCCACATCTGGTGCTGGCCGACGTCGGTCACGACCACGGCGTTGCCGCCGGTTTCGCGCCACAGATCGTGGATGACGTGGGCGGCGTAGAGATGGCCGCTGTCGGGCAGGTTCTGGATGTCGCGCACCGCCGAGTCGCCCTTGAGGCCGTCGATGTGGGCGCGCCACGCGGCGTGGTTGCCGCGCTCGACCCGCGGCGTCAGCTTCTGCAGCAGCTGGCCGACGTCGCCGACGAGGCCGACGTCCACCTTGACGTTCTTGTTGATCTCGGAGCGGTCGATTTCGAGGTGAATCTTCTTGGCGTTGAGTGCGTAAGTCTTGACGTTGCCGGTGACGCGGTCGTCGAAGCGCATGCCGAGCGCGATGAGCAGATCTGCTTCCTGAATCGAGGTGTTGACCCACGCCTCGCCGTGCATGCCCATCATGCCGAGGTTCAGCGGATGGCTGGCCGGCACCCCGCCGATGCCGAGCAGCGTCATCGCGATCGGGATGTCGGCGTGTTCGGCGAACTGGCGCACGATCTCCGAGGCGCCCGAGGCGATGATGCCGTTGCCGGCGAGAATCAGCGGACGCTTCGCCTGGTGGATGAGATCGACCGCGCGCGCCAGGTCGGCGTCGCCGGGCGCCAGATCCGGCCGCTGACGCTCGATCGGCGCCTCTTCGGGCCACGAGAAGTCGCAGGCCTTCTGCTGGCAGTCTTTCGTCATGTCGATGAGCACCGGGCCCGGGCGGCCCGAACGCGCGACGTGGAAGGCCTCCCGCACCGTGGCCGCGACGTCTTCGGGCTGGGTCAGGATGTAGTTGTGCTTCGTGATGGGCAGCGTGATGCCCGTGATGTCGCACTCCTGGAAGGCGTCGGAGCCGATGAGCTTGCTGCCCACCTGGCCGGTGATGCAGACCACCGGCGAGCTGTCCATCATCGCCGTGGCGATGCCGGTCACCAGGTTGGTCGCACCGGGCCCCGAGGTGGCGATGGCCACGCCCACCTGCCCGGTGGCGCGGGCGTAGCCGTCGGCCATGTGCGCGGCGCCCTGTTCGTGGCGTACCAGCACGTGCCGGATCGGGTAATCGAGCATCGCATCGTAGGCCGGGAGGATCGCTCCACCCGGATAGCCGAAGACGCAGGTCACGCCTTCGCGCACGAGCGACTCCCAGAGAATCTGTGCGCCGGTCAGTCGTCTTGACGTCATGTTATGGGCCAGCCTATCGGCTCGCTCGGATGTCCGTCAAGCTTATAGATTGTTTCGTATCTGTTAGTTTGTCTAACTTTTTACTGATTGTCTCATGCGGCCAGAAGGCTAGGCTGGACTGCTATTCGGTGCGGAGCGCCCGCCAGGGGTCCTGCGCCGCGGCTTTGCGCGCTGGGAAATAACCGGCGGCCAGGGTCGGAACGTGGCGGGCGCTACGGGCGGGTGGCGGGTTGCTTGCGCAGGTGGCCGTACATCAGCTCTTCGGCGAACTCCACGCATTTGTATTCCATCAGCTGTGCGTTCGGTTCGCGGCGGCGGTAGAGCGGCATGCTGATGGTCCACGGGCGCGAGAAGACCTTCGGGTCCTCAATGGTCGCCTGGTAACTCAACGTGTTGGCGTCGATGGCGGTGTAGCGCTCGGTGACCTTCAGCGCGTCGCTGTGGTAGTTGCCGGCGCGATCGAACCAGGTCTCTTCCATGTGGTCGGTGACGTCGATGACCAGCGTTTCGCCCTCCCAGCGCCCGACCGACCATCCCATCCAGGCCGGTGCCGGGCTCTTTTCCTGGCCGTTCATCCGCACGACCCGGCTCGCGCTCGCGAACTCGTAGGTCATGAGGATGTTGTCGCCGGATTGCACGATCTGGAACGGGTAGGGCATGTAGGTCGCCCGCGGAATGCCGGGCATGAAGCACTTCACTTCCGGATCGAGGGTGGTCCAGCTGGCGGCATTGGCCTGACGTTTCGCCAGCGCGTCCGGCAGGTACGGGATCGCTTCGCCGTCGACGACGCCCGGACCGGGCGGCACGGCAAACGCGGCGCCGAGTGCGAACACCGGGCCCTGCTTCGCGGCATGCGCCTCGACATTCCAGTTGGCGGTGTTCAGCGCCTGCCAGATGCCGCCGAGGTCGGGTGTGCCATCGGGCGTTCGCGGCGCGCGATACGCCTCGGGCGCCGCGGGTGCCCCGCCGCACGCCGGCAGCGTGCACGCAAGAATGACGGCCAGCAGGGCCGAGCGAGCAGGAAATGTGTGCATGCTAGAGGCCCGGCTTCTTCGTGCGGTCGTTCGGGTCGCGGCCGTCTTTGGGCGCGCCGGTGCCGGACGACCCCATGAAGAGCGTGCGCCCGTCGGGCAGCGTCATGTCGCGGCCGTTGGCGCGAAGGCGGCCGTCTTTCGCCTTGAAGCCGGCCACCACGATCACCGTGCCGATCTTGATCGAGTCGCGGCTGATGCCGCCGCGCTGGAGTGTGTTGGGCGTGCCGCCCTCCACCATCCAGATCGCCGACTTGCCGTCGGCACCTTTCACTTCCATGTGGATCCACGCGTGCGGATTGATCCACTCCACCTTGGTGACCGGCCCGCGCAGGGTCACCGGCGCGTTGGCGTCGAACTCCGAGGAAAACGCATGGTGCGCCAGCAGCGATCCGCTGGCTCCGAGCACGACGGCGGCTAATCCCGCGACCCACGCCTTCCTGGCCATGTCTACCTCCGCGCCTGGGGTGGCGGTCTGGCGACCCGTCTCGACGCGGTCGGAGCATAACCATTTCACCCTCTGGACGCCATCCCCCGGTTGAGCGACACTACGCCGCATGACACTCCTGCATCCCGTCCGTGTCGTGGTCGCCGTCGCCGTTGCCGTCGTCGTGGTCGCCTCCCTCGGGGCGCAGGCGCCGACTCCGCCCCAGGCGGACGGGGCCGCGCCCGCGTGGACGATGCCGCGGACGGCCGACGGGCATCCCGACCTGCGCGGCGTGTGGGGCAACAACAGCGTCACCCCGATGACCCGTCCGCGCCAGTGGAAGGACAAGACCGCGCTCAGCGCCGCCGAACTCGAGGAGCTGAAGCGCATGGCCGCCGAGTTCGTCGATCAGGGCGGCGACGCCATCTTCGGCAACTTCGTCCAGCAGATCCTCGACGCGAAGGACAAGGGATCGTTCAACCAGGTGTCCTACGACCCGAGCACCGGGAACTACAACCAGTTCTGGATGGCCGATCGCGAGTGGGACCAGCGCACCTCGCTCATCACCATGCCGGCGGACGGACAGTTCCCGCCGCTCACGGCCGCCGCGCAGGCGCGCCGCGAGGCGGCGCGTCTTGCGCCGAAGACCCGTGGATCTGCGGACGGCCCCGAAGACCGGCCGCTGTCCGAACGCTGCATTTCGTACGGCGCGCCGCGCACCGGCGCCAACTACAACAGCTATGTGCAGATCCTGCAGTCGCCCCAGACGACCGTGCTGCTGCAGGAGATGATTCACGACGCCCGGGTCGTGCCCATGACCGCCATGCCGCACCTGCCGTCAACGGTGCGACAGCTGCACGGCGATCCGCGCGGCCGCTGGGAAGGCGACACCCTGGTCGTCGAGACCACCAACTACCTCAACGGCTTCCAGGGGTCGACGCCGGACGTCACGCTGACCGAGCGCTACACGCGCGTCAGCGACGACTACATGCACTGGGAGATCACCGTCAGCGACCCGGCGACGTGGACCACGCCCTACACGTTCATGGTCCGGCTGAAGAAGACCAGCGGCCTCATCTACGAATACGCCTGCCACGAAGGCAACTACGCGATGGAAGGCATCCTCGCCGGCGCGCGCGCGGAAGAAGCGAAGTCGCGACGCGCGCGCTGAGGGCCGGCGTCAGGCGGCGGCCGCGCGCGTCCGCGTGACCCAGACGAACACCGGCAGCCCGGCCAGGAGCAGCAGGAAGCCGAGATACACGACTTCCCGGCCGGCGCCTGCCACCGCGACCATCGCATAGACGAAGGCGAGGCCCGGAACCACGCCGCCGCTCGAACGTCCGTCCGCACGCTCGCCGCTGCCGCGCACGAACGACGCGAGCGAGCAGAACACGTACGGCACGAGCGTGCTCAGCGTCGCCAGCAGGATGATCCGCGTGAAGAGCGTGACCAGGCCCTCGGTGTAGTTCATCGCGATGAGCGCGGTGCTGAGGGCGGCGGAGATCACGGTGGCCCGCACCGGGATGCCGCTGGCGTCGCGCGCGGCGAACACCGCCGGGAACAACCCGTCGTCCGCGATGGCCATCGGCATGTGACCGGCGATCAGGATCCAGCCGTTGAGGGCACCGAAACACGAGAGTGCTGCTCCGAGCGCCACCAGCCGGGCCAGGGTCTCGCCGCCCATCACGCGTGCGGCGTCGGCAAATGGCGCCGTGGACGACGCCAGCGTCTCAGGCGCCACGACGCTCATCACCCCGACCGTGCTGATGATGTAGATGACGGCGGCGACGATCGTGCCCACGATCGTGGCGCGCGGGATCGTGCGGGCCGGGTCACGGACCACGCCGGCCGGAATGGTCGCGGATTCCAGCCCCAGGAACGCCCACAGCGTGAGCGTCACCACGGCGAGCGTGTCGGCTCCGAGGCTCACCGTGCCGGGCGGCGGCACGGCGAAGCGTGACGGTTCGAACCACAGTAGCCCGCCCAGGCCCACGACCGCCAGCGGCACCACCTTGAGGATCGTCGTCGCCACCTGCACGCGACCCGCCGCCCGGACGCCGATGAGGTTGATGAAGGTCAGCGTCCACAACGTGGCGATGGCGAGCAGCGCGGCCGCCGCGGGCGTGCGGACCAGCCCCGGCACGAACGGATCCAGATAGCCGACGAAGGCCACGGCCAGCGCCGCGTTGGTGCACCAGCAGGAGATCCAGTAGCCCCACGCAACGAGAAACCCGGCCAGATCGCCGAACGCCTGCCGGGTGTAGGCGTAGGGACCGCCGGCGGCGGGTCGGGCCCGCGCCAGCCGCGCGAACACCACGGCCAGCAGCACGCTGCCGAAGGTGGTGATGCCCCAGCCGAGCAGGCTGGTGCCGCGGTAGGCGGCGAGCGACGCCGGCAGCAGGAACACGCCGGAGCCGATCATGTTGCCGACGACCAGGGCCACGGCGGTGGCGAAACCGAAGTCGCGGGCCTGGGCCACGGGCGCATCTTACGCCCGTTCGATCACGCCGCGTCGAGTGCTCCGACCCGCTCGATCACCCAGCGGTCGAACGCCGCCAGCATCTCTTCGCGGTTCGAATACGGCCCCGGGCGATAGCCGCGCGAGGCGATGCCGGCCTGCGCCAGATCCGACAACGCCCAGTCCTGGCGATTGGTGAGGTCCCAGAACTCCACCGCATCGTCCGGATCGAATCCCGGCCCCGCGATCTCGTCGGGGTGCATCAGCCAGTGGCAGGTGATGTCGGTGCGGTCGGGCGCGATCGGGCTGAGCAGGAACGTCACGACGTAGTCAGGATGCGGGTTGAGCAACATCGACGGGAGGAGCGCGTAGTAGTAGACGCGGCGCTGCTCGTCCTCATCGAGCCCGGGCAGGGGCGCCCGGCGCGCGGTCGGCGATGTCGACAGCGTGGCGAAGCCGGGCAGCAGGTCCATCGAGGCGCCGAGCCAGGTCGGACGCGGCGGCTCGTTGTCGCCCGACAGATAGTGCGACAGCCTGACCAGCTGCGGATGCGCGGTCGGGCAGTGCAGGCACTCGTGGTAGTTGGCGATGACCAGCTTCCAATTGGCGCGCAGTTTGTAGGTGCGCCGCGCCACCGTGCGAAGGTCGCCCATCGCCCAGTGGCGGAAACGCGTGTCGAGGCCGTCGAGGTGCGCAGCCAGCGGCGGCGGGTCGCCCTCGGCCGTGTCCCCGAGATGGATGAAGACGTGACCGTCCCAGATCGCGAGCGGAATGCGGGTGAGGGGCCAGTCGTCGGTGCGGAATCCCTCGACCTTGTCCATGTGCGGCGCTTTGTTGAGCGTGCCGTCGAGCCGGTAGGTCCAGGCGTGATACGCACATTGCAGGGCGCCGGTGACTTGCCCCTCGGAAGCGGGGCAGAGCAGCGTGCCGCGGTGGCGGCACACGTTGTGGAAGGCGCGCAGGATGCCGGCGTCGTCGCGCACCATCAGCACGCTGGCGTCGCCGAATCGGCGCGTCACGTAGCGGCCGGGCGCCGGCACGTCGTCGTCGCGGCCCGCGAAGAGCCACATCTGGCGAAAGAGCCGTTCCTGCTCGCGCGCGAAGTAGGCCGGGTCCGTGTAGTAGCCCGCCGGCAGCGTCGTTGCGCTGACGTCGGTCGGAAGGCGGTTGTTCGAGTAGCGGGCCATCGCGGTGAGCCTAGTGGATTCCGGCCCGTGCCGTCACGGGTCAGCGCACCGTGGCCGGCGGACGCCGGTGACGCGTCGCCTGTTCGTAGGCGTAGGCCAGGCCGAGCATCTGGCGATCGGTCCACATGCGGCCGAGGAACGACACGCCGACGGGATAGCGTCCGCCCATGTAGCCGGCCGGTACCGTGACCTGCGGCAGGCCGGTGGAGGCGCTCTCCTCACAGGTGCCCGGTTCGGTGCCGTAACGCTCGGCGCCGCCTTCGTGGGTGTGCGGACGCGCCTGGTTGGCCGGATAAACGAGCGCGTCCACCTTCGCTGCGTCCATCGCGTCGACCAGCAGCGCGCGATAGGCGAGCCGCGCGGCCAGGAAGCGCTCGTTCGACGCCTCGGCCGGGGGCGGCGCCAGCGCGCCTTCGAGCCGGCGCTGGCCGGCCGGCGCCATCTTGCCCGACGCAATCAGCGACTGAATCGTGAGCACCGGGGCGCCGGGGGCGGCGCCGCGCGACAAGTACGTCTCCCACGCCGCCTTGAGCGCTCCTGGTGCAGTCAGGCGGGCCTTCGCGTACTCCTCGTCGTAGTCGGGAATGGCGACCTCCACCACGGTGGCGCCAGCCGCTTCGAGCTCGCGCACGACGCGCGTCATGGCGTCGGCGGCCTCGCGCTCGCCGGTGATGCCGACGAAGCGCTGGCGGAACACGCCGATCCGCGCCCCCTTCAGCGCCGCCGCTGAGAGCGTGCCGCCGGCTCCCGCATCCGCCGGCCGATCGCTGGTCGTCGCCGGATCGTCCGGGTCGACGCCGGCGACGAGATTCAGGGCCAGCATGACGTCGGTGACGGTCTTGCCCATCGGGCCGACCGCGTCGTTGAATGGGTTGAGCGGCATGACGCCGGCACGGCTGGTGAATCCGCGCGTGGTGCGGATCGTCGCCAGCGAGGCGAAGCCGGCCGGATTCGACAGCGAGTTGCAGGTGTCGGTGCCGAAGGCGAGGGCCGCGAGACTGGTCGCGACCGCCGTCGCGCTGCCGCCGCTCGAGCCCGCGGTCGAAAGCGTGGGATCGTAGGCGTTGCCCACGGTGCCGCCGACCGAGCTGACGCCGAAATCGCCGAACGGGAACTCGTCGAGATTGGCCTTGCCGAGGATGATGGCGCCGCCGGCCTTCATCGCCGCGGCCACCCGCGAGTCGACGCGCGGCCGGTGATCGACCAGCGCCAGCGCGCCGCCGGTGGTCGGCAACTCGGTGGCATCGATGTTGTCCTTGAGCACGATCGGCACGCCGTGGAACGGCCCGAGCACGCGGCCGAGTCCCGGCGGCGTCCCGACGCGCTGGCGATCGCGTTCGCGCGCATCGGCAATCGCCCGCGGGCTGAGGGCGAGGATGGCCTTGAACGTCGGCCCGTGCCGATCGTAGAGCGTGGCGCGCAGGAGGTACTCGCGCACGATGTCCTCGCTGGTGGTGGTGCCGTTGGCCATGGCCGCCTGCAGCGCCACGACCGACTGCTCGAAGACGGTGAACGGCGGAAGCGGCGCGGCCGGCGAGCGCGCCCAGTTGACGATGGCGGCGCGTTGACGCGGCGTCAGCCCGGCAAGATCCGGCGTCGCCACGAGGCGGCGGGCTTGCGCCGTGACACGTGCGATCTCGCTGCCGGCCGCGGGCACCTTACGATCGGCGCCGGCATATACGGCATCCGCCCAGGTCGAGAGCAGGGCGTCCTTCCTCGGGATGGGATAGCCGCCACGCGGATCGTAGAGCTCGCTCAGGCCCTTCACGACGAAGGTCACGAGCGCTTCGGTCTGTCCGGGCGCCAGTTCCAGCCGGAAGACGTAGCCGACGTGCGCCGGGTCGTAGCCGGGATACGCCTCGGTGAAGGGGTTGCCGTACATGTCGCCGGCGCGCTGAAAGAGCCCGCTGGCCGCGCCGTCGCCGAGCACGTGCGCGGATGGCCCGTGACCCGACGGGCCCTGCATCGGATCGGCGACCCCGCGCGCGTTCTGCATCACGGTCACGAAGGTGTCGCGGCCATCGATCAGTCGATCGCCACTCGAGGTCGTGGCCACCGCGACGCGCCCGCCATCGTCGTAAGCGCCGGTGGCGCCGCCCCAGGCCACCTCGATCGTGCGAGCCTCGTCGGTGCTGTTGGTGAAGGCGTCGTAGTAGCGCAAGTACGTGGCGCCGGCCGGCGCGTAGATCGCCCGCGACACGACGACGCCGTCGTGGAGCACCGGTGTGATGGTGTCGAAGCGCTCGCCGTCTTGCGCCAGCCCGAAGCCGCGCAGGTAGTGGTTGACGACCGTGGGCCGCGCCGTGGCGGCGTGACGCACCTGCAGTTTCAAGTAGCCGAAGCCGTTGAAGGGATGGGCCCGGCCGCCGGTGGCGATGCCGCCGCTGTCCTGCGCCCACGGCGAGGTGTCCTGGATGTCCCAGAACTGGCCGTCGGAAGAGCTGATCGGCGTGACGGCTGAGGCAGACTGGAGCAGCAGCGCCGTGAGCGCCAGTGCGAGGCCCGGGCGGAGGTGTCGCATTCGCGGAGTCTACCAGTCGGTCCGGCCACAGGTCGCCTCGGCGGCGTGCGCCACGGTAGAATCGTCCTCTGGCGGACGTCTGGTCCGCCCGGCCCGCAGGGCCGCGTGGAGGAGACCGACGTGAGAGCTATTCGTGTTTGCGCCCGTGCCACCGCCTTCGTGTTCGCTGCGGGCCTCACCGCCGCCTGTGGCGGCTCCGAACCCGCCCCGGCCCCGGCCGAGAAGATCCAGCCCACGACCGTTGGCGAGATGTCGCCGGAAGAAGCCGGTGGCATGAGCGCCGAAGCGTCGACGCTGAAGGAACCGGAAGGCGCTTCCACCGCCCCGCACGGCGGCACGGTCGTCAAGCTGGGCACGGTCGGACATCTCGAGTTCGTGCTCGACCCGTCGAGCGGCCTGCTGACGGCCTACGTGCTCGATGCCGCCGGCACCGCCGTGGCCCGCATCCCGGCCAAGACGATCACGGTCGAGGTGACCCCGGCCCGCGGCACCGCAACCACGGTCACCCTCGCCAGCACGGCCAACGGCCTGACCGGCGACACCGTGGGCAACTCGTCGCAGTTTGGCGGCGTTAACCCCGCGCTCAAGGGCGTCACCGCACTCGTCGGCACGGTCAAGAACGCCGTCGTCGGCGGCCAGACGTTCAGCGACATCAAGTTCGGCTATCCCTACAACGGCGAGCGCTAGCGACGGCGCGAGGAGACGGGCGATGCGGGCACTGCAGGCAGCGGTCGTGGCGGTGGCGATGATGGCGGCAGCTCTCACTGCTGCCGCGTCGTATCAGCCGGTGGCGTTCAGCGCGCTCAGCAACTACGAGTACGAGCTGCCCGACCCGCTCGAGCCGTCGTCGAAGGCGCCAACCAACGTCATTCCGGCGTCGGTCAAGGCGCTACACGGCAAGATGGTGTCGCTCGAAGGCTTCATGCTGCCGCTCGACCTCACGCCCGAAGGCGTGTCGGTGTTCATGCTGAACGCCAGCCTGGACCTGTGTTACTTCGGCGCGCCGGTGCGCATGAACGAATGGGTGCTGGTGAAGATGAAGGCCGGCACGCGGGCGAAGTTCACACACCTGGCCACCACCGTGAAGGGCCGCTTCGAAGTGGGGGAGGAGATGCGCAACGGGCGCGTCACCAGCCTCTACCGGCTGGTCGCCGACATCGCCGAGGTCGAGGACGGTCGATGAGCCAGCCGGCCGGGCCGGTGCTGCGCCTCGACGCTCTCACGAAGTCCTTTCGCGCTCCTGATGGGGAACTGACCGCCGTCATCGACATTCCCGCCTTCGTCCTCGCCTCAGGCGAACAGGTGGCCCTGCGCGGCGCCAGCGGATCCGGCAAGACCACGCTGCTGCATCTGGTGTCCGGAATCCTGGCCCCCGACGCCGGCCACGTGTGGGTGGCGGGCCGCGACATGGCGGCGATGCCCGAAGCCGCACGCGACCAGTGGCGCGCCGCCACCATCGGCTACGTCTTCCAGACCTTCAACCTGCTGCAGGGCTACACCGCGCTCGAGAACGTGCTGCTCGGCATGATGTTCGGACCCGGCGCCGATGCCGCGCATGCCGCGGCGCTGCTCGACCGCGTCGGCCTTGCGCATCGGCGCGACTACCGCCCGCGTCAGCTCTCGGTGGGGCAGCAGCAGCGCGTGGCGGTGGCGCGCGCGCTCGCCAACCGGCCGACGCTGGTACTCGCCGATGAACCCACCGGCAACCTCGATCCGCGTCACGCCGCCGAGGCCATCGAGCTGATTTGCGGCGCCTGCCGCGAGCAGGGCGCGGCCCTGCTGCTCGTGAGCCACGACCCGGCGGTGCTGGCGCGTTTCGATCGCGTCGAAGACCTCGCGGTGGTGAACCGTGCGGTGGACCATGCTGCCGTGCGGGCCGAGGTGCACGCGTGAGGTCCACGCCGGGCGCGCTGCGCCTGCTCGTGTCGCGGAGTCTGCGCCAGCATGCGCTCTCGACGGCCATCACGGCCGGGTCGGTGGCGCTCGCCGCCGGACTCGTCATGGCGGTCTTCGCCATCAAGGGCCAGACCTACGACGCCTTCACCGGCGGCGCCAACGGCTGCGTTGCGGTGCTCGGCGCGCGCGGCAGCCAGCTTCAGCTGGTGCTGAACACAGTCTTCCACCTCGAGACCTCCCCCGGCAACATCCCGTGGTCGATGTACGTGGCGATGTCGCAGGACGACGGCGTGGAGCTCGCGGTGCCGTATGCCCTCGGCGACAACTACGAGGGCTTCCGCGTGGTCGGCACGACGCGGGCGCTGTTCGAGCGTTTCCCGGGGGCGCAGGGCCTGCGGGTGGCGCCGGGCGGACGGCTGTTCGACGAAGCGGCGCGCGAGGCACT
>JANNIB010000359.1:0-2942 GCA_031404695.1 Acidobacteriota bacterium
GCCGCGGAGGCGAGGGCGAGTCGCGCCACGCGATCAAGCCGGCCGAGCCGTGGCTCGGCCTGTCGCCGTTCTGGGCCACCGTCGTCAAGGTCGAACTCACCGACATCGTGTTCGCCATCGATTCGATCCTCGTGGCCGTGGCCGTGTCGGACAAACTCTGGGTCGTGATCACGGGCGGCATCCTGGGCATCGTGATGATGCGGCTGGTGATCGGGCGGCTGCTCGGGTTGATCCGCCGCTATCCGGTGCTGGTGGACGGCGCCTTCGTCATCATCGTGTGGGTGGGCCTGAAGCTGCTGCTCGAGTACGGCCATACCCTCGGCTACGTGCACTTCGAGATCCCGAAGTGGCTCTCGCTCGGCCTGATCGTCGTCATCTTCGGCGGCACCTACCTCTACGCGCGCAAGCTCGGGCCGGTCGAAGACGACGGCGGCCCGCTGCCGCCGGTCTGACCGATCGACCGCCAGGCCGGCGCCTCAGCCGCCGGTCCCGTAGCGCTCCGCCGATCGCGCTTTGGCGCGCGCCGCTTCAGTCTCGCGGTTCTTCGGCTCGGCGCTGGTCACGAGCGCGTCGATGAGACGCCCGGCGACGATCGCCACCTCGTCGACCGCCTGATCGAAGGCCGTCTGGTTGACCTTCGACGGGGCCGTGAAGCCGCTCAGCTTGCGGACGAACTGCACCGAGGCGGCGCGGATCTCCGCGTCGGTGGCCGGCGGATCGAAGTTGAACAGGGTGCGGATGTTACGGCACATCGAATCAGTCTACCCGCGAGTGCGAGACAATGCCGGGGATGCCCGTCGGCGTGAACTACCCGTGGCGACGATACGGCGGCGACTTCGGTCCCACCGTCTGGCAGACCCATCACGGCATCCGCGCCGAACGCGACGACATCGCGCGCGACTTCGCCGCCATGGCCGGGCTGGGCATCGAAGTCGTGCGCTGGTTCGTCTTCACGGATGCGCGCGGCGGCATCGCCCTTGACCCGCTGGGCTGGCCGTCGGGGTTTCGCGACGGCACCCTCGATGACCTCGACGCGCTCCTCGCGCTGGCGATCGAGGCCGGGCTCAGGGTGGTGCCCGTGCTCTTCGACCACACCCTCGTCTTTGCGCCCACCGACGCGGGAGGGGCGCGCGTGGGTGGCCACTACGCCTGGCTGGCCGACCCGGAGGGGCAGGAGCGGCTGCTCGACACGGTCATCGCGCCGCTGGCCCGGCGCTACGGCGCTCGCGGGTCGCACGGTCACCTCGGCGCTGCCGTGCACGCGTGGGACCTGCTGAACGAGCCCGACTGGATCATCGCCGAGCACCATCCGAGCCGGCGCGTGCCGGCGCCGATTCCGTTCGACGTCCTGGCGGCGTGGGTGCGCGGCGCCATCGCGACGCTGCGCGCGCGGGATGCCGGCGCCGTCACGATCGGCAACGCCCGGCTGCGCTTTGCCGGCTGGTGGGACGACCCGGCGTTCGGCTTCGACTTCCTGCAGGCGCACGCCTACTACGACCGGCGGCACGACTTCGATCTGCTGCAGACGCCGCACGCGGCGCTCGCGCTCACGCGGCCGCTGGTCGTGGGGGAGTGCTCGGCGCAGGGCGATGCCGCCGACGTGGCCGGCGGACGCCCGGCGATATCAGCGGTGCATCTGGCGCAGGTCGCCGCGACGCTCGGGTTCGCCGGCGCGTGGCCGTGGAGCTGGCGCGGTGTCGATGCGCATGGGGCGCTCTCGCACGACGCGGTGCGGCAGATCCGGGCGGCGCACGATGCGCAGCGCACCGCCCGGGACGCAGGCCGCGGGTAGCGCGACAGCCGGCGCGGCCGTCAGCGCACCGGCACGGCGGCCACCATCGGCCGCGGCCACGCGTCGCCCGGATACAGCACGTGCTCGAGGAACAGACCCGCCGCCGGCGCGGTGAGTTGTGCCACCACATCACCGCCTTCGCCGGCGAGCAGACGCTCGATGTCGCCGCTGTCGAGGTCGCCGGTGCCCACCGCCGCCAGCACGCCCACCATCCGCCGCACCATCTTCCAGAGAAAGTGCGAACCGGCGACGCGGATGAGCACCAGCGCGCCGTCTTCGACCAGCGCCACCTCGTCGAGCAGCACCTTGGTCGACTTCTCGTCAGGGTCGTCGTCGGAGAAGGCGCGGAAGTCGTGCAGGCCAGCGAACATCGCGGCCGCCGATCGCATGCGCGCCAGATAGAGCGGGTCTTTCACCCACCACACGTACGGCTTCGCAAAGGCGCTGCGCCGTCGCGCGATCTGGTACAGGTAGCTGCGTCGCTCGGCGCTGTGCCTGGCGTGGAAGGCGCGGCCGACAGGCGTGACGTCGATGACGTGAATGTCGGCCGGCAGGCCGTCGTTGATGCGGCGGCGGAAGGCCTCGGGCGCCGGCGCGCGGGTAACATCGATGTGCGCGACCTGCGCCAGGGCGTGGACGCCGGCATCGGTGCGTCCCGAGCCCTGGGAATCGACCAGCGCGTCGTCGCCAATCGCCTCGACGATCGCGCGGTTGATCTCGCCCTGCACGGTGCGCGCATTACGCTGGGCCTGCCAGCCGCTGTAGCGCGTGCCGGCGTATTCGATGGTGAGTTTGAATCGTGGCACGCGGCGCCTAGAATAGCAGGCGCCGTGCGCTGCTGGCGCGGCCGCCGTTCACGAGGAGCCTCATGTCGCAGTCACATCGTCCCGTCCATGCCGCGAATCTGCCCAAGCCCGTGGGGCCGTATTCGCCGGGCATGGGCTTCGAACGCCTGGTATTCGTGTCGGGCCAGGGCTCGACCGACCCGGCCACCGGCGAACTGGCAGGTCATACCGCCGCCGTGCAGACCGAACAGTGCCTGAAGAACGTGGCGGCGATTCTGGCGGCCGCCGGCACCGACCTGCAGCACGTGCTGCGTTGCGGCGTGTTCCTCGTGGACATGGACGACTTCCAGGAGATGAACGCCGTC
>JANNIB010000360.1:0-8557 GCA_031404695.1 Acidobacteriota bacterium
CCTGATGCGCTCCAGGATGGTCGGCCCCCAGTTGGCGAGCTTGGTATCCACCACCACCACGCCGCGGTCGGTGATGAAGACGCCGGTGTTGCCGCCACTGAAGGTCTCGCGCGGGGCCGGGCTCGACCCCGTGATGATGTAAAGGTTCTCTTTGACCTTCTCGATCTTGGTGGCGTCGAGCACCGCGGGCGAGAGGGACGAGGCGGGCGCCTGGAACGCCGCGACGGCGATCGAGAGGCCACCGAAGGTCACGACGAGGCCGAGGACGAGTGCGCGTGTCATGCGGCCGATTCTATGTCACCGCGGCGGAGCCCGCGAGTCTGGCATCGATGGGGCAAGGGGATGCTCACCGACTGTTCCAGGCATGGAACGGATGGATCATGTGCCGTCGCGGCGTCTCCCGCGTTACGATTCTTCTGCTGTGCTCACGCTCGATGCCCTCTCCACCGCCGATCTCGTCGCCTGGCGCGATCGGGCCCAGATTCGCTACGACGCGTTCAAGGCCCGGGGCCTTTCGCTCGACCTCACGCGCGGCAAGCCGTCGAGCGCGCAGCTCGATCTGTCGAACGGGCTCCTCGCCCTGCCCGGCGAGGCCGACCACACCGCCGCCGACGGCACCGACGTGCGCAACTACGGCGGGCTGCAGGGCCTGGCCGAGCTGCGCGCGCTGCTGGCGCCGCTCTTCGGGGTGGCGCCGGCGCAGATGGTGCTCGGCGACAACTCGAGCCTGGCGCTCATGCACGACGCCATCGCCTTTGCGATGCTGAAGGGCACCGTGGGGAGCCCGCGGCCGTGGGCGCAGGAACCGCAGCGGGCGTTCCTGTGTCCGGTGCCCGGCAACGATCGCCACTTCGCGATTACCGGCGACTTCGGGTTCGACCTCATCCCGGTGCCGCTCGGTGCCGACGGACCCGACATGGACGTGGTCGAGCCCCTCGTCGCCGCCGATCCCGCGGTCAAGGGCATCTGGTGCGTGCCGAAGTACAGCAATCCCTCCGGCGCGGTCTACAGCGCCGAAGTCACCGAGCGCCTGGCGGCGATGGCCACGGCCGCGCCCGACTTCCGCGTGATCTGGGACGACGCCTACGCCGTGCACCACTTGACCGACCAGCGTATCGAGACGCCGAACCTGCTGGCGGCGTGCGCGCGCCACGGCCAGCCCGATCGCGCGCTGGTGTTCGGCTCGACGTCGAAGGTGACGCTGGCGGGCGCCGGCGTGGCGCTCTTTGCGGCCTCGCCGGCCAACGTGGCGTGGTTTCTCGCCCGCATGGGCAAGCGCACGATCGGCGGCGACAAGATCAACCAGCTGCGGCACGTCCGCGCCCTGGGCGACACGGCCGGTCTCATCGCCCTCATGGAACGGCACCGCGCCATCGTGGCGCCGAAGTTCGCTGCCGTGCTCGCGACCTTCGATCGTGAGCTGGGCGGCACCGGCGTGGCGTCGTGGCTGACGCCCAAAGGCGGCTACTTCATCAGCCTCGACGTGCTCGACGGCTGCGCGAAGGCGGTGGTGCAGCTCGCCAAAGAGGCGGGGCTGGCGCTCACGCCCGCCGGCTCCACCCATCCGCACGGCGTCGATCCGTTCGACCGCACCGTGCGCATCGCGCCGACCTACCCCGATCTGGCTACGGCCGCCACCGCGGCGGACGGCGTGGCCGTGTGCGTGCTGCTGGCCGCGGCGACGGCGCTGGTCGCCCGCCGCGCGACGGCGATTTGATCCCCGCGCCTCACTCGAGATCCCTCACGTAGCTCACAGTCGAAAGGTGTGCGTCATGTCCACATTGTCCCGCCGGGCCTTTGCCGCGTCGCTCGTCGCCGGTGCGGCCGTCGCCCGCAGCTCCGTCCGCGTGGCCGCCCAGCGGCCGGCCACGCCCACGGACCTCGCGTGGCTGTCGCTCACGGAGGCGACCGAACTCGTCAGGACGCGCAAGGTGTCGGCCACCGAACTCGTGGCGGCCTGCCTCGATCGCATCACCACCTACAACCCGAAGCTGAACGCCTTCATCACGACCAGCGGTGAGGCGGCGCTGGCGCGCGCCAAGGCCCTCGACTCCCTGCCGGCCAGCGCGACCCGCGGCCCGCTGCACGGGGTGCCGATCGCGCTCAAGGACAACATCGACACCGCCGGCGTGCGCACGACCGCGGCCAGCAGCGTCTACGACGACCGCATCCCGGCGGAGGACGCGGAAGTGGCGCGGCGACTGCACGCAGCCGGCGCCGTCGTGCTCGGCAAGTTGAACCTCCACGAGTTCGCCAACGGCGGCACCTCCGCCACCAGCTACTACGGACCCGTGCGCAATCCCTGGGCGCTCGAGCGCAATCCCGGCGGCTCGTCGGGCGGCTCGGCGGCGGCGGTGGCGGCCGCGCTCTGCTACGGCGCCCTCGGCACCGACACCGGCGGCTCGATCCGCACGCCGGCGTCGTACTGCGGCATCGTCGGCCTCAAGCCCACCTACGGGCTGGTGTCGATTCGCGGCATCATCCCGCTGGTGGTCTCGCTCGACCACTGCGGGCCGATGACGCGCACCGTCGCCGATGCAGCGTTGATGCTGCAGGTGCTGGCCGGTTACGACCGCCTCGACATCGCCAGCGTCGAGCATCCGGCCGAGAACTACGTGGCGGCGCTCACCTCACCGGTCAAGAGCCTGCGCGTGGGTGTGGCGCGGGTGCCGTTCTTCGATCACGTGGATGCGGACGTGGCGGCGGCGACCACCGCCGCCCTCAAGACCATCGGCTCGCTGACCGCCAGCGTGCGGGATGTGGTGCTGCCGTCCACGAGTGACATCAACCTCAACGGCGAGATGTTCGCCTACCACGAGGCCCTCTACGCGAAGATGTCGGGCCGCTATCAGATTCCGACGCGGCGCAACCTGCAGAACGGCGCCAGCGCCAAAGCCGCCGAGTACGTGCGCGGCCGCTGGGCGCTCGAGTTGATGCGGCGCACCATCGACGATGCCTTCAAGGACGTGGACGTGGTCGTGCTGCCCACGCGCCGGCACACGCCGCGCACGGTGGACGCCGCGCTGCAGCGCGAGGAGACCGACGTGCCCCGCAATCCGGAACTCGAGAACACCGGCCAGTTCAACGTCTACGGCATCCCGGCGGTCTCGGTGCCGTGCGGCTTCACGGCGGCTGGGCTGCCGGTGGGCCTGATGATCGCCGGTCCGCGCTTTGCCGAAGGCCGCGTGCTGGCGCTGGCGCGCGCCTACGAGCAGGCGTCGGAATGGCGCACGAAGCGTCCGCCTCTGACGCCCGACACGCCGGTGCCGCCGCTGTCGCGCACCGCCGGGTGAGCCAGCGCAGGCGGGCTACTGGCTGCCGGTGAGGGCGCTCGCCAGCTCGGCAACACCCTGCTGGAAGAGCTGCAGGATCTGGCCGCTCGATCGGAACTCGTCGAGGATCGCCGCGCGCCGGCTCGTCCGCAGGTCGCCGATGACGTAGGCGAGCACGGCCGCCATCACCGTGCCTTCCTCGGCGCCGGTGGCTTCGAAGCGCCGACGGTGCGACTGCAGCACCGGCTCGAACGCGGCCTCGTGCCAGCGCTGCACGCCGGGCTCGAGTTCCAGGAAGGCGTCGAGGGCCGCCGCGAAGGCCGGGCTGGCCTCGCGCTGCCAGAACGCGACGTCGGCTCCGAATTCAGGCACCCGCATCGGCAGGTAGATGGTGGCGCCGGCCGGTGTCTGCCCGGTGAGCGCGGGGTTGAAGCGTTGCACTTCACCCACCGTGAGGCTCGTACGTCTGGTGATCTCGCCCGCCGGCACGGCCCGCGTGGTGCGCATCGCGAAGATCCGCTCCTGGGGCACGGTGTCGCGCAACTGCCGCACGGTGAGCGTGTTGCCGAACACCATCTCGGCATAGCGGAAGGAGCGGATGCCGTAGGTGCGATACAGGTCGCGGTAACCGCGCAGATCCACCTGGCGCAGGTCGCGCGCGAACTGCGAGCCGCGGAAGTACTGCTCCTGGATGGTGGCGCCGCCGAGGCGCTCGCCGTTGATGAGCGCGCGGCCCACGTTCACCCCGCCCGAGTGGTGCTCGGAGAGGGCCGGAATGAAGCTGCCGTACATCGTGCTCAGAATCGAGAGATACGCAGCGCAGTAGGGGGCCTGCGTGGTCTGGTTGAAGGCCTCGAGCACGGCCGGCGACAGCCGATCGAGCGCCTGCCAGTTGCGTTTCAGCCACTGGCACAGGCCGAGCGCGTTGGCCTTCGACGTCGCCTGGCCGTTCAGGCCCGATTCGAGAATCGCCTGCGACAGCCCGATTTCGGCTGGCACGGCGAAGCGCTCGTAGATGCGGCTCCACTCGTCGAGAAACGGCGCGTAGGGGCCGATGTTGGGCAGCAGGAACAGGCCCCGTGTGGGGTTGTGCACCAGCGGCCCGGTGAGCGGCAGCAGGCGGGTGACCACGAGATCTCGGCGGTCGTCGAGCTTGAGGGGCCAGGTCACGTCCTTCAGGCTGCTGGCGAGGCCCTTGTCGAACCACACCACCTCGCGCGCCCAGTCGCCCTTCGACGGGAACGTGGCCAGCAGACGGCCATTGTCCAGGCGGCCGAACGCGATGCGGCCGTCGGGAATCGTGAAGATGTGTTGCCAGAAGCGGTAGGCGGGACGAAAGGTCTGGACGACGGCGAGGTCGTCTTTCAGACGCGCGTCGGCGCGCTGCTGCGGCTCGGCGCCGGCCGGAAGGCCGAGGAGCGCGACGAAGCTGGCCACGAGCGCCAGTTGGCAACGCGGGCGGAGGGACTCCACGTATCGCACTTCGATCAGGATATCGGATCGGCGACCCCGATCGCGCAGGGGTGCGGCCGGGCCGTGATGTAATGGGCGGGATGCCGTCGCGTCTCACGGTCGTGCTGCTGACGCTTGCCGCCGCGTCGTGCGCGCCGCAGCCGCCCTCGTCCGCGATCGACCGGCTGCACGAGTGCGCGATCGAAGAGGGTCCGACCGGCGCCTATTGCGGCACCTTGTCGGTGCCCGAGAACCGCGCCACCGGTCAGGGACGGCAGATCGCGCTGAAAATCGTCGTGGCACCGGCGCTGCGCCGCGACAGCGCACCCGATCCGCTCTTCATCCTCGAAGGGGGCCCCGGCGCCGGCGCCGCCACGCTCGCCGGCTCGCGGCTGGGGATGTTCCGCCGCTTCCGCACCGATCGCGATCTCGTCTTCGTCGATCAACGCGGCACCGGCGACTCGAACCGGCTCGGCTGCGACCCGACGGCGGAGGAGCTGGATGAGGTGGCGACCGACGACGACCGCTCCATCGCCCGGCTCCGCGCCTGCCTGGCCGGCCTCGACGCCGACCCGCGCCTCTACACGACGCCTGTCGCGATGGACGACCTCGACGACGTGCGCCGCTTCCTCGGCTACGACCGGATCAATCTCTGGGGCGGCTCCTATGGCACGCGTGCGGCGCTCGTGTATCTGCGCCAGCACGAGGCCCAGGTGCGCTCCGTCGTGCTCGACGGCGTGGCGCCGCAGGACATGCGCCTGCCCCTCCACACCGCCCGCGACGCCCAGCGCGCCCTCGACCGGCTGCTGGCCGACTGTGCCGCTGACCGCGCCTGCGCTGCCGCCTTCCCGACGCTCGGCGCCGACACCAGGGCGCTCTTTGCGCGGCTCGAGGCCGACCGGCCCATCGTGAAGGGCGTGCATCCCCGCACCGGCCAGCCGCTCGAGATGCCGCTCACGCGCCGCGATGCCGCGCTGGTGGTCTTCCGCGCGCTCTACGTGCCCGAAGTCGCCTCGCTCCTGCCGCGCGTGCTCTCCGAAGCCGCGGTCGGCGACTATCAGGGGCTGCTGGCGCTGGCGTTCATGTCGGCGCCCGAGGGCGACAAGCGCGACCTGGCGATCGGCATGCACCTGTCGGTGGTCTGCGCGGAAGACATCCCCCGCATCACCCCGGCCGACCGCGTGGCCGCCGATGCCGGCGGCTTCCTCGGCGCCGCGATGTTCGACGCGCAGTATGCGGCCTGCAGCTTCTGGCCGAAGGGCGAGGTGCCCGAGAGCTACTACGCACCGATCACCTCGAATCGGCCGGTGCTCATCCTGTCGGGCGCCGACGACCCGGTGACGCCGCCCACCTGGGGTGATCACGTGGCGCCGCACCTGCCCAACTCGAAACACATCGTCGTGCCGGGGGCCGGCCACATCACGCTGACCCGCGGCTGCGTCCCGGCGCTGGTCGAGACGTTCCTGCGCGCGGCCAGTGTGGACGGGCTGGATCCGGCCTGCACCGACGCGCTGGCCCGCCCGCCGTTTTTCATCACGCCCACCGGCCCGGCCACCGGCCCGGCGGCTCCGCCCGCGGCCCCGCGCCCGCAGACTCCGCCGACGCCATGATTGCGATCGAGGGCCTGCAGAAACGCTTCGGCGACGTGCTGGCCGTGCGCGGCGTGCATCTGACGGCGAACGATGGCACCGTCACGGGACTACTGGGACCCAACGGCGCTGGCAAGACCACGACGCTGCGCATGCTGTCGGGCCTCATGCGGCCCGACGCCGGCTCGATTCACGTGGACGATGTGGACGTGGTGGCCGATCCCGTCGCGGCGCAGCGTGTGATGGGCCAGTTGCCGGATTCGCGCGGCCTCTACCCGCGGCTCACCGCCCGCGAGCACATCGAGTACTTCGCGCAGCTTCACGGGTTGTCGCGCGCGGTGACCAGAGCGCGCACCGCACGTCTCATCACGCGCCTGGGCCTCGACGCTATCGCCGACCGCCGCGTGGCCGGCTTCTCGCAGGGAGAGCGCACCAAGGTGGCGCTGGCCCGGGCGCTCGTCCACGAGCCGCGCAACGTGATTCTCGACGAGCCCACCAACGGACTCGACGTCATGAGCACGCGCGCCATGCGCGAGGTCATCCGCGGCCTGCGCGGCGACGGCTGTTGCGTGGTGTTCTCGAGTCACATCATGCAGGAGGTGTCGGCGCTCTGCGACCGGATCGTCGTTATCGCCGACGGCCGGGTCGTCGCCGACGGCACGCCCGATGATCTGCGCACCCAGACCGGCCGCGAGAACCTCGAAGACGCGTTCGTCTCACTGGCCGGGCTCGAGCACGGAGGTCCCGCATGACCTGGCGCGCGCTCCTGGCGGTGGCCCGCAAGGAACTCACCGACGGCATTCGCGATCGCCGCTCGCTCGGCACGCTGGTGTTCTCGGCGCTGATGACGCCGTTGCTGCTGGGCGTGATGCTCACGACCACAGCCGGCAGTGCCCGCGGCGCCGAAGACCTCGCGCTGCCCGTCGTCGGCGCCGAACACGCGCCGGCCTTCGTGCAGTGGCTCGGGCAGCAGACCGGCGTCCGCGTGGTGCCGGGCCCGGCCGATCCCGAACAGGCCGTGCTCGACCGCACCGAAGACCTCGTGCTCATCATCGAATCCGACTTCCAGGAGCGGATGGGGCGGGCGCAGACGGCCGAAATCAAGCTCGTGACCGAGAGCACGCGCGACCGGGCCCGCCCGAAGGTGGCCCGCGTGCGGGCGCTGGTGGGCGGCTACGCCGGGCAGCTCGCCAGCCTGCGGCTCATTGCCCGCGGCGTCGCTCCGGGCATCGCGCAGCCGATCCGCATCGAAGACGTCGAGGTGTCGAGCAGCCAGGCGCGTCTGGCGACGCTGCTGTCGATTCTGCCGCTGCTGCTGGTCATCGCCGGGCTGGTCGGCACCATGCAGATCGCCATCGACTCGACGGCTGGCGAACGCGAACGCGGCTCGCTCGAGCCGCTGCTGCTCAATCCGGTGCCGCGCTGGGTGCTGGCGGCGGGGAAGTGGCTGGCGGCCTCGGCGCTCGGCGGCGCCTCGGTGGTCTTCTCGATGGTCATCACGGTGAACGTGCTGCGGCGCATCCCGTGGCACGACCTTGGCATCCGCTTCCGCGTCACCGACGGCGAACTCTTCAGCCTGCTGCTGCTCATCCTGCCGCTGACGTTGTTCCTGGCGGCGATGGTGCTCTTTGCCTCCACCTTCGCGCGCAGTTTCAAGGAAGCGCAGGGCTATCTGGGCATGCTGATGCTACTGCCGATGCTGCCCGGCATGCTGACGACGATCTACCCGCTGTCGCGACGGCCATGGCTGGCGCCGGTGCCGGTGCTCGGGCAATACGCGCTGGCGTCCGACGTGCTGAGCGGTCAGGCGCCGGGCGCCGGGCTGTTTCTCGTGGCGGGTGTGGCGGCAATCGCGTCCGCGATCCTGCTGGTCGCGCTCACCGCCCGCGCCATGTCGCGCGAGCGGATCATCTTCGGGCGGTAGCCGATGTCAGACGTTCAGGATTCCGCCGCCCCGGTCCGTGCGGGCGCCACCAGGCGGCTGGCGACCGCGCTCACGCTGTTGCTGGTGTCGGCCGCGATGGTCTACGGCACCTGGCTGGCCGTGGATGACATGCGCGCCAAGCCGATGGTGGCGCGCGTCACGGTGGCCGACGGCGCGCTGGTGGTCATCAACGACGGCGACTTCGCGTGGAGCGGCGCGGTGTTCGTGCTGAACGGCACGTTCCGGGCCGACGCCCCGGCCGCGCTCGCGCCGGGCGCGCAACAGACGCTGCCGCTTGCCGCCTTCGTCGACAAGGACGG
>JANNIB010000361.1:0-16112 GCA_031404695.1 Acidobacteriota bacterium
CGCGTCGATCACGCGCTGCCGAACGTCCGGGTGCACCATGGTGAGGTAGGCTTCGTAACTCGGCGTGTAATGCGCGCGCGTCAGCCCGTAGATCTGGTAGAGCTCGTCGGACCATTCTGCGGTCGGCTCGCGGATGTCCCATTCCCACGTGCCCAGGTGCGCCACGCCCTGGGTGTCGACCATGAGCTGTTCGCTGCGCCGGAGGCGGAGCTCGGCGCGCTTGAACGCCGTGGTGTCGGCGGCGATGCAGAGATAGCCGGTGATGGCCTCGCCCTCGCACAGCGGCGAGAGCGTGTAGGACGCCCATGCTCGCACGTCGCCCACGCCGTGCTCGCCGGCGTCGAAGGTGACGGTCTCTCCGCCGGCGAGGACTTGCGCTGAAACGGCGGCGAGGTGCCCGCGCGTCTCGCCGACGAAGAGGCCGCCGGCCGGCGCGCCCAAGTTGGCCGCGTCGCCCCAGCGAGCGCGGCCAGCGCCATTGACGTAGGCGATGCGCCCGTCGGCGCCAGCGGCGTAGACCAGGTGGGGACTCGAGCCGAGCGCCCATTCGAGCGCGGTGATCCTCGAGGTGGAAGGCGTCGAGCTCATGGCCGGGACATGATGTCACAGCGACCGGCCGGAGCCTGCGTGCCGTGGCGCCCGGTGCGAGGCGAGCCAACCGCCTCGCGGTCGCGCGAGCAGGGCCTGCACGGTGGCGCCGGGCGCCGCTGCTGCGGGCGCGGCGGGCGCCTATGCCGCGACGCGGATAGACGAAGCCCTTGTTGTCGTCCGAGATGTAGAGCGCGCCGTCGGCACCGGTCACAAGACCGGCCGGACGTTCTGTCACCGCGCCGGTCACGAAGTCTTCGCGCGCGACCGGTCGCCCGTCCCGCATCACGATCCGCTCGACCGTGTAACCGATCTTCGTCGAGCGGGCGCAGGTGCTCGGCGGGGCGAACTGAACGTGTGGACCCGCCGCGAGGACCTCGGCGACACGGATAGGTGGCTCACGATGCACGACGCGTCGGCCACGAACACGTTCTATCCATCGCTGCCGGTTCTTCGGTAGCCTCCGGCTGGAAGCAGTCGATCGCGGACGTCACGATCGGCGTGACGTTGCCCTGATCGCCGTCGCGCGTGGGCATGCCCAAGAATACCGGCGTCGCCCCTCGTATCAGTGCGGCGGCGGCACCGGCACCGATGTCGGGGTCTCGCGGTCGCACGTGAAATACGCGAGGAAGCGCACCGGAGCGGTGGAGCTGGCATTGGCCGATACGGCGTGCACATCGTCGGGCGATTCGTAGAAGCTCCCTCCGGCGCGGACGATGCGTTCGGGCTGTCCCCTGAGCTGCATCCTGAGCGCGCCCTCGAGCACGTAGCCCACCACGGGGCAGGGGTGCCGGTGCGTGGTCGACGATCCTCCGGGCGGGTAGGTCACTTCGACCAGGCGGGCGTCGAGCGACGTGCCGTTGAGCGCGGGTAGTCGCTGCGTCAGCAGCGGCTTCGCCGCCGCCCCGGGTGGCGTGGCCGCGGTCTGGCGGGCGGCCACGCGATAGATGAAGCCCTTGTTGTCGTCCGAGATGTATAGCGAGCCGTCGGCGCCGGTGACCAGACCTGCCGGCCGTCCCGACACGACATCGCCCGACAGCCAGCCGGTCACGAAGTCTTCAGACGCGACCGGGCGCCCATCCTGCATCACGATCCGCGCCACCGAGTAGCCGATCTTCGTCGAGCGCTGCGACGAGCCGTGAATGGCGACGTACATCGACGTGCGGAACGCTGCCGGGAACGCCGTGCCGCGGTAGAAGGTGAGGCCGAGCGGCGAGGCGTGGGCGGGCAGCTCGAAGGCGGGCGGCACGACCTGGCCGGCGGTGAGCGTGCGCGGCGCGTCCTTCAGCTCTGGGACGGTGCTGGCGACGCTCTTGCCGTGGAAGAACGGGAACCCGTAGTGGCGGCCGTCTTCGATGAGGTTGATCTCGTCGGGCGGGTAGTCGTCGCCGAGCTGCTCCTGGCCGGTATCCGCCGACCACATCCGACCGGTCGCCGGATCCCAGTCGAAGCCGACGGCGTTGTGGAGCCCGGCGGCAAACGTGCGGCCCGGGCTGCCGGGGCCGTCGAACACCTGGATGGTCGTGCGGCGCGCATCCGTCTCGACGCAGACGTTGCACGAGGATCCGATGCCGACATAGAGCCGGCCGTCAGGACCGAACGCGATCGTGCGCGAGGTATGCATGGCCGGCGACGAGGAGGGCAGCGTGACGTAGGTCTCGAGCGGGCCGGCGATGGCGCCAGCGGTCCACTTCGCGCGCAGCACCGCCGCTGTCGTACCGATGTAGAGGTAGCCGTCGCGGAAGGCGACGCTGTGGGCGTAGGTGAGACCGCCGAGCAGCAGCTGCGGCTCGGCCACGCCGTCGTGGTTGGCGTCGGGCAGCGCCACGACCTCGGCGCGTTTGGCGACCACGACGATGCCTTCCGGACTCACCGCCATCAGCCGCGCGCCCGGCAGACCCGACGCGAAGACCGAGACGGTGAATCCGGCCGGCACGGTCAGTGTTGCCGGGGCCGGCGGTGGCACGGGTGGCGTGGCCGGTGTGCTCTGTGCGTCGGCGCGCGTTGACGCGCTGACACTCACGGAGAGCAGAACGGCACCGGCAACGGCTCGGGGCATGAGCATGAGGGATCTCCTGAGAGTCGATCGAGTGGACGTCTACGCCGATGTGGCGGCCGGCTGATACGTGCCCGGCTCGTCGCGCCCGGCGATCGCCAGACGGTTCCAGGCGTTGATGGTCGCGACGGCGAGGGTGAGGTTGGCCAGCGCCGCGTCGTCGAACTGCGGACGCACCTCGTCGTAGACCGCCTCGGGCACGTGGCCGCTCGCGACCATCGTCACGGCCTCCGTCCACGCCAGCGCCGCCCGCTCGCGCGGTGTGTAGTACGGGCACTCGCGCCAGGCGTCGAGCGAGTAGAGGCGCTGCTCGGTCTCGCCCAGGGCACGCAGGTCTTTCCAGTGCATGTCGAGGCAGTAGGCGCAGCCGTTCATCTGAGAGGCCCGCAGCTTGACCAGATGGATGAGGGCCGGTTCGAGGCCGCAGTCGTGCAGGTAGCGCTCGAGTGCGCCCATGGCGGTGTAGATGCCGGGGGCCACCCGTCCGATGTCGAAGCGTGCCGTCATGTCCCGCCCTCCTTCGCCGCGAACTGTAGTTCCCTTAATGGACCTATCCAAGAGCCAATATTGACAAGATCCGGTGGGCCAATTCAGAGTGTGCGGTGGACGTGCACATCCGGTTGAGCCGGCGGGGCGAGCTGGCGGAGCAGATCTACCGCCAGCTCTTCGAGGCGGTGCTCGATGGCCGCCTGGCGCCCGGCGCACGCCTGCCGCCAACACGCGAGCTGGCTTCGCGCCTCGAGGTCTCGCGCAACACCGTCGGCGTCGCCTACGAGCGGCTGGTGGCCGAAGGCGTCGCCCACGGCCGTGTGGGCGCCGGCACGTTCGTTGTGGACGCGCCCCTGCCGCAACCCGCGGCCACCAGGCGCGCGCCGGCAGGTGCCATTCATCCGCTCGAGATCTGGCGCGACGTGCCGGTGCTGGAATCGCGTCACGCCACCCCGGCGCCGTTCGATTTCCGCCCCGGCACGCCCGACAGCGCGCTCTTTCCGCTCACCGCGTGGCGGCGCCTCATCGCGCACGCCTACCGCACCTCGGCGACGCCTTATGCGAGCTACGGACATCCCGCCGGCCACGCCGGGCTGCGGGCAGCGATCGCTCGGCACGTCGGGGTGTCGCGCGCGGTCAGGGCCGATGCCGACGACGTGCTCGTCACCCAGGGCGCGCAGCAGGCCTTCGACCTCATCGGCCGGGTGCTGCTGGCGCCGGGCACGCTGGTGGCGATGGAAGACCCCGGCTATTCGCGCGTGCGACTGCTCTACCGCAGCCTCGGTGCGCGGGTGGTCGGCGTGCCGGTGGACGGCGAGGGGCTGGTGGTGGACGCGATCCCCGCCGGAGCGAAGCTCGTCTACGTCACCCCGTCGCACCAGTTCCCGCTCGGCACGACGATGTCGTTGCGGCGGCGGGCGGCGCTTCTGGCCTGGGCCGATCGACGCGGCGGCGTCATCGTGGAGGATGACTACGACACCGAGTTCCGCTTCGGCGGCCGTCCGCTCGACCCGCTGCAGAGCCTCGATCGTACCGGTCGTGTCCTCTACGTGGGCTCGTTCTCGAAGGTGCTTCTGCCGACGCTGCGGGTCGGCTTCCTGGTGGCGCCGGTGTCGTTGCAGCCGGCGCTCCACGCGGCCAGGCAGCTCATCGACTGGCACGGCGAGCTGGCCACGCAGGCGGCGCTGGCGCGCTTCATCGACGACGGGCTGCTGACACGCCACATCCGCACCGTGACGCGTGAGTATGCGACGCGTTACGCCCGCATCGCCGAGGGCGTCGAGCGGCGGCTCGGACGGTGGCTGCAGGTAGTGCCGTCGGCGGCGGGCCTGCATGTGGCCGCCAGGCTCGCACCAGGTGTCGCGCTCGACCTCGCCGATGTCGTCCGGCGCGCCGAGCGTCGCGGCGTCGCGGTGAAGCGTCTGGCAGACTACGCGTTAGCGCCGTCGGTCACCGACGGCCTGGTGCTGGGCTTTGGGGGCATCGCCGGGGCCGACATCGACGAGGGCCTGACGCGGCTGGCCGGCGCGTGCGCGGCCTCGTTACGCTAGACCCAGCGAGTCCGTGGGCGAAACGCCGTCGGCTGCCGAATTCGACAGGACGCGGCCGATGTGGAATCGTGCAGAGGGAAGGACACGCGGCTGATGGCGAGTGCGAGCGGTTCGACGATGCGGGTCGGCGTGATGGGCGCCGGCGCGGTAGGCACGTTCTTCGGCGCCAGGCTGGCGCAGGCGGGCGTGGCGGTGACGCTGGTTGGCCGCGAGCGCCACGTGGCGGCGATCGAAGCCGACGGGCTCGAGTTCGCCAGCGGCGGACGCGTCGTCCACGTGCGGATGGACGCCTCCACCGCTATCGACGCCTTGCGGCCGGCCGACGTGGTGCTCGTAGCGGTGAAGTCGGTGGATACCGACACGGTCGCGATGGACCTCGGGCGGGTCCTGCCGCCGGGCACGCTGCTCGTGAGCCTGCAGAACGGCGTCGACAACGCCTGGCGCCTGAGCGCGCGGGTGCCGAATCCGGTGGTGCCGGCGGCGGTGTACGTGTCGGCCGAGATGTCGGGTCCGGGCCGTCTGCGGCACAACGGCGGCGGCTCGATCGTGGCCGGACGTCCGCTGCGCGGTGGCGTCACGGCGGCGGCGCCGGGGCCCGTGCTCGATGCGCTGGTTGCGCACTTCGCCGCGGCCGGCGTGCCGTGCCGCGTCTCCGACGACATCCGCGTGGACCTGTGGACGAAGCTCACCGCCAATTGCGCCTACAACGCCATCTCGGCGCTGGCGCAGCGGCGCTACCGGCATCTGGTCGCCCACGAGGCGACGCGCGACGTGATGCGGATGGTGACCGAGGAGAACGCCGCTGTGGCCGCCGCTGAAGGCGTGCCGGTGTCCGTGGACGCGCTGGCGCTCGCTGTTCGCCGCATCGTCGAAGCGATGCCGGAAGCGCTGTCGTCGACCGCGCAGGATCTGGCACTCGGACGGCCCACCGAGATCGAATCGCTGAACGGCTTCGTCGTGCGCCGCGGGCAGGCGCTCGGCGTGCCGACGCCGGTGAACCGCACGCTGCAGGCGCTCGTCGGCCTGGTCGAGCAGGCCCGGCAGGGGTCACCGGCGTAACGCCGCAACGCCGGCGGACATCCGAAAGGCACACGCGCTGGACCCGGGCGCACGCAGGCAGGGAGATCCGATGGCACACGACGTGGTGGTGATTACCGGCGCGAGCAGTGGCATCGGCGCCGCCGTGGCCGAGCGTCTGGCGCGTGACGGCACGGCGGTGGCGCTGGTGGCCCGGCGCGCCGAGGTGGTGGCGGCGGTGGCGGCGCGCCTGGGTGACCAGGCGTTGCCGATCGTGGCCGACATGACGGTGCGGGCAGACGCGGAGCGGGCCGTGCAGGAGGCGCTCGCGCGATTCGGCCACATCGATGTCTGGATCAACAACGTCGGCCGCGGCATCACGCGTCCGGCCACGGCCCTCACCGACGAGGACATCGACGACATGATCCGCGTCAACGTGAAGTCGGCGCTCTACGGCATGCAGGCGGTGCTGCCGCACTTCCAGACCAGGGGACGCGGCCACATCATCAACGTCTCGTCGGTGCTCGGCCGGATGCCGATGGCGCCCTTCCGCTCGGCCTACAACGGCGCCAAGCACTTCCTGAACGCGCTCACCGCCAACGTGCGCGAGGATCTGGCCGCTGGGTATCCTGGTATCGCCGTGTCGCTGGTGTCGCCGGGCGTCGTGCGCACCGAGTTCGGCGTCAACGCCGTGTACGGCGGACCCGACTCGCGACAGCTCCCCAACTCACAGAGCGCCGAAGAGGTGGCCGAGGTCATCGCCGGCGTGGTCGCCTCGCGCGCGCCGGACGTCTACACGCGCGGCGGCGTGAAGCAGCTGGTGCTCGGGTATCTCGACGGGCTCACCGCCGACCCGGCGTGACCGGGCGCTGCTAGCTCCCGCCGGCCTTGCGCGGCGTCGTCGACCGGGGCACGAAGCCGCGCGAGGTCGTGTTGCGCCACGGCTGCGCGGTCTGATGTTTGGGCGTGCGCGGTGGGGCGCTCACGTCGGCGCCCTCGGCTGGCACCTCGATGGCGGCCGCGGTTTCCGCGGCCACCTTGCGCGCGGCGCTGTCCAGGGCTTCGTCTTTCGCCAGGCAGCACTGTTTGTATTTGCGGCCGGAGCCGCAGAGGCAGGGCTCGTTGCGCCCCGGGCGTGCATTTGTCGGAGCGATCATCCTTTCAGTGTAGTCCCTGGCTCCCTCGAACGGATCGGGCTTCAGCCCTCGCGCAGCGCCGACATCGGCGCCACCCGCGTCGAGCCGCGGGCCGGAATGTAGCAGGCGAGAATCGACGCCGCGAGCAGCACCACGCCTGCCGTGGCGAAGACACCCGGATCGCGGGTGCTCACGCTCACGAGCTGACTTTCGAGGAACCGCGTCAGCATCGCGGCGCCCACCAGACCCAGCGCGACGCCTGCGACCGCCGTGCGCACGCCCTGCTGCAGCACCATCCGCACGATGGTGCCGCGGTCGGCGCCGAGCGCCTGCCGGATGCCGAACTCGCGCACGCGCTGGTGCACGCCGTACGCCACGACGCCGTAGATGCCCAGTCCGGCCAGCAGCAGCGCCACTGCGCCAAAGAGCGTCAGCAGCAGCGTGGGCGCCCGGCGCGTGGCCAGCGACCGGCCCACCCACTGGTCGAGCGTGCGGACGTCGGCCATCGGTTGCTGTGGATCGAGGGCGGCGACGGCGGCCCGCACCTCGGTCGAAAGCGACGGCGCATCGAGCGTGGATTTCACCACCAGCGCCAGCCTGCGCGAAGGCTGCTGGGTCACGGGATAGTAGAGGCGCTCCTTGGTGACCGGCTCGCCCAGATCGATGCTGTTGATGGTGCCGACCACGCCCACCACCGTGAAGACCGGCGAGGTCGGCCCGCCGCGGCGGATCTGCTGACCGATGGGATCTTTGCCCTGGAAGTAGCGGTCGACGAGCAACTGGTCGATCACGACCACCGGCGGACGGTCGCCAGCGTCGCGCTGGTCGAACACACGGCCGGCCACCAGCGGGATCTGCATGGCGCGGAAGTAGTCGCCGCCCACCATCTCCTGACGGCCGTGCGGTGACGACTCACCGGACGGCGGCGTGTAGCCGACGATGTTGTAGGACCCCGACGACACCATGCCGTTGAAGGGCAGGTTGCTCGTGAGGCCCACGGCCGTGACGCCGGGGATGCGTCCCGTTTCAGCGACCAGCCGTGTCCAGAACGTGCGCCGGGCATCGGCATCGGGATACGAGGTGGCCGACAGCGCGAGTTGCGCCGTGAGCACGTTCTCGCTCGAGAACCCCGGATCGACTTCCTGCAGGCCGGCGTAACTCCTGATCAGCAGCCCTGCGCCCACGAGCAGCATCAACGCCACGGCCACCTCCGCCACCACCAGGCCGGCCCGGGCGGCACCGGTGCCACGCGACGCGGTGCCGCGGGCGCTGTCGTCGCGCAGCACCAGCAGTCCGCGCACGCCGGCCAGCCCCAGGCCGAGCCCGACCACCGCGCCGAGGCCCGATAGCAGCAAGCCCTCGACCAGCATCTGCACCATGATCTGAATGCGTCCGGCGCCGATGGCCGTGCGGATGGCGACCTCGCGGTGTCGTCCCGTCGCTCGCATCAGCAGCAGGTTGGCGACGTTGGCGCAGGCGATGAGCAGCACCAGCAGCACGCCCGTCTGCAGCACCAGCAGCGGCGCGCGGATGTCGCCGACGAGCTGCTCACGCACCGGCACCGAGACCCCCGTGAACCCGCTGGTCTCGACGCCGACCCGGCGCTGCGGCAGGCGCGCGACGTTGCGGGCGATGATGGCCCGCATCTGCTCATCGAGTTGCGCGCGGGTGGCGCCGGGGGCGAGCCGCGCGATCATGCTGCTGAACTCGTTGCCACGCGCCTGGTCGGTGGTCTCGTCGGGCATGAACGAGAAGGGCACGAGGAGCGCGATGTCGCGCACCGGCAGTTCGAAGTCGGCCGGCAGGACGCCGACGACGCGGTACGGCACGCCGTCAAGCCGCACGTCGCGTCAGACCACGCTGCCTTCGCCAGCAAAACGCGCCTGCCACAGCCCGAACGTCAGGATGGCGAAGCGGTCGCCGCTGGTGGCCTCGGCCTCGGTAAACGCCCGGCCGAGCTGCGGCGTGCGTGCCAGGGTCGAGAAGAACGACGGCGTGACGCGCAGCGCCCGCACCTGTTCCGGCGTGCCGCCGTCGGCCAGGCTGACGCTTCGCTGCGAGAACAGCGTCGCGTCTTCGATGGCTGGCGCCTGCGCCCGTCGATCCAGATAGTCGGGAATCGACACCGCGGCCTCGGGTAGCCCGGTTCGCGGATAGCTGTTCCAGACGAAGACCAGACGATCTTCCTGCGCCCACGGCAGCGGGCGCAGCAGTACCTGGTAGAGCAGGCTGAAGATGGCGGTGTTGGTGCCCATGCCGATGGCCATCGTGGCCACGGCGACGAGCGCGAAGAGAGGTTGGCGGCGCAGGCCCCGCCACGCGTGCCGCAGGTTCCGCATGCGCACTTGGACGGGCGCCGCGGGCCTGGGGTTGGAACGTCTGGCGCGTCAGTAGGCTGTCAGTGCCTGCTCGAAGAGCGCCGCCAGTTCGTCCGGCCCCGCCGGACGCGGGGAGAGCTTGGTCACGCGGTGCTGCGGCAGCGTGCCCGCGACCAGCACGGGGATGTCGCTCGTGGAGTAGCCCACCGCCTTGAGCCCATTGGGCACCTTCAGGCGATCCATGAACCACGTGATGCGCTCCGCGAGCACGCGGCCGGCATCAGCCTCGACCACCGCGCTGACGTCCACGCCGAGCGCCTCGGCCGCCTGCAGATGCCGCGCCGGGCTGGCGGCGGCGGTGAAGCGGAAGACGGCCGGGGCGTTCAGAATCACGGACATGCCGTGCGGCACGATGGCGTGATCCGCCGAATACCCGGGCGCGCGATAGTCGCGCACGTGACCCGAGACCGGATACGACATCCCGTGCGGCAGGTGCACGCCGGCGTTGCCGAAGCCGACGCCCGCATACGACGCGGCAAGAATCATCTCGGCGCGAGCGTCGTCGTTCTCCGGGTCTTCCACCGCACGCACCAGCGACCGCGCCACCATGCGTAGCGCCTGCAGCGACCACACGTCGCTGATCGGATTGGAGCCCTGGTAAGCCGGACGCACGGCCGGACGATCGGGTCGCGGCCGCGACGTGTAGGGCACGGCGGTGAACGACTCGATGGCGTGACTGAGGATGTCGAGGCCGCTCGAGGCGGCGACCGCGGCCGGCATCGTTCGCGTGTTGTCGGGATCGAGCAGGCCGAGCGTGGGCTTGAGTCGCCGGCTGGCGATGCCGGTCTTGGCGTGCATGGTGGTCAGATCGAAAATCGTGACGCCGGTGGTCTCGGAGCCCGTGCCGGCGGTGGTCGGAATGGCGATGAGCGGCTTGAGCGGACCCGGAACCGGCAGCGCCTTGCCGATCGGCGCATTCACGTAGTCGAGAAAGTCGGCCGGCGGATACGTCGTGTAGAGATTCACGGCCTTCGCGGTGTCGATGACCGAGCCGCCGCCCACGGCGACGATGCCATCGATGGAGTGCTCGTTCGCGAAGGCGATGGCGTCGTGGAACGAGGTGTCGGTGGGCTCGACCCGCACGCGGTCGTAGACGACGGCCTCGACACCAACCGCGGCGAGCGACTCGAGCACGACCTGCATCGGCGGCAGCCGCGCCACGACGGGGTCGGTGACCACCAGCGCCCGGCGCACGCCGAAGTCCACCAGATCCTGGCCCACCTCGCGCGTCACCCCGGCGCCGAAGCGCACGTTGGAGGCCGCCATCTCGAACGCGTATTCGTGCTGCATCCGCGGCAGTCTACCCCCGCCCCACCCATTTGTAACGGGGTCTGTCACCATCTCCAACTGTAACGGGGTCTGTCACGGTCTCCGCGCGGTGACGGTGACAGACCCCAAGACAAATCGAGACGGTGACAGACCCCGTTACAAGGCGCGTAGAATCTGCGACATGCCGACCTCCACTTGGATCGCTGCTGCTTTGACGCTGGCCGGTACCGCCGTTGTGCTCTCCGCGCAGGCGCCCGGGCCGCCCGCCGACCCGAATCGACGCTTCCTGCCGATCCCGAGCTTCCGTCTCGAGAGCGGCGCCGTCCTGCCGATGGCGCAGGTGGCGTATGCGACCTTCGGCACGCTGAATGCCGCCAGAGACAACGCCGTGCTGGTGCCGTCGTACTACGGCGCCGACTACCACGGCTACGACTTCCTCATCGGCCCAGGCAAAGCGCTCGATCCGGCGCAGTACTTCGTGGTCGCCACCGAGATGTTCGGCAACGGCTACTCGTCGTCGCCGAGCAACACGCCGGCGCCGCTCTCCGGCCCCGACTTCCCGGCGATCGCCATCCGCGACAACGTCGAAGCGTCCAGACGCGTGCTCGAACACCTGGGCGTGACCCACGTGCGCGCGGTCGCCGGTTTCTCGATGGGCGCCGAGCAGGCGTTCCAGTGGGCGGTCTCGCATCCCTCGTTCATGGACGCCGTCGTGCCGTGGTGCGGCACCGCGAAGACCTATCCGCACGGCGTCGTGCGTCTCGAGAGCGCGATTCGCGCGCTCACCGCCGACCCGGCGTTCGCCGGCGGACGCTACACGACGCCACCGAAGGCCGGAATGGCCGCCTGGTCCACCCACTGGGCGGCGTGGGTGTGGTCACAGGAATGGTGGCGGCGCGAGCTCTTCAAGCCGCAGTCGGCCACGGTAGAAGAAGCCCTGGCGTCGCGCATCGCGCGCGACAGCGTCCGCGATCCGAACAACCTCATCCTGCACGCGCGGACGTGGCAGCAGCACGACGTGGGCGACACGCCCGGCTTCGCCGGCGACCACGAGAAGGCGCTCCGCTCGATCACGGCGCGGGTGCTCTACAAGCCGTGCGAGACCGACCTCTACTTCCCGATCGGCGATGCCCGCTACGAGCAGCAGTTCCTGACCAACTCGACTTTCACGCCGATTCCGTCGCTGTGGGGACATTCGGCCGGCGGCGGCGGGAACGCCGCCGATGCCGCCTTCATCAACAAGCAGATCGGCCGCTTCCTCGCGCGCTGACGGCTCCGGTTCGGCCGGTGTCTTGACAGGATGTCTGTGCGATGTGCATAGTCGATGCATGGCAGTCCGCACGATCTCCCTCAAGACGGAAGCCTACGAGCGCCTGAGGGCAGCCCGGCGGTATCCGGCCGAGTCGTTCAGCGAAGTGGTGCTCCGTGCCACGTGGCCGGAAGACACGGTCACGGCCGCCGGCCTGTTGGCGCTGCTGCGAACCTCGCCCGCGTGGCTCTCAGACGAGGAACTGGACGCGGTCGAGGCCGTCAAGCAGAGCGACGCCCCGCCGGAGGACAAGTGGCGCGCGCGCTGATTCTCGAGACGACCTTCCTGATCGACCTTGAAAGGGAACATCGCCACGGCACGTCCAGAGGAGCCGTGGACTTCCTGGGAAAGGCGGAAGGCGCCCGGCTGTATCTGCCGGCTATCGTGGCCGGCGAGCTCGCCGCCGGCGCGTCCCTGGCCAATCGTTCGAAGTGGGAGGCGTTCCTGGCGCCGTTCTTCCTGCTGCCGGTGACTCCGGAGGTCGCGTGGGAGTTCGGGCGGGTCGCGCGTCATCTGCGCGGTGTCGGGCAGCTCATTGGCACCAACGATCTCTGGATCGCCGCCACCGCCCTTGCCAACCGCATGCCGGTGGTCACTCGTAACGTCGAGCATTTCAGACGTGTGCCACACCTCGAGGTCGAGACCTACTGACGCGGTCTGCCGTTGTCCACGTCGTAGAATGCGCAGCGTGCGCATCCTTGCGGCTCTGTCGGTGACCCTCGCCACTGCGTCCCTGTCGGTCTCGCCCCTGCGCGCGCAGACGCCGCCGCCGTTCCAGGTGGAAGAGGCGTCGATAGCCGACATCCATGCTGCCTTCCGCGCCGGCCGCCTGACCTGCCGCGGCCTGGTCGAACGCTATCAGCGGCGCATCGACCACTTCGACAAGAACGGGCCGGCGGTGAACGCCATCGTCACCTTGAATCCGGGCGCTCTCGCCGAGGCCGACGCGCTCGATGCCCGCTTCAAAGCGAGCGGCCCCGTCGGGCCGCTGCACTGCATCCCGACGATCGTGAAAGACAACTTCGAGACGGTGGGCCTGCAGAGCTCGAACGGCTCTCTGACCTTCGAAGGCTACGTGCCCACGACCGACGCGTTCCAGGTGGCGCGCATCAAAGCGGCAGGAGCGATCGTGCTCGCCAAGTCGAACCTGGCGGAATGGGCCTTCACGCCGAACGAGACGCTCAGCTCGATCCTGCCCGGCTACACGAAGAACCCCTACGCGCTCGATCGCGTCACCGCGGGCAGCAGCGGCGGCACGGCGGCTGCGGTGGCCGCGAGCTTCGGGGCGGTGGGGCTCGGCAGCGATACCGGCAATTCGATCCGCGGACCGTCGTCGCATCAGGCGCTTGCCGGCATCCGCTCCACGATGGGCCTCACGAGCCGTGCCGGCGTGTTCCCGCTCAGCCTGCTGGCCGACATCGCCGGGCCGATGGGCCGCACCGTAGCCGACATCACGGCGGTCTTCCAGGTGATTGTGGGCGAGGACCCGAGCGACGCCGCGACCGTCGCTGTCCGGGGCCGCACGATTCCCGTCTACGCCGATGCGCTCAAACGTGACGCGTTGAAGGGGATGCGCATCGGAGTGCTGCGCCAGGCCTACGAACGCGAGGGCACCGATCTCGAGGTGGTGCAGGTGTTCAAACGCGCGGTCGAAGATCTGAAGCTCGCCGGCGCGACCATCGTCGATCCGGCCATAGTGGAAGGCCTCGACGCCATCCGCCGCCAGCCCGGCATCGCATCGTGTCAGGGCTTCAAGTACGACCTCAACCAGTTCCTCGCCGCCCGCAAGGGCCGGGTGCCGGTCAACGACCTTGGGGCAGTGGTGAAAGGCGGCAAGTTCCACCCCACCGTGCGTCGGCAGCTCGAACAGAGCGAGCAGGGCGCCGCCAATGGCCCCGGCACTCCGGAATGCGCGGCGGAAGCGGCGTATCGTGACCAGGTGCGGGCCGCGGTCACAAAGACGATGGACACGCACACGCTCGACGCCTTCGTCTATCCCACGTGGAGCAATCCGCCGCGGCTCATCGGCGACCTGAACACGCCCGGCGGCGACAACAGCCAGTTCTTCTCGCCGGTGACCGGCTGGCCGGCCGTGCAGGTGCCAATGGGCTACACGCGCGGCGGCCTGCTGCCGGCGGGCCTCACCTTCTTCGGACGCGCCTGGAGCGAAGCGACCCTGCTCGGCGCCGCCTACGCCTACGAGCAGGCGACCACGCACCGGCGTCCGCCGCCGACGACCCCGCCGGTGCGGTGAGGTCGGCGGCGAGGGCGCGGACCGGACCTGCATGCTCGACCCACTGGTTGTTGCCATCGCCCTGGGAATGCTCGGCGCGACCATCGCCGGGCCGGCGCTGGCCTGGGGCCTCGGCAGGCTCCCGCGCGACTCTCGGCGGCGGACGGAATGGACCCTCATCGCCGGCGCATTGATCGTGGCGCTCTTCGCCGAGCCGCTGCTGCGATCGCCGGTGGGGGGCACGTTCGTGTACCTCCTCGCGGCCCTGCCGGGACTCGTGGCGTTTCTCGCGTTCCGCACGCTGCTGGCGAGCACGCTGGTGTCACTGGCGCCGCTCTATTTCGTGATCGCGAATCTCACCCAGACGTGGCCCACCTATGCGCCGGAAACGGCGCTCGACCGTGCAATTCCGCTGCGGCCCGAGTGGATGCTCGTCTACGGTTCGCTCTACGTGTTCGTGATCGTCTTGCCGCTGCTCGTGGTCCGGCAGCCCGACCTGCTGCGACGCACGATGCAGGGATACCTGCTGGTGATGATCGTGGCCTACACCGGCTTCCTGCTGTATCCGACCGCGGCTCCGCGACCGGTGTCGCTCCCCGTCGACGGATTTTCGTCGTGGGTGCTCGCGATCGCCTATGCGGTTGACCCGCCGTATGGCTGCTTTCCGTCGCTGCACGTGGCCTATGCCTTCGTGTCGGCGTTCGCCTGCGGCCGCGTGCATGGCGGCGTTGGCATCGTGGCGGTGCTGTGGGCCGGCCTCATCGGCGTCTCGACGCTCTTCACGAAGCAGCACTACGCGGTGGATGTGATCGCTGGCGCTTTCGCCGCCGGCATGGCCTACGTGTGGTTCCTGCGTGGCTACCCGCGCGAGGCCGTGGCCGACGGCGATCGTCGCCTGGCACCCTACCGGGCGCTCGGCGCCGCCGCGTTCTTCGCGTTCGTCGCGCTCGCGTTCTGGGTGAGGTACGCAACCGGCACGGCAATCCGCATGTGATTCGCGCGTGCGCTGACCCGCGCCTCATGCCCTCCGCGCGCCAGCTCGTAGGACTCCCGCGGCCATGACCCCATCGGGCATTCCCGGATTCAGCCGCTGGCCTGCAGCAATGCTGGCCACGCTGGCTGTCGCCGGCGCGTCGGTGGCGTGGCTCGAACAAGCGCTCGCGCATCTGTCGCTGCTGACGGCTCTCGCGTCGGTGGTGGCCTGCTGGTCGATTCCCCGCATCGCCGGCGCCATCGGCGACTACCAGATCTTCTGGATGTCGGCGATCGGGGCGCTCAATCTGGCGCTCGTGGCCGCTGCGATCGCAGGTGGCGCAACCGCGGACGCGCCGGCACGCCGTCGGTGGCTGCTCGGGGTGATGAGCGTGCTGCTGGGACTTGTCGCTGCGGCCACGACCGTGCGAGGCCTGGCGGGAGCGCGTGCGTATGGCGTGAATCAACGCGACTCGGAAGCGCCCAGGCGCGTCGTGGCCGAGGCCACCGCCGAGTATCGTGCGCGCGCACGCGTCACCCGGCCGCTGTTCCGGATGAACGCGACCAGCTGGCTGCAGGCGGCAGCCGTGGTCCTGCATGCGTATCGCCGCCAGGGCGATTTGGCGGTAGACCGGTCGTGGGTGCCGGTTTTCGGGGATGCGCTCGCGCCGGACGGTTCTGAAGACCTCGCGTTGGACATCGGCGGTGGCTGTCCGGCAGACGCGACGATCGTGGCGCGCGCCGACGGGTTGTGCGTGTTCGTCAGCGGTCCGCGGCAGTAGCGCCGCCGAGCTTCGTCGCTCCTCCGGCGCAGTTAGCCGCTACAATCCGCGCGTGTCCTGCCCACGCGCCGTTGCCCTCGGTCTGCTGATAGTCACTGCCGCCTGCGGGCCCGCCGCTCCGCAGCAGGCCGACTGGCCTATCAACGGCGGACCCGGCAACGCGCGCTACTCGCCGCTGACCCAGATCACGCGCGACAACGTGAGGCAGCTGCAGGTGGCCTGGACCTACGAAAGCGGCGACCACTTCGCCGCCTCCGAGATGCAGAGCAACCCCATTGTCGTGGACGGCGTGCTCTACGCCACCACGCCCGCGATGCAGGTCGTGGCCGTGAA
>JANNIB010000362.1:0-1888 GCA_031404695.1 Acidobacteriota bacterium
GTTGTAGGCGCGGTCGCGATCGGTGGCGTCGTAGTTCTCCGCGACGCTCCGGAACGTCACCCAGCTGCCGTCGTGCATCATCACGCTCTGCGCGCTGCCAGGCACCTGTTCGGCGGTGATCTCGTCGCGAAACGGCACGAAGTCGGCCTGCACGACTTCCACCTGGTGTTCGCGGGTGTAGGCGTAGCTCTTGGTCGAGCCTTCGTGATCGTTGAAGGTGACGCAGGGCGAGATGACGTCGATGAAGGCAAAGCCCTTGTGTGCGAGGCCGGCCTTGATGAGCGGCACCAGCTGCGCCTTGTCGCCCGAGAAGCTGCGCGCGACGAAGGTGGCGCCAAGCGTCATCGCCAGCAGCACGCTGTCGATCGCTTCCATGGTGTTGGCGTCGCCCTTCTTGCTGGTCGAGCCGGGATCGGCCGAGGCCGAAAACTGGCCTTTGGTGAGACCGTAGACGCCGTTGTTCTCGAGCACGTAGAGCATGTTCACGTTGCGGCGGATGGCGTGGCACAGCTGCCCGAGTCCAATCGACAGCGAGTCGCCGTCGCCCGACACGCCGACCATCGTCAGCGTCTGGTTGGCGGCGCCGGCGCCGGTGGCAATCGCCGGCATGCGGCCGTGCACGCTGTTGAAGCCGTGCGCTTCCTTCAGGAAGTAGGCCGGCGTCTTCGACGAGCAGCCGATGCCCGACAGCTTGGCCACGGTGTGCGGCGCGATGTCGAGTTCCCAGAACGCCTGGATGATGGCGGCGGTGATCGAATCGTGCCCACAGCCCGCGCAGAGCGTGGTCATCGAGCCTTCGTAGTCGCGGCGCGTCAGCCCGATCGCATTCCTCTTGAGCGACGGGTGGTGCGCTTTGGGCTTCAGGATGTAGGTCATGCCGCCTTCTCCAGCTTCGCCTTCACGCCGGTAATCACGTGGTGGGCGCTCATCGGGAATCCCGCGTAGTAGCGCACCGATTCGAGCTTCGTGATCGGCGTGCCGGTGTCGAGCATCAGCAGGCTGCGCAGCTGCGCATCGCGGTTCTGCTCGACCACGAAGTTGACTTCGTGGTCGGCCATGAACTGATGCACCTCGTCGCTGAACGGGAAACCCCGGACGCGCATGTAGTCGAGGTGGATGCCGTCTTTCGCCAGCAGGTCGAGGGCTTCCATGCAGGCGGCGTGGCAGCCGCCGACGGTCACGAGACCCATCTTCGCGCCCGGCGTGCGTGTGACGATCGGCGCCGGCAGCGCTTTGGCCGCGTTCTGGATCTTCCGAGCCACGCGGTCGAGCACTTCCTGGTACTCGTCGGAGTCTTCCGTGTAGGCGCCGAACTTGTTGTGGCCCGAGCCGCGGGTGAAGAAGGCGCCCTTCGGATGCACCCCCGGCAGCGAGCGCTGCGGGACGGCGTCGCCGTCGACGTCGAGGTAGCGGTAGAAGCTCTTCGCCTGCTCGAGTTCCTCGGCCGAGAGCACCTTGCCGCGATCGGGGCGGTAGGCGTCGTCCCAGGTGAGCTTCGGCACCATCCAGTCGTTCATGCCGATGTCGAGGTCGGTGAGCACGAACACCGGCGTCTGGAAACGCTCGGCCAGATCGAAGCTCTTCGCCGCGAACTCGAACGCTTCCTTGGGGTCGGCGGGATAGATGCAGATGTGCCGCGTGTCGCCATGCGACGCGTAGGCGCACAACATCAGGTCGCCCTGCTGGGTGCGCGTCGGCATGCCGGTGGAGGGGCCGGTGCGCTGCACGTCGAAGATCACGGCCGGCACTTCCGCGTAGTAGGCCAGGCCGATGAACTCGTTCATGAGCGAGATGCCGGGGCCGGAGGTTGGCGTGAAGGCGCGCGCCCCCGCCCACGACGCGCCGATGACCATGCCCACGGCGGCCAACTCGTCTTCCGCCTGGATGA
>JANNIB010000363.1:0-2095 GCA_031404695.1 Acidobacteriota bacterium
GCCTCGGGCGGCTTCGCGACCTCGAAGCGATGGTCACCGACGGACGCTACGACACGATCACGAAGAAAGAAATCGCGCGCAACGAGAAGGAGAAGCGCAAGCTCCTCAAGAACCTCGAAGGCATCCGCCACATGTCCCGGCTGCCGGACGCGATCTTCGTCGTCGACACGCGCAAGGAGAAGATCGCCGTCGATGAGGCGCGCAAGCTGAAGATTCCGGTCATCGGCATCGTCGACACCAACTGCGACCCCGACGAAGTCGACTTCGTGATCCCCGGCAACGACGACGCGCTGCGTTCGATCAAGCTGTTTGCCGCCCGCGTCGCTGACGTGGTGCTCGACGGCCAGGCCGAACGTGAATCACGTCGTGCCGAACAGGCCGCGGCGCAGGCCGATCAAGCCGCTGCCGACGACGCGGCGCGCACGGTGCGTCCCGCGGCCATTCGCCGTCCGCAGCGCCCCGACGCGCCTGCCGCGGCGCCGGTCCCGACTCCCGCGCCGACGGTCTGACCGCGCCGCGTTCATCGCATCCGCCGGCCGCGAGGGGAACTCCGGCCGGCCTTTTCTTGTACCGCGTCGCTCGCCGGCGCGACGGCAACACGACGCCCCACGGCGTCCGATGGAGACAACATGGCAATCACGGCAGAAATGGTGAAGCAGCTGCGCGACAAGACGGGCGCGGGCATGATGGACTGCAAGGCCGCCCTCACCGAAGCCGGCGGCGACGCCGAGAAGGCCATCGAGATCCTGCGTAAGCGGGGCGTGGCCACGGCGGCCAAGCGCGCCGGGCGGGCCACGAAGGAAGGGGTCGTCGGCCACTACATCCACATGGGCGGCAAGGTCGGCGTGCTCGTGGAAGTGAACTGCGAAACCGACTTCGTGGCGCGCACCGACGACTTCCAGGCGCTCGCCAGAGAAATCGCGATGCACGTGGCCGCGGCCTCGCCGCGCTTCGTCAGCCGCGACCAGGTGCCGGCCGCGGAACTCGAAAAGGAGAAGGAAATCTACCGCGCGCAGTTTGCCGCATCCGGCAAGCCCGCGCAGGTCATCGACAAGATCGTCGAGGGCAAACTGGTCAGCCTCTACGCGCAGATCTGCCTGCTCGAACAGCCCTCGGTGCGCGACGACACGGTGACCATCGCGCAGATGCTGCAGGCGGCCACCGCCAAGACCGGCGAGAACATCACCGTGTCGCGGTTCGTGCGCTTCAAGCTCGGCGAGACCGCCGAGTAGCGGCGGGGCTATAATGCCCGCCTGAGATGACCTTGCCGCAGTCCACCTCCGCTCCGCCCACCATGCACTACACGCGCGTGCTGCTCAAGCTGTCCGGCGAGGCGTTGATGGGCGACAGCCAGTACGGCATCGACCCCGACGTCGCCACGCGCATCGCGTCCGAGGTGGCCGACATCCAGTCGGCGGGCGTCCAGACGGCCATCGTCATCGGCGGCGGCAACATCTTTCGCGGCGTGGCCGCCAGCGCCAAGGGCATGGACCGCTCCACGGCCGACTACATGGGCATGCTGGCCACCGTGATGAACGCGCTCGCCCTGCAGGATGCCCTCGAGCAGCAGGGCGTGGCCACGCGCGTGCTCTCGGCCATCGAGATGCGCGCGGTCGCCGAGCCCTTCATCCGCCGGCGCGCCATCCGCCACCTCGAGAAGGGGCGCGTCGTGGTCTTCGCCGCGGGCACTGGCAATCCCTACTTCACCACCGACACGGCCGCCGCGCTCCGGGCGATGGAAGTGAAGGCCGAGGTGATTCTCAAGGCCACGAAGGTCGACGGCATCTACACGGCCGACCCGGTGAAGGATCCGGGGGCCACCCGCTACGAGCGCATCTCGTATCTGCAGGTGCTGCAGGACCGCCTGCAGGTGATGGACGCTACGGCCATCTCCCTGTGCATGGACAACAAGCTGCCCATCATCGTGTACGACCTCAAGGCCGCGGGCACCCTTCGGCGGATCGTCCAGGGCGAAAAGGTCGGCACCATGGTGAAGGAGTAGACATGCCCACCAAGCCGATGATGGAGGACACCCGGCAGCGTATCAATTCCACTCCCACTCCGCGCGTTGTCTGAGCAACCGCCTTCTGCATTC
>JANNIB010000364.1:0-3048 GCA_031404695.1 Acidobacteriota bacterium
GTCAACGAGCTCGCCGACGACGACCGCGCGGAGCTGTTGCCGTCGCTGCTGGCCGCGGCCGCCCGTGGCGCGCACGTGCTGGTGATGGAGCCGCTGTCGCGCAAGACCTCGCCGTGGTGGGCGCGCTGGGCCGAGGCGTTCATCGCCGCCGGTGGACGCGCCGACGAATGTCGCGTCACGCTCGACCTGGCCGACATCACACGGCGGCTCGGCGAGGCCGCGGGCCTCGACGCCGCTGGCGCCACCGGCCGCACGCTCTACCTCTGAGCGCTTACTGGTAGGAGCCGCGCACCGCGAACACGTTCTTGAGCGCGTTCGTGAAGGCAGTAGCGATGACGGAATAGCCGCTGGGATTCGGATGCAGGCCGTCGGCGCCGAGGATCCCGACACCTCCATCCGGTCCGCAGTTGTTGCCAAACGCCCCGTAGACATCCACCACGTAGACGTTCTGGCGGCCCGAGGCCATGGCGCGGATGGCGGAGTTGAACGCCGTGATCCGGTTCGCGGAGTTCTGCCGGACGGTACCCGACCCCGGCTGGACGCTCACGCACGTCTGGAACATCGTGCCGATGAAGACCGTGGTGTTGTAGAGCCGCGCCAGTTCCACCATCTGCTGCAGCGCGGCCACCGTCGCCGCCACACTCTGGTCGTTGTTCAGGTCGTTGATGCCTTCGAGCAGCAACAGGCCCTGCGGACGCAGGGCGGCCATCCGCTGGGCAAACCGGCCGCTCGAAATCGCCTGCGCGGCCCACTCGCCGGGCACGCCGGCGTTGGTCACCGTGAAGTTCTGCGACCCGAAGGTGCTCTCGAGCTGGTTGTCGACCTGCGTCGGGTACTCCGTCCCCGGCACCGGGTCGAACAGGATCGACGCGTCGAACGACGAGATTTGGCCCCAGGTGATGCTGTCGCCGAAGGCCAGGAACTGCGTGGCGCCGAGCGCGTTCACGGGGCCGAGCGAATCCCCGGCCGGAGGATCACCGGCTTGCGGCGCCGCGCCTCGTGAGAGCACCGGCGTGGGCCCGGTCGGGTTCTCGGGCGATTGCGCGCACTGCGCCGATACCAGGGCGAGCAGCACGGCACAGGATAGAAGACGTGGGTGTGAGGCGGCGGTTGACATGCAGGAAGCGCCACCGCGGTCGAGCCGGGGCACACTGGTAGCATACATGGCGAAGGGACTTCTGCCGAGTGGCCACCGACCCCGCCCCCACCCTCGTCGAGCGCCGGCTGCGCTACCTCGATCGCCAGCGTGCCCTCCAGCACGAGGCGGCCGCGCGCGACGCCGGCCTGGCGCGTCCGCTTGGCAGCGGCCCCCCTGAACCGCCACGGCATGCCGCAGATACCGACCGGCCAGCGCCGGGTGCCCAACTGGCCGGTGCTCGACCTGGGCGACGTGCCCGAGGTGGCGCTCGACGCCTGGCGCCTCGAGGTCAGCGGACTCTGCGACCATCCCCTGTCGCTCACCTGGCATGACTTCCTGGCCCTGCCGCAGGTGGACGACGAGAGCGACTTCCACTGCGTGACGACCTGGAGCCGTCTCGACAACCACTGGCGGGGCGTGCGCTTTCGCACGCTGGCCGAGCTGGCCGTGCCCTCGGCCGAGGCGCGATTCGTGACCTGCACGGGCTACGACCACATGCCCGACAGCGACATTCCCTACACCACCAACCTCGCCCTGGCCCGCGCCGTGGAGGACGACGTGCTGCTCGTCCACGCCTGGGAAGGCCAGCCCCTGCCGCGCGAACACGGCGGCCCATGCCGCATGATCACGCCGAAGCTCTATGCGTGGAAGGGCACCAAGTGGATCCGCCGCATCGAGTTCCATGCCGCCGACCGCCCGGGCTTCTGGGAAGAGCGCGGCTACTCGAATACCGCCGAGCCGTGGCTCGACGACCGCTACTCTTAGCCGCCCGTGTTCCCTGCCCGCGATCTGCGTCCGATGCTTGCGACCTCGCCCGACGCGCCGCCGTCGCTGGTCGATCCGCGCGCCGTCTACGAGCCGAAGTACGACGGCATTCGCGCCATCGTGCTGGTCGAGCCGGGCCCGCCGCCGGTGGTGCGGCTGTGGTCACGTAACGGCAACGAGAAGTCCACGCAGTTCCCGGAATTGGTCGCCGCGCTCTCGGCGTGGGCGACGACGCTCGACGGCGCGGTCGTGCTCGACGGCGAGATCGTGGCGCTCGACGGCCGTGGCGACGCCGCCGGCTTTCAGCGATTGCAGGGTCGCATCAACGTCTCGGTGCCCGGGTATCGTTCATCAGCCCCGAAGCAGACGGCCGACGAACAGCCGGCGGCCTTCATCGCCTTCGATCTGCTGCGCGACGGCAACACCGACCTGCGGCCGCGGCCGCTGACCGAGCGGCGGGCCGCGCTCGAGGCGCGCTGCGCCGAGATGGGCTCGTCGCTGCTGCGCCTGTCGGAGCAGGCCGTGGGCGACGGCCGGGCGCTCTACGCGCGCGCCGATCACGACGGCTGGGAGGGCCTGGTCGTGAAACGCGCGGCCGGGCCGTATCGCGCCGGCAAACGCAGTCCGGAGTGGCAGAAGCTCAAGATCCAGCTGCAGGACGAGTTCGTCGTCGGCGGCTGGACCGAACCGAAGGGCGCGCGCCGCCACTTCGGCGCGCTCATCCTCGGCACCACCGCCCCCGACGGCACGCTCACCTATGTGGGCGATGTCGGCACCGGGTTCCCCGACGTCGAACTGCAGCGGCTGGCGGGGCTGCTGGCAGCGCTCGCCACGAACGACTGCCCGTTCGAGGCCGCACCGAAGACCGTCGGCACCGCGCACTGGGTCAGGCCGCAGCTGGTCGCGCAGGTGCGCTACACCGAGATGACCGACGAAGGCCGGCTGCGGCACCCGGCCAATCTCGGCCTGCGCGACGACAAAGCGGCCACGGCCGTGCGGACGCAGAAAGGCCGGCGTCTGGTGCATCCGCTGCGCACCGCCAGGGCCGCGCCGGTCGCACCGCCGGCCGCACCGCCGGCCGCGCCGCCGCCCACACGTCGCGCCAACGCCTCGCGGACCCGCCGCCGCATCGACGATCCGCTGGC
>JANNIB010000365.1:0-23365 GCA_031404695.1 Acidobacteriota bacterium
GACCGGCACGGCAGCGGCCTCGGCAAAGCTGACCTGCGCGGGGATTCCCGCGATCGCGCTGCTCTGGCGGATGACCACGTATTCCGCAAGGGCACCGTTACCCGCGCCGAACACCCGATCGCCGACCTTGAAGCGCGTCACCCCGCTGCCGATGGCCTCCACGGTGCCGGCGAAGTCGACGCCCATGCGAAGGTCCGTGGGCGAGCCGAACCCCGAGTCGAGCCGCATCACATACGGCTTGCCTCGCATGTAGTGCCAATCGAGAGGGTTGACGGCCGCCGCGTGCACCTTGACGAGCACGGTCCCGTCCGTCACATCGGGCTTCGGCACGTGCTCGATGGTGAGAACACCGGGCCCGCCATAACACCGGTGCAGCAGCGCCTTCATCGTCGGCGCGTCCTCACGGGCGTCGGAGACTGGAGCGCAGGCCGAGTCGTACTGGAGCGCGACCGCCAGGGCTGCCACGGACACCAGCCCCAGCACCAGCAGCCCCGCCACCCACGTGCGCCATCGATTCATGTGTCAACCCGCCTCGCCGTAGGTGTAGACGTTCTACTGCTTCATACGTGCACGGTCGTCCGAACGTTCCGGCACCATGAGTCATCTGCCTGCCCGGGGCTGCCCTCTCGACGTGCGCGCACGCATCGGCAGCCCTCGCCTCGCCACGGAGCCGGCGCATCTGGCATCATCCGAAGCGTGCTCCTTCCGCGCGCCGCGTTCGTCCTCGCGCTCGTGGCCGCCACGGCGTGCGGGCGGTCCCCCCAGTCCACGCCGCCGCCACGCAACATCGTGCTCGTCACGATCGACACGCTGCGCGCCGATCGGCTCGGCCGCGGCATCTCTCCCGAGCTCGACGTCCTGGCCGCCGCCAGCGTGCAGTTCACGGCCGCGCGCACGGCGGTGCCGCTGACGCTGCCCGCGCACACGACGCTGCTGACCGGCCAACTGCCGCCAGCGCACGGCGTACGGCTGAACGGACAGGTGTTGGCGGCTGACGTGCCCACGCTCGCGACCGCGCTCAAGAGCGCCGGCTACGGCACGGCGGCGTTTGTCGGCGCCTACGTGCTCGACCGACGGTTCGGGCTCGCCCGCGGCTTCGACACCTACGACGATCGGGTGCCGCGCCTGGCCTCCGCGAGCGACACGCTCGAGGCGGTGCGGCCGGCCTCGGCGGTCGTGGACGCCGCCCTTGCCTGGCTCGACGCCACGCCGACTGGCCCGTTCCTGTTGTGGGTGCATCTCTACGATCCGCATGCGCCGTACGATCCGCCGGAGCCGTATCGCTCGCGCTTCGCCGGACGCCTCTACGACGGCGAAGTGGCCTACGCAGGCGCCGAGATGGGCCGCCTGCTGGCGAGGCTCGACGCGCGTGGCCTGACCGACAAGACGATCGTGGTGCTGGCCGGTGACCACGGCGAAGGCCTGGGGGATCACGGCGAGTCCACGCACGGCATGCTCGCCTACGACTCGACCCTGCGGGTGCCGCTGCTGGTGCGCGCGCCGTCGCTCACGCCGGCCAGGGTGGCGGTGCCGGTGTCGCTGGCCGACGTCGCCGTCTCGGTACTGCAACTGAGCGGCGCCCGCGCCGTGTTGCCCGACGCGTCGGCGCGCAGCCTGCGCAATCCCGATCCCGACGGCGAGGTCTACGCCGAGACGACCTATCCGGCCGTGGCCGGCTGGCATCCGCTGCACGTGCTGGCCGGAGCCACACGAAAGCTGATTCGCGCCGGCGGCCTCGAGTACTACGACCTCGACGCCGACGTCGCCGAGGCGACGAACATCGCGACAAGCGACACCGCCGGCGCCCGCGCCGCCGTGGCCCGCTTGACGCCACTCATGACGGCCACCCGCCAGGCGGCGGCGCCATCCGCCGACGCGCTGACGAAGCTGCGCGCGCTCGGCTACGCCTCGGGCCCGTCGGCGGCGGCGCCGACGGCCAGCGCGGCGAACCCGGCCACGACGACGGCCGAGTGGACACGATTCGAGCGGGCCGCGGCGGACCCGGCGACGGAACTGGCGACGCTGGCGGCACTCGCCGCCGCGCACCCAGGCGGCTACGTCTTCGCGACCTCGTATGCGCGCGCCCTTTCGGAACGCGGCCAGCCGCGCCAGGCGATGGCTGTGCTGGCTGACGTCGTGACCCGCTTCCCCACCGAGGCCGCGCTCTTCCACGACCTCGCCGTGGCGGCGCGCGCCGCCGGCGATTCCGCCGAAGCCGGGCGCGCGGAAGACGCCGCGCTGGCCCTCGACAGCGGCAGCGCCGCCGCCCACAGCGGCCGCGGCCTGTTGCACGCCGATGCGGGTGAGGCCGCCGCTGCGGCTGCGGCCTTCAAACGGGCAGTCGAGATCGACGCCTCGAACGCCACCTACTGGGCCAACCTCGGCAACGCGCGACGGGCGATCGACGACGCGGCCGGGGCTGCCGAGGCCTTCGACCGCGCCCTCGCCCTCGACCCCCTGCACGTGGACGCCGCCAACGGCCGTGGGGTGATGCTGGTGCAGAGCGGCCGGGCAGGAGAAGCGGTGGACGTCTTCACCCGCATCCTCACCACGCAGCCGGACTTTCACCAAGCGCGACTGAACCTTGGCATCGCCTACCAGCAGTCCGGGCGCCTTGGAGACGCCGCCGCGATCTATCGCGAGGTCCTTCGCCGCGCACCGCGAAGCGCCACGCGCGAACGCCAGGCGGCGACGGAGCTGCTGCGCGGGCTGCGCTGAGCGCAGCGGGACTGGTGCTGGGGGCTGGGGGCTGGGGGCTGGCGCGTGAGTCTCGCCGGCCACGCACCCGCGTTAGGACGAAAAAAGGGGCGCTCCCCCGAAGGAAGCGCCCCGCAGTGTGACAGCTGGAAGCCCTAGCCCCCAGTCCCCAGTCCCCAGGTCTCGTTGCTAGAACGAGAAGCGGAACCCGATCTGGCCGACGCGCTGCTCGCCCTGCTGGAAGTCACCCGCAAAGGCGTTGGGCTGCATGAAGGCCGCGCTCCTCTGATTCTGCGTGATCGTGAAGGCCGGGTTCTTGGCGTTGAACACGTTGAACACTTCGCCAATGGCTTCGATGCGGGCGCTGCCCTTCACCTGGAAGCCGTACGACACGCGGATGTTCGCCTGCGTGCGCCAGGCGCCGCGGCTGCAGTTCCAGGTCTCGCAGTTCCCGGTTTCTTCAGGCGCCTTGCCGATACCCACGAACTTGTAGGCCTTGAGCGGCAGGTCGTTGTTCTCGCGGTTGAGGTTGGTGTCGACGCCAGCGATGGTCGGCACCGGGAGCGGCGAACGGTAGAAGAAGGTGGGCGCCATGGTCACTCCTTTGACCCTCCAGACCGCGGCGAGCGAGCCCTGGTGGCGGGCATCGGTACGTGACGTGGGTCCGAAGACGCGCGGGTCGTCGTAGAGCTGCGCAGCATCCTGCAGCAGGTTGGCGTTCAACTCGTCCGACGCCGTGCCGATCTGGCTCTTGGCCTTCGCCAGCGTGTAGGTGGCCGTCATGTCCAGGCCGTCGGTCATGCGGCGCTTGAAGCCGGTGATGAGGGCGGTGTACTCGCTCTTACCGGCGCTGATAGCTGGACGCGTGCCGATGGCGTTCGGCGAAAGATTCAGGAACGCGAGGCGCCGCGTGCCCGTGGCCCCGCCACCGACATCACCGGTGTTGATGCGCGGCCGCACGTTGAGGTCGCGACCGTCGGCCCGCACGAAGTCGGCCGTGATGACCGTGTTCCGCATCAGCTCGTGCGACCAGCCCAAAGACGCCTGGCGCGTGTAGGGCATCTGCAGACGCGGATCGGTGAACTGGCCGAAGAGCGGCAGCCCGCTGCCCGCCTGGTTCTGGCTCAGGATGTTGGTGAGTGGCTGGCCGACGCGGTAGAAGCTGCCGTCGGGGTTGCGGATGCCCGCCTGGTTGTCCACCGACACCACGGCGCCGAACCCCTTGCCGGTGGCGTCGCTGGCGGCAAAGAGCGAGTTCGAGTTGGTGTAGGCCATATCCATGTAGATGCCCCAGCCGCCGCGAATCACGTCCTTGCCGTTGCCGCGCACGTCATACGCAAAGCCCAGGCGTGGCTGCCAGTTGTTGGTGTCGTCCTTGGGGTCTTTGCCGAAATTCTCGAGACCCTTGATGCCCGTGAGCAGTCCGGCCGCGCCAGCCGCCTGCACCTTCACGTAGTTCGGGTTCTTCGACTGGTCGAACTGATACCCGGTGATGAGGTCGTAGCGCAGGCCGATGTTGACCGTAAGCCGGTCGCTGACCGCCCAGTCGTCCTGCACGTAGCCGGCGTACTGCTTCAGCGGGATGTTGGCCGCAGCGTCGCCGTCGTTGAGCGTGACGTTCGAAATGGGCCCGTTGACATCGTCGGTGAGGTGCGTGTTCTGCACGACGCCCTTGCCGGAGTTGAACGTGATGAACAGACGCGGCTCGTTGATGAAGTTGACGCCGACCTTGAAGTCGTGGCCGATGCCGCCCATGCCGGTGACGTGCCACGAGAAGTCGTCACGGAACTGCCACTTCTTCTGCTCGGTGGTCTGCGGGGTGTTCGGGCTCTGGCCGATGGCGACGCCGTTCGGGAACAGCTGATAGGGGTCCTGGCTGCGCGCCGAGATGAAGTTGCTGAAGTCGGCGTACTGGAAGATGAACTCGTTCAGCTTGTTGCCGCCAACGACCCAGTTGTGGTTCATGTTGATCGAGTTGAACTTGTTGTCGCTGTCGCCCCAGCCACTGACTGGAGTCTGAGCGTCAGCGCCGTAGGGCTGCGAGTTCTGGTTACGGCCGTAACGCACCGACAGGAACTGGTTGGCGGTCACGTTGGCCGTGGCCTTCACGTTCATCAGGGTCTCGCGGTAGGGCGTGTCGAAGGTACCGTCGAGGCTCGGGAAGAGGCCCGAGGTCGAGACCACCTGTTTGGTGTCCTGCTGGGTCCGCTCGGCGGCCGCGAAGTAGTGCACCTTGTCCTTGAGGATCGGTCCGCCGAAGCTGCCGCCGAACTGATTCCGGCGGTAGTCCTGCTTGTCCTGGTTGTTGGTCTTCTCGGTGTAGGTGACGGCGTTCATCGACTTGTCGCGGAACAACTCGAAGAAGCTGCCGCGGTAGGTGTTGGTGCCGCTTTTGGTCACGATGTTCATCACGCCGCCGTTGCTGCGGCCGTTCTCGGCCTTGGTGCGCGAGGTCACGAAGTTGAATTCCTGGATCGCCTCGAGCGGGAACAGCTGCAGCAGGCCGCCGACGGTGTCGTCGTTGTTGTCGCCGCCGTCGATCTGGTAGTTGACATTGCGGCCGTTGCCGCCGTTGATCTGCGGCGAGTACTGCGTGCTCTTGGTCGGGTCGGAGTGATTGCCGAGGCCGACGCCGGGCAGCGTGGCGGCGAGGTTGGCGAACTGCCGGCCGTTGAGCGGAATGCTCTCGATGCGGCCGATGTCGACGACACCGCCAACTGACGACACCGTAGCCTCGATGAGCGGGGTCTGGCCGGTCACGGTGACGCTCTCGGCCAGGGCCGCGACCCTCAGCGTGAAGTCGAGAGTAATGGTCTGGCCGACGTTGATGACGACGCCGTTGCGCTGCTCAGGTGCGAACCCTGGCAGCTCGACTGTGAGGTTGTACTGACCGACGTTGAGCCCGCTCAGCCGGTAGACGCCCTCGCCGTCTGACACGCTCGTGCGGCTGAAGCCGGTGGACGGGTTCGCGGCGGTGGCGGTGGCACCGGGCACGGCGGCACCCTGGTCGTCGAGGACGCGGCCGATGATGGAACCGGTCGTCTGCTGCGCGCCGGCTTCCGCCGCGCACAACGCCACGCTGGCACACAACGCCAGAATGAGCTTTTTCATGAGTGACTCCCTGGTTGTCTTGTAGAACACGAACAAAGCGGACTTACGGAACGTTCGTTTTTACAGCAAGGCGCGGACCAACGGTGGCTCCTTCGTCCCAGGGCGCCGTTTCATGAAGAGATCGAGGGATTCGGCCCGATACCGCACGACGCGCTCCAGCGCGAGCACCTGTATCCAAGGGTCTGCAGACACTCGGGATACAACTCACCGGAAAATTGGGCTGGACTGCGAAATATTCGTGCCGGATTGGATCGGCGTGGGACCGGGGTTCAGCGGAGCGCGGCGAGCAGACGCGCCACTTCGGCGCGCTGCGGGGCGATGGCGGGGAGGCGACTCAGCAGTTCTGACGCCTCGCGCGAGGCACCTTCCCGGTCACCGGATCGCGCCAGGGCAATGGCCAGGCCGAAGCGCGCCTGGTGCAGGTCCGGGTCGAGGGCGAGCGCCCTGCGGAAGAACGGCACGGCCTCGGCCGGCCGGCCCCCATCCGAGCGCACCAGGCCCTGGTTGGCCATGACGACCGGGTTGCCCGGCTCGACCTCGGCCGCGTCCTCGAGCACGCGCGTGGCCTCGGCCAGTCGCTGCAGGCCCACAAGGCAGCCGGCGAGACCGAGGTGGGCGTCGGCGGTGGGCATCCCGGCGGCGATGGCGGTCCGGAACTGCGGCACCGCGCCCGGGCAGTCGCCACGGGCGACACGCGCGTAGCCAAGCCGCAGCGCCGCCTGCGGATTGCGCGGGTCGTCGGCGAGGATGCGCGTCAGCGCCGTTTCGAGCGCCGGGCCACTCAGCTCGCCGGACGTCACCTCGGCAAGACGCGCCGCCAGCTCGCGTCGGTCTTTCGGGTCGGCGAGCAGCTCCCCCGCCTGAGGGCCGCTGCCCCCGAGGTAGCCGAGAGACTGCAGGCGGCGGCGAGCGTCGGGCGTGAGGGCACTCGCGGCGGCGGGCGTGGGCGACCGGGCGAACGTCGCGACAGCGGCCTTGAGGCGCGCCGCCTCCGCCTGGTGGGTGGCGATCAGGTTGGTCGCCTCCAACGCATCCGCCGCCGTGTCATAGAGCTCGGGCGTCGGCGCGAGGATGTACTTCGTGACACCCGCGCGCACGGAGCGTAGCGGGCTCCAACCGAAGTCTTCGTACGGCGCCATCGTCTCGGCGTAGAGCTGTCGCGGCGGCGCTGCCGGCGGCCCCGGCCCCCGGTCGAGGCCGAGCGCTTCGCCGTCGAGCGGCGCGCTGGTCTGTACGCCGGTCAACGCCAGCACCGTCGGCGCGATGTCCACCAGCGACACGGGCTCGCGCCGCAGACCCTGAGCGGCCCCCGGCCCCTGCACGATGAGCGGCACCTGCAGCGTCGTGTCGTAGATGAAGACGCTGTGGCCGATTTCGCCGTGTTCGCCGAACGCCTCGCCGTGATCCGCGGTGACCACCACGAGCGTCTCGGCCCGCGCGGGGCCGAGCCCGTCGAGGAGCCGGCCGACCTGCCGATCGGCCTCAGCGATTTCGTCATCGTAGCGAGCGCTCACGGCGCGGCCGCTGCCCGCGTCGCCATATGGCGCGTGTGGCTCGAACAGATGCACCCACAGAAACGTGCGGGCATCGCCGGTGGAGCGGCGCCACGCCAACGCCTCGTCCACCGTGACCTGCCCGGCGCGTTCGTCGGTGGGCCGCCCGTCGGGAGCGCGGGCCCAACGGTCGCCGTAGACGTCGAAGCCGACGGTGAGGCCGAAGCGTCGATCCAGCGGAAACGCACTGACGAAGGCGCCGGTGGCGAATCCGGCCGCTTTGAACACCGTCGCGAGGGTGACGGCGCCGTCGGGCAACGCCATGCCGTTGTGCCGGGCGCCATGCGCGGGCGGATAGCGCCCGGTCAGGATCGACGCGTGCGAGGGCAGCGTCACCGGCGCCGTCGCGTAGGCGTGAGTGGCGCGCAACCCGGCGGCCGCCAGTGCGTCGAGATGGGGCGTTCGCGCGGTCGCGGAGCCATAGGCGCCAACACGATCGGCGCGCAGTGTGTCGATCGTGACCAACAGCACGTGGCGCGGCACAGCCGGCGTGGCCGCCGGCGTCGTGCCGGGCGTGCCGGCCCCGCGTCCGCATCCGCCGGCCGCCAGCACCAGCAGCCCCCACACCACTCCCGCGGCAACGTCACGCACGTCGCCATTATCGCCCGGGCCCCGCTGGGGTCGGCTATTCTTGGGGCGCGTGTGACCGGCACCCGCCTGCAAGAGGCGTGGGCTGCCGGCCACGGAAGGCAGACATCATGCGATACGGCACGTGGGGCGGGTTGATGGTGGTGGCGGTACTGGCAATGACGGGACGGGCGGAGGCCCAGGGCATTGCCCCGGGGGCCGCCACGACGCGCACGCCGAACGTCGAGTTCGAGATGATGACGTGGCCCGAGGTGAAGCAGGCGCTGGCCGCCGGCAAGACCACGGCACTGGTCTACAACGGCGGCACCGAACAGCGCGGCCCCCAGAACGTCAACGGCGGTCACACCCTGCTCGGTCGCGAGCAGGTGCGCGACATCGCGCTCACACTCGGCAATGCCATCGCGGCGCCGGTGCTGCCCTTCTCGCCCAACCGCGCCAGCGCGGATCTGCCCGGTACGATCGGCCTCACCAACGAGATCTTCGAGGCCATCAACGAGCAGATCGCCGAAGAGCTCATCAGGACCGGCTTCAAGAACGTCGTGCTGATGGGCGATCACGGCGGCGGACAAGCGCAACTGAGGGCGGTGGCGGCGAAGCTCGATGCGAAGTATGCCGGCCAGGGCATCCGCGTGGTCTTCTGCGACGAGGTCTACGGCAAGGCCAACGGCGACTTCGACGCGTGGCTGAAGACGCAGGGCTATCCCGGCAGCGCCCATGCCGGCATTCCTGATACCTCCGAGATGCTCTATCTGGGCGGCGACAAGGGTTGGGTGCGCAAGGAACTCGTGAAAGACGCGCTCGGCGATCCCCTGCCGGCGCCCGGCGAGAAGCCCGACCGCTCGAAGCCGCGGGTGAACAACGGCATCACCGGCGATGGCCGCCGGTCGGCGGCGGAACTCGGGAAGAAGCTCTTCGAGATGAAGTCCGACTACGCCGTGAAACAGATCCGGCAGCTGCTCGGCACCGCGTCGAGCGCCCGCTAGCCCGCGAGGTCCCATGGCTGTCTCCCGTCGCACCATGCTCACGGCGCTGCCGGCCATGGCCGGTCTGTCGTCGTTTCCGGCGGTGCCGGTCAACGCCGCCGCGCAGGGCGCCGGCGACCCGCTCGGCGTGCGCAAGGACTTCCCCGTCGCCGACTCCGTGCTGTCGCTGAACGCCGCTTACATCACGCCGTCGCCGCTGTCGGTCGCGGCTGTGGGTCGCGCCTTCGCAGACGCGAAGACCCAGGCGCCGATCGTGCTCGGCGACATGCTGCGCAAGACCGAGGAGGTGCGCGCGCAGTACGCGCGCCTCATCAACGCCAGCCCCGACGAGGTGGCCTTCCTGGCGGCGACGAGCGAAGGCGAGAACGTCATCGCGCGGTCGCTGGGTCTGACGCGTGGCGACAACGTGGTGATCGACGAGCTGCACTACGAAAGCGAGTTCGTCCTGTATTCGGAGCTCGCGAAGTCCACCGGTGTCGAGCTCCGGATCGCGAAGGCCGTCGGCGGCGCGGTGACGGTGAGGGAGCTCGACCCGCTGGTGAACCGGCGCACGAAGCTGGTGTCGGTGGCGTGGGTATCGCACCAGAACGGCTTCCGCCACGACATGCGCGCCATCGCCGAGCTGGCACACGCGCACGGCGCCTTCTGCTACACCGACGGCATCCAGGCGGTGGGCATGTTCCCGGTCGACGTGCAGGCGGCCGGCGTGGACGCGATGTGCATCGGCACCTACAAATGGGTGCTCGGCAGCTACGGCGTGGCGCCGTTCTACGTGCGGCGTGAGGTGCTGCCGCGCGTGACGGTGGACCGCTACGGCTGGCGTCACGTCGAGAAGACGCTCGGCCCGACGGATTTCAGGATCTACGAGACCGCGAAGAAGTTCGACTACGCGACGCCGGCTTTCGGGCCCATCTACCAGCTCGGCGCCGGGCTCGACTACATCACGACGGTTGGCGTGGGTCGTATCGAGACCCACACGGTGGCCCTCGCGCATCGTCTCCAGCAGGGCTTGCGCACGATAGGTTTCACGGTGGTGACACCCGACGGCAACCGCTCGTCGATTGTCGCGTTCAAGGTGACGAAGGCCGCCGACGCGATCGCGAAACATCTGGCCGACACGAAGACGTCGGTGAGCGTGCGCGAGAACGGCACGCAGGTCCGCGTCTCACCGGCGCTCTTCAACACCGACGCCGACATCGACCGCTTCCTGACGGTGGCGGAAGGGTTGAAGTAGCCGCCGGTCACAAACCCGCGGCCCGGGCCGCCGCCGCGCGTAGAATCGGGCATTCCCGGAGGTCACCCATGAAGCTGCTGACACTGTCTGCCCTGCTTGTCGTCGCCACCGTCTCCTCGGTCGCCGCCCAGGCGCCGCAGCCGCCCCCGACCTACGAGGCCGCGGTGCTGCGCACCTGGAAGGCGCTGCACGACAAGATCCTCGTGATGGCGAAAGACACGCAGTTCCCGGATGCGAAGCTGGGCTGGAAGCCGCATCCCGATTCGCGGAGTGTGCTCGACGAGCTGCGCCACGTGACGATCGGCCTGCGGATGACATCGGCCGTGGCGCGCGGCGAGAAGTTCGACTTCGGCGCCGCGGAAAAAGCCGACGCGTCGAAGCCCCAGACCCGCGCCTCGGTCGTGTCCGAGATGGAAGCGGCGATTGCCGAGTCGTACCCGCTGGTCGAGAAGAGCCCGTCGCCGCGGCTGGTCAGCTGGCTCGATCATCAGGGTGAACACTACGGCAAGCTGGTCACCGCGTACCGGGTCAACGGCATCGTGCCGCCGGTGAGCCGGCCGAAGTAGCCGCGGTGGCCGTCAGGCGCGCGGTGCCGATTCTCAGGATCACGAATGCCGAGCGGGCCGCCGGTTTCTACTGCGCCCAGCTCGGGTTCGTGATCGACTTTCGTTACGCGGCTGGACCGGACGGCCCGGAGTACCTCGGCGTGTCACTTGACAGCCAGCAGATTCACCTGTCGGCCTTCGGCGGCGACGGCGTGATCGGGACCTCCACCTACTTCTACGTGGACGACGTCGACACGCTGTTCCGGGGCTTCATCGCGAACGGCCTGACGACGCCGGGACGCCCGTCGTCGCCGGTCGAAGACGGGCCGGTTGACCAGACGTGGGGCATGCGCGAGGTCTACGTGCGGGATCCCGACGGCAACACCTTGCGTTTCGGCAGCCCGATCGACGGCCGACAGCGCAACTGAGCCACCGGCGATTCACACGTAGCGCCACCACCACTCGGTTCGGGTCGACTTCCACCGGTCCATCGCGCGGCACGGCAGGTAGAGCACCACGACGACGACCAGCCACGCCAGGTACACGCCGGGCAACGACAGGCCGAACCACGGCGGGATCTGGTCCGGATGCTTGACCGCCTGGATTCGCCGCCACTCGCCGCTCTGGGCGAAGGCAATCAGCACCGCCACCGCGTGCACAACGAAGATGTGCGCGACGTAGAAGAACAGCGGCACGCGGCCGTAGACGGCGAGCAGGCGGGCGATCGGCCCGCGCGCCTGTTCCGCTCCGGCCAGAGCGATGAGCGCCGGACCCAGCGTCATCAACAGAAATTGCAGGGACGGCGGGTACTTGAGCAGGTTGAGGAACGACGCGGCGGTGAGGCCCGCCGTTGCCTGCGCTCGCCACGGCACCGGGTTGCCGTAGCCGTTCATGAAGCGCAGCGCGACAAAGAGCATCACCGCCGCGATGCCCGCGGCGACGAAGACGCGGCGCCGCCGGGCCGCGTCCCACTGGTAGGTGGTGGCGAGGCCGTACCCAAACGCCATCACCGCGAACCACGGCACCAGTGGATAGGCGATGAGGAGGCCGCCCGGCCACAGGAATCCCGGCACGTGGAGGAACTGCCACAGCGGCGCCAGCACGCCGAAGGCCGCCGGCGGCACGTCGTCTGTCAGGTTGTGGCCGGCGATGAGCGCGAGCGCCATCGCACCGATGAGGGCCGGCGGCAGGCTCACGAGAGCGGCCATCAGCACCATCGACCAGCCGAGCACCCACAGGACCAACGCGAAGGCCGGCAGCGGCTCGAAGCCGAATTGCCAGCCCGCCGGCGTGACGGCCAGTTCCAGGACCAGCAGCCACAGCCCGCGCGTCAGCAGAAACCGGCGCAGCGCCGGCAGCGGGGTACGCTGGGCCTGCAGCCCGACACCGACGCCGGCCAGCAGCAGGAACGTCGGCGCGCAGAAATGCGTGACCCACCGCGTGAGGAACACCGGCAGCGACGACAGCGCCAGGTTCTCGGGCTGGAACCTGAGCGCGGTCGTGTAGTCGCGCGTGTGGTCGAGGGCCATCAGCACGATGGCCGCCCCGCGCACGAGATCGACGGCGCCGAGCCGCGAACGCGACGGCGTCGTCACACCGGTTAGTAGGAGCTGCCCGCCGGCACGAACTTCTGAATCCGCTGGCCGTAGGTGTCGGCCGCGTAGACCGCGCCCTTCGAGTCGACGACGATGCCGTGCACCCAGTCGAACTGACCCGGCCCGGTCCCCTGCGAGCCCCAGGTCGCCAGCAGCTTGCCGTCGGCGAGCGAGAACTTGTGGACGCGCTCGAGCAAGTGGTCGGCGATGAAGCCCGCGCCCTCGGTGCCCTTGCGCGAGATGTGGACATCCCACGGATTCCACTCGTTCTTGATTTCGCGCTTGTAGTTGAGATCCTTGTCGAAGACCTGCAGCCGCTTGTTCTCGCGGTCGATGATGTAGAGGTTCTCCTGCGCGTCGACGGCCAGCTTGTGCGGCAGCACCCACTCGCCGGGGCCGGTGCCCTTGTCGGCCGGGCCGCCGGCGCCCTTGCCTACCTGCTTGATGAACTTGCCGAACTTGTCGTAGAGGATGACGCGGTTGTTGCCGTAGCCGTCGGTCACGACGATGTTGCCGCTTTTGAGCACCGCGAGACCCGACGGCAGGTCGAGATGGGTGGCGTCGTTGCCCTTCTCCATCGTGGTGCCGATCTGCATCAGGAACCTGTCCATCTTCGGCGTGACCTTGACAATGCGGTGCGCGTCACGCTCGATGATGTAGATGTTGCCGTCCCAGTCGACCGCGCCCGAGTGTTCCCAGTCCTTGTTGATGGTCTTGCCGTTGTATTCGAGGTCGCCACCGGCGAGCAGCAGCTTGCCGGCGGTGTCGAAGATCATCACCGGTTTGGGGCCGCGGTTGAAGACGTAGATGCGGTCCTGCTGATCGATGGCCAGGCCGGAGATACCAGGCTGGTTGGTCGGCAGCCCTCCGCCGCCGCCCGTCTGGCCGCGGGCGCGGCGCGCGGCGGCCTGGGCCTCGCGTTCGGCCGGCGGAGGCGGCGCCTCCTTCAACCCGAACCACATGTCGGTCGGCAGGGTCGGCCAGTTGGGCACCAGCCGGTACGCCTCGCCCTGCGCCGTCACACCCGACGCCATCGCCAGCGTCACTCCCAGCGCGGCCACGGCCCCGCCCATTACTCGTCGCATCATGTGCTCTGCCTCGTCAGTGGCTCGTCGGGACGCGCCACTACTGCGGTCCGCCGCCGGGCACCGGCTTGCGAAACCAGGGATTGCCGAAGTTCACGAACGGCCCGTCATCGACCGACACGGTGGTGGCCACGCGGTAGGCCAGCGGCGCGCCGAGCCGCATCGTGTGCTTGATGCGCACCGTATGGCCGCCGGCGGTGAACGGCGCGCTCTCGAAGAGGATGTTGTAGAAGCCGCCCAGATCGGCGCCGACGTGCGCAATCTGGTCGTAGGTGAAGCCGCGGCTGTCCACGACGTGCCGGGAGACGGCTTTGTAGTCGCGGTGGTAACCGATGGTCTCGCGGACCGTGAATTTCCCGTCGGGGCCCTCGGCCGCGGTGAGCGCCTCGTAGAAGCGGCCGCCACGCGCCTTGTAGGTGGTGGTGCCGGTGATCCGGCCGGCGGAGCCGAGCGGCCCTTCCGGCACGTCCCACTCGAACGTCCACGGCGCCCCCAGGAAGTAGACGTCGAAGTCGAGCAGCGGCTGCTCGTCGTCGTGTTTGGTCGGACGGCCGCGATCGGGTGACAGGCCTTTGATCTGCGTGTCGGCAGGGGGCGGCGCCGGGGTCTGCGCGGACGGGCTGGCCACCGACACGACGAGGGCCACGCCAGCGGCCAGCAGTCTCGAGTTCATACGGTGCCTTTGTATACCCCCACGCACGCGCCGTCAACGGACACGCGCCGCCCGGACCGTGTCCGGCGACGGACTGCGGTACACTGCGGCGCCATGCCAACTCGTGCGCCCGCTCACCAGGCCGCCGGGCCGCTGCAGATTCGTGGCGCCTTGGCCACGCGCTACGCGGATGTCTTCACGCCGCCGGCGCTGACGGCGCTCGAACTGCTGGCGCCGCTCGATCGCGACCGCCGCGCGCTGATGGCATCGCGGCTGGAGCGGCGCGCAGCGCGGGCGGCGGCGCAGGAACATGTCGGCTTCCTCCCCGACGACGCGGTCATCGGCCGCACCTCCATCCGCGTTGCCGATGCGCGGGCCGGTCGATTCCGTGGCGGCGACATTCCCGCCGCGCTCGATCGGCAGTGGATTCAGGGCACCGGCCCGGCCGCCCGCCCCGCGGCCGCGCTCGAGACCAGCCTGCGCAACGTCGCTTACGCGCTGCTGTCGGGCGCCGATGGCTGGATGTTCGACGGCGAAGACGCACTCGGCCAGCGATCGACCATGGCGCTCGACAACCAGCGCAACCTCCGCCTCGCCTTCTCGCGCGAGACCGTCTTTCTCGACGTCGCGCAGCAGGTGGCGGGCGAGATGAACGCGTGGGCGCAGGGCTTCTTCCGGCGGCCAATCATCGTCGACTGGCGCGCCCAGCTCGACGTGACGGTGCCGATCTTCCGTGCCCGCGGCCTGCACCTCGACGACCGCCACGTCCGCTGGGAGGACGGCACCGGCTTCTCAGCCTCGATCGTCGATCTCGTGCTCTACGTGGTGAACGTGCACCACCTGCTTGCCGGTCTCGGCTGGCCCGTCGTGCTCTACCTCCCGAAGATCCAGACCGCGGAAGAGGCCGCGCTGTGGCACGACCTGCTCGGCGCGCTCGAGACCCATCTCGGCCTCGCCGTCGGCGCCATCAAGGCCTACGTGCTGGTCGAGCAGCTGGAAGCGTGTTACCAGCTGATGGAGATTCGCGCCGCGCTCGGCGCGCACTTTGTGGGCTTCAACACCGGCCGCTGGGACTACATCAACAGCGTCTCGGACGCGGTGGCGTGGGACGCGGCGTTCCAGAACCCGAACATCGACGCCATCACGATGACCTACGCCTACATGCGCGCCTACGAAGACCGGGTACGGCGGGCCGTGAACACCCCCGACCACGACGGGCGCACGGCGCTGTGGCAGGGCGGGATGGAGCCGAACATCCCGGTGGGGGGCGCGGCCGGTGTCACCGCCGGCATGGCCCGGGCCTTCTCGGGCGCCGAGCGCGAACGTGCTGCCGGCGCCAGCGGCAAGTGGGTGGCGCACTGGAAGATGGTGCACATCGTGCGGCCGGTGTGGGAAGCCGTCGGCGAGCTGAACCAGCGCGGACGCGCCTTCCCGCCGCTCGGCTACACCGCCGCCGATGCCGCGGCGCTGCGCGCGCTCGAGACGGCGCCCCGCACGGTGCGTGGCGCCCGCGATCTGCTGAGCGTCGCCATCCAGTATGGCAACGCGTTCGGCCAGGGCATGCAGGCGGCCGCCCTCAAGCCGGCCGACTTCTTCGGGCACGAGGACGTGCTCTACCTGATGGAGGACATGGCCACCGGCGAGATCCGCGTCAGCATCCTGTGGGAGTGGCTGCACAAGCAGGCGCCCTTCACCGAAGAGGACGCCGCCACCGGCGTGCGGGCCGGTGACACCCTCACGCCAGCCCTCTTCGCCCGACTCATCGACGAGGAATACGCGAAGCTGCTGGCTGCCGCCAATCGCGACGTCTACGACGACTCGAAGGCCACGACCCTGCCGATCGCGCGCGATCTCGTGGCGGCGCTGGTCGAAAGCGACGTCAAGGCGCCGTGGTTCATCGACGTGCTCAACCTGACGCTCGACAACACCGACCGCGCGGAGTGCGCCCGCCGCGTCGCCGCCTACCTGGCCGCCTTCCGCGACCACGGCATCCGCGTCACTGCCAATCCCGAGTTCGACCATGCGTGACGGCGGCTTCACGGCCGCACCCGGAGGCAGCACTGGGCCCGCGGTAGCGTCCGTCACGATGAGGCGCCTGCGGCTCGCGCTGCTGCTCCTGGCGCTGCCTGGCGGGGCCCTCGCCCAGTCCCCGCCGCCACCGATCGCGACGCGCTTCGCGCAGAACCCGCTCATCACGGTGGACAGCGCGCCCTCGCTCGGCGGCAACGTCAACGGCCCGACGGTGATTCGGGTGCCCGACTGGGTGGAGCGGCCGCTCGGCCGCTACTACATGTATTTCGCGAACCACATGGGCGAAGACATCCGCCTCGCCTACGCCGACGCCGTGACCGGCCCGTGGGCGGTGTATGCGCCGGGCGTGCTGCACGTGCGCAACACCGCTTTCCATCGTCTGCAGCCCGATCCGCCCGAGACCCGCGCCGATTTCTACACGCACATCGCGTCGCCTGAGATTTTGCTCGACCCGGCGGCGAAACGAATCGTGCTGTGGTTCCACGGCTGGGGGACCAACGGCGAGCGCTGGCCGGCCGACCCGGCCGCGGCGCGCGCCTGGGCGCGCGAGCGGGGCTACGGCCAGTTCACGCAGGTGGCCGAGTCGCGCGACGGGCTTCATTTCACGGCCCGGCCGGCGATCACGAAGACGTCGTACCTTCGGGTCTTCTCCTATCAGGGCGCCTTCTACGGGCTGTCGCGGCTGGGCCAGGTCTGGCGCGCGGCCACCCCGCTGGCCGCCTTCGAGCCGGGGGCGCAGGCGTTCAGCAGCGGGACCTACGCCAACCGGGTGCGGCATCTGGCGCTCGTCCAGCGCGGATCGCGCCTGCACGTGTTCTTTACCGCCATCGGCGACGCCCCCGAACGGGTGCTGATGTCGACCATAGACCTGACGCTCGACTGGCGCCACTGGCAGGCCACGCCACCCGTCGAAGTGCTGCGGCCGGAGACCGCGGGCGAATGCGCGCACCTGCCGAGTAGCGCTTCTTCGCCCGGCGACATCGACGTGCCGGTGCGACAACTGCGCGACCCCTTCGTGTTCGAGGACGCGGGCCGTTCATTCCTCTTCTACGCGTTCTGCGGCGAGCAGGGGATCGCCGGCGCTACGCTCACGCTGCCCTGACGGGCGCCGGCCCGGTCGGGGCCTGGCCTAGTCGGCCCTGAGCGCCTCCACCGGATCGACCCGCATCGCCCGCCACGCCGGCACCAGACACGCCACCACGACCACGACCAGAATCAGCACCGCCATGCCGCCCAGGCGCACCGGGTCGGTCGGCTCGACGGCGAAGAGCTGCGTCGCCAGCGCCCGCGCCGCCAGCACCGCGCCGGTCACGCCGAGCACGACGCCGGCCGCGGCCAGGCGCACGCCGTCGCCGATGATCAACCGGAACACCTCGGTGGCGCTGGCGCCAAGCGCCATGCGCACGCCGATCTCGGTGGTGCGCTGCGCCACGGCGTACGCCATCACGCCGTAGATGCCAAGCGCGGCCAGCAGCAGCGCCAGGCCGGCAAAGCTGCCGGCCAGGGTGGCCAGGAAACGCGGCTGGCTGATGGAGGCGCCGAGCATCTCCGACATCGTGCGGATGCCGACCACCGGGAGACCGGGATCGACCCCGGCGACCGCCAGTCGCAGCGGCCCGCTCCAGCGTCCAGGCGTCGCGCCGGCAAGCACGATGTTGATGCCGCCTTCCGGTAACTGCCAGTACGGGATGAAGGTCTCGACGCGCGCGTCTTCGCGGGCGCCGCGGCCGCGCACGTCGGCGACGACGCCGACGATCTCGAAGGCTGGCCGCTCGGGCCCGCCGAAGCGGATCTGCCGGCCGAGCGGCTCCTGGGCCGCAAAGTGACGGCGGACGAAGGTCTCGTTGACCACCACCGCCGGCGCCGCGTCCCGTCCGGCGAAACCGCGGCCGCGCACGACCCGCATGCCGATGGCGTCGAAGTAGTCGGCGCTTACGACCCGGTACCACGTGACCGGCGCGTCGGACGCCCGGGCCACCGGCGGACGCCCCTCGATCGCAAACGACATGTCGCTGTCGCCGTCGTCGAGCGGCAGCACCGAGGCCAAGGCCGCGCGCCGCACGCCGGGAATGGCTGCGGCCCGCTCAAGCACCTGGTCGTACAGAGCGATGGTCTTCTCCGGCGTGTCGTACACGGCCCGTGGCGGGAAGAGCCCGCCCACCAGCACGCCCTCGGTCATGAAGCCGAGGTCGGCCGACTGCAGGCGGGTGAAAGTCTGCACGAGCAGCACGCCGCCGGTCAGCAGCACCAGCGCCAGCGCCACTTCCGCCGTCACGAGCGCCCCACGCAGCGACCGGCTGCTGCCGGCCGTGCCGCGGCCGCCATCTTTGAGCGTGGACGCGACATCGGTGAACGATTGCTGCAGCGCCGGTGCCAGCCCGACGACCAGGCCCGTCACCGCGGTCAGCAGCGCCGTCATCGCCAGCACCGTCGTGTCGATGCGCACCTCGTCGAGACGTGGCGCATCGGCCGGGGCCATGGCCACCAGCGCATCGACGCCCCAGAGGCCGAGGACGAGACCGGCGACGCCTCCAGCCGCCGCCACGACCAGGCTCTCGGTCACGAGCTGTCGGATCATCCGGCCGCGGCCGGCGCCGAGCGCCACGCGGGTCGCCAGCTCACGACGCCGCACCGACGACCGCGCCAGCAGCAGGTTGGCGATGTTGGCGCAGGCGATGAGCAGCACGAACGCGACCGCGCCGGTGAGGGCGACGAGCGCCGGGCGGATCTGGCCCGTCACGCGCTCACGCAGCGGCTGCACGAGAAAGCCGGTCTGGTTGTTGTAGTCGGGATATTCGGTTTCGAGGCGCCGGGCCAACGCGGTGGCCGCCTCCTGCGCCTGGGCCACGGAGGTCGCCGGCGCCAGACGCGCCACGGTGCGCAGCACGACAGCGCCGCGCGCCGGGGCCGCCCGGTTCAGCCGCAGCGGCCGCCAGATCTCGGCGCCGGAGGCGACGATGGGCCGGAAGCCCGCCGGCAATACGCCGATAATCTCGTGCGGCTCGCCCGCCAGCACGACGACGCGGCCGACGATCGACGGATCGCCACCGAAGCGCCGTTTCCACAGGCCGTCGCCCACCAGCGCCACCCGCGGCGCATTCGGCACGTCGTCGCCGGGCGCGAAGTCGCGGCCGACGACCGGCGCGCGGCCGAGCACCGACAGGTACTCGTGCGACACCTGCTCGCCGGTGAGCGCCTCGGGTTCCGCCTCCCCGCTCAGCGTCGGACGCCAGCCGCCGATAGCGGCCACCCGCTCGAGCGACGGCAAGGCCGTGCTCCAGTCCACGAAGTTGCCAGGCGAGGCCCACTCATCGGGCGGACCGCCACCGGCCCGCAGGTCCTGCCACAGCATCACGAGCCGGTCGGCGTCCGGGTATGGGAGCGGCCGCAACACGAGCGCGTTGACGATCGTGAAGACGGCGGTGTTGGCGCCGATGCCGAGCGCGAGCGTGAGGATGGTGACGGCAGCAAAACCGGGCGCCCGCAGGAGCGAGCGGACGGCGAACTTCAGATCCTGCAAGGTCGTCTGCATCGAGCCCTCCACGAGACATCGGCGACCGGCGCCGCGCGCGCCGTGTCAGGCCGTCAGCACGACACGCACTTGTGGTTGTTGGTCGCGCCGAGCTTCTCGAGCAGCGCAATCGTCGCCGGGTAGGGCTGCGTGCGCTGCACCGGGCCGTTGGCCATGTCCGCGGTGGTCTGGCCCTCGCGGTTCACGGTCGTGACGACGGCACCCTTCGAGACCAGGTATTCGATCGAGGCGTTGTCGCCGCGCGAGGCCGCCAGATGCACGGCCGTGTTGCCTTCGTGGTCCACCGCGTTCACGTCCGCCCCGACCTCTTCGACCAGGTACTTGATGGCAGGCAGGAAGCCGGTCTCGGCGTAGCGGTGCGAGTTGGCGGCGAAGCCCTCGCCGTAGCCCACGCCGGACGCCGCCAGCAGCGGCGGCACGGCCGGCCCGCCCACCGGCACCGGCGGGATATTCGAGACATCCGTGGTCTGGCGGATGCCGTCGCCGGTGAAGGGGCGTCCGGCCGGCTTCACCGTCGGAACGTGGGGATCAGCACCGTATTTCACGAGCAGCCGCATCGCCTCGACATCGCTGGCGTAGGCGGCGCGCCAGAACGGCGTGGCGCCGATCTCGTCCACCCCGGCGAAGTCGGAGTTGAAGGCCTGGTACCACACCTTCTTGCGGACGCGCGCATTCGGGTCGGCGCCCTGGTCGAGGAGCGCCTGCATCATCTGCAGGTACGACGTCGTCTGCTGCTGATAGCCCTTCGGATTGGGATACTGCGACTTCGGCGCCCAGCGATGGTTGAGCGTGGCGTAAAGCGGCGCCGCGCCGTTGGCCGCGGTGCGCGAGACGTCCGCTCCCTGTGCGAGGTACTGCATGGCGAGGTCGAAGTGGCCGTTGATGACGGCCATGAGCAGCGGGCTCGTGCCATCGCCGGGGTTCACCTGATTGACGTCGGCGCCACCGGCCAGCAGTGCCATCGCCGACGCCGCGTAGCCTTCGCGGGTGGCAAAGAGCAGCGCCGTGAGACCGCCCTGCGTGCCGATGAGCTCGTTGTAGCGGAACTGCCGCGTGAGCCCCGGAATCTGCGGTGCATTCGCCGCGGCCGTCCCGGGCCGGCGCGGCGCCTGCGGCTCGGTCGAGGCCGTCAGCGTTGCCAGGTCCATGACCGTGGTGGCGCGCCGGTGGTCGGCGCCGTTCGCGAGCAGATACGCCACGACGTCGGCGCGGTCGAAGGCGGCGGCGAACATCAGCGCCGACTGGCCTTTGGCCTGCTCGACCGCGTTGACGTCGGCGCCGGCTGACACGAGGCGCTGCACCGCGGCGAGCGTGCCCGACTCGGCCGCCAGCATCAGCGCGGTCGCACCAGACGAGGTCGTCGCCGTGACGCTCGCGCCGGCGGCGACCAGCGCGTCCACAATCGGCGCGCTGCCGGCCCGGGCGGCCAGGTGGAGCGGCGTGTAGCCGCCGAGGCGGGTGGTGGCCGCGTGGCTGCCACCGGCATAGAGCAGTATCGACGCGATCTCGGCCTGCCCCTTCATCGCCGCCCAGTGCAGCGGGGTCATGCCGTCGCCCTGCGCCGCGTTCACGTCGGCACCGGCGCGCAGCATCGCACGCACGCCGGCAGTGTCGCCGCGCATCACCGCGTCAGCCACGGGGGCATCGGCGATGGTGCGGCGGCGGCCCTCGACGCCGGCCCCCGTCATCGACACGAGGCCGACCACGAGGCCCGTGGTCACCCAGGTTCCAGCCAGTCGTCGCATCGTCATGTTCGGTCGCCTACTTCGCCGCCGTGGTCTCGACCGCGGCGTTCAGGTCCATGGCCGCGGTGCTGTCGCCCAACGACGGCAGGTCCAGCCCGAGCAGCTGTCCCACCGACAGCATCGCGTTGGCCATCGGCGTGCCATCGGCCGCCTTGATGTGCGTCTGCCCCCGCAGTTGCCCGCCGGCATGTCCGGCGAGGAAGAGCGGACACCGCTTGTGGTTGTGCACGTTCGAATCGCCCATCGGCGAGCCGTACATCACGAGCGTCTGGTCGAGCAGCGTGCCGTCGCCTTCGGGCGTGTTCTTCAGCTTGTCGAGGAAATACGGAATCAGGCTGACGTGATAGGCGTTGATCTTCGCAAACTCCGTCACCCGGTCTTCGCGGCCCTGGTGGTGCGAGGCCGGATGGAAGCCGGTCGTGACGCCGCTCTCGGGATAGACGCGGCCGGAGGCATCGCGGCCCATCTTGAACGAGAACACCCGCGTGAGGTCGCTCGCAAACGCCACCGCCTGGAGGTCGAACATCAGCTTCACGTGTTCGCCGAAGCTGTCCGGCACGCCGATCGGCGCGCCCGGCAGCGCCCGCTGCTCGCCGCTGCTGTTGAGGGTCTCGACCTTGCGGATGCGGCGCTCGATCTCGCGGATGTCGTCGAGGTAGTCGGTGAGCCGGGCGCGGTCGACCGGGCCCAGCGTCTTCTGCAGCCGCGCGATCTCGGTGGTGACCCAGTCGAGGATGCTCTTGTCTTCCTTGCGCCGCACCGCCCGCTCTTCGGCCGTGGCGCCGACGCCGAACAGCTGATCGAAGGCCACGCGCGGGTCGCGGATCATCGGCAGCGGTTCCTCGGCCGAGGCCCAGCTGATGGTGTCGGTGTAGACACAGGAGTAGCCGTAAGAGCAGCCGCCGGCCTGGTCGACGTTCTCGATGCACAACTGCATCGACGGAATCGGCGTCTCCTGCCCGTACTTCTGGGCGTAGTGCTGATCGATCGAGGTGCCGGCGCGCACGTCCGAGCCCTGCGTCTGGCGGGGGTGGGCCTGGGTGAGGAACACCGCGCTCGAGCGGAAGTGGTCGCCGCCGATTTCGGGCAGTTCGAACGCCTCGGCATTGCGGACGTCGGTGTTGCTGATGATGGTCAGGTGCTCGCGGAAGGGCTCGAGCGCGCGCATCGAGGTGGGGCCGAGATCGAACGCCCGCCCGGTCGCCGCCGGCGACCACATGTGCTTCGCGGTGCCGACCACTGTTGCGCCGGCCGAGCCGTGCACCATCTCGATGGCGGCAAAGCGCACCTTCCCCGCCGCCGCGCTCTTCGCATAGGCGGTGCGGGCCGGCACCATCGCCTCGAGGAACGGCAGGGCCACGGTGGCGCCGACCCCCTTCAGCATGGTGCGACGCGAGAGGTGCTTCTGCGAGATGAACATCGTTGTCTGCTCCGGTCGAGAGATCCTGGCCGCTAGTCCCCAGCCGCTAGCCGCTATCTCAATACGTCTGTTGTTGCCGACGGCTCCAGCTTCCCCATGCGAAACGGGGCGCTCGTGGCGACGGCGGTAATGAACGCCGACATCCGGTAGTCGGCTTTCGCCGCGTCGCGGATGATCGCCCGCACGACCGGCATGTCGTACCTCTCGAGGCGACGGCCGAGCGCATAGGTCATGAGGTGTTCGGTGAAGCTCAGCAGGAACACGTCCTTGTGCTTCAGCAGCGCCTCGCGCAGGCCGGCCGGGCCGTCCATGGCAGTGCCGTCGTAGAGCTGTCCCTTTGCGTCCACCGGCACCAGGCTGTCTTTCGCCCGCCACTTGCCGGCAATGTCGAAGTTCTCGAGCGCGAGCCCGAGCGGGTCGATCACCCGGTGGCACGACTGGCAGGCCGGATTGGCGCGATGCTGTTCCATGCGTTCGCGCACCGACAGCAGCCGGCCACCGGCGCTGCCGCTGGTCTCTTCGAGCGCCGGCACGTTGGGCGGCGGAGGTGGCGGCGGCGAGCCGAGCAGCACCTCCATCACCCACTTGCCGCGG
>JANNIB010000366.1:0-1671 GCA_031404695.1 Acidobacteriota bacterium
TACGGCGTGCGGTGGGATGAAGCGATCCCGGCGCTGCTGGAGCGCAAGCTCAACGAAGGCGGCGGGGCGCCCGCGCGCGTGATTAATCTTGGCTTTAATAACGAGGGTGCATTTTCGTTCCGGCCCACCCTGCAGGACTTCGAGTACCTCGATTACGACGTGGTCTGCCTGTACGAGGGTTACAACGATTTGATTGGCGACCTGGCGCCGAACACGGCGGTCTACCGGCATGAGTCGGCGGTGTTCCGGCTGACCGGGTATTTTCCCATTCTGCCGCTGGCGCTGCGGGAGAAGGCACTGTTGTTGCGGCATGGCGGCGACCTGAGCGGGGCCTACGCCGCCTCGCTCAGCGACTCGCCCGCTCCGACGGTGTTTCGCCCGAACATCGCCGACCGCACCTCGGCCACCGCGCTCGAGGCCGCCGGCGCGGTGTCGACGTCGCTCAGCCGTCAATTGGCGCGGCTATCAGGCGAGCCGCCGTCCGCCACCACCGCACCGCCTGGCCAAGCCAGGTGCGCGCGGCCGTGGTCCCACTACTGTGAAGCGATCTACGCCGCGACCCGGCACGCACTCGAGCGGGGCAAGGCCGTCGCCATCGTCGCCCAGCCCAGCAAAGCGCAAGCAGGCGAGCAGCGTCACGCCGATCAACAGCGGGTGCTCGCTGAAATGGTGGCGCGGTCGTTCCCGGCTAACCCGCGAGTGCGCTACGTCGACCTGCAGGGGGCCGTGGACCTGAGCAATACCGGTCTGGTGTTTGATGGCATGCACCTGAATCCGGAAGGCAACGCCATCATCGCCGCGGGGCTGGTCGAGCCTGTCCGCGCGCTTGAGGCAGTCCTGAAGGACACACCATCACGTTGATCGGATCCCCAAAGGTCGCAGCGGTGGCGCTACCGGTCCTGGTAGTGCTGGCGGTGATCGCATGGCAAGCGCCGCGTCCCGATCGTGTGACGGATCGGGATGTGTATGAGGCGACCGCGAGCCGGACGATCGTGCCGGACTGCACCGATCTCCACTGCTTCCGGGTGCTGGTTGCATGGACGCTCGGCGCGCTCCCCGGCGAATCGGTTCTGAAGTGGAAAGCCTACGCCGTGGTGTCGAACACCGGGGCCGCGGCCGCCGTACTTGCGCTCGGTCTCGCGTGGGGCCTGTCGCCGCGGGCGGCCGTGATGGCGGCCACTTTCTCAGCGCTCGGTTTCGGATCTCTTTACACGCTGTTCGACCCGTTCACCTCCGATCCGCTGATGTACGCACTCGGTCCGGCGGTCACCCTATTCCTACTTCAGGAGCGCGTCGCTCTCGCCGGAGCCGTTGCCGTCGTCGGCGTGATGGCGAAGGAATTTGTCGCCGCGCCGCTGTTCATATTTTCTGCAGCCAGCTGGCTCGACGGCAGGCGCGGCCTTGCGCTTCGGGTCCTCAGCGCCGCGAACCTGGCATTGATTGCGTGGCTGATCCTGCAGCTCACGTTGATGCTGCGCTTCAACTACAGCTACGGCGAAAACCCCTCGACGCACTTGCTTAGTGGCGGCTACCTGGCGCGGTGGATCTCCGAAAGACGCGACAATCGGCAGGAAGTTTTTCTATCAATCTGCCGATAGCGGCATCGAGTTGTATGTACGTCTCGTGAATAAAATCACGAAATTCTTTGGGTGTATGCGGATTATGGCGCGG
>JANNIB010000367.1:0-6054 GCA_031404695.1 Acidobacteriota bacterium
GGCGGGCGGTGGTCAGGGCGGCCAGCGCCCCGGCGGTCCCGGCGGTCCCGGCGGCGGCGGTGGCTTTCGTCCCCCGATGAGCGTCGAGGTCTCCAAGGCCACCAAAGGCGACATTTCGGCGGAACTGAACGTCGTCGGCAACCTCATCGGCGCCCAGACGGTCGATGTGGTGCCACGCACGGCCGGACGCCTCGTGACCATGAACGTCAAGCTGGGCGACCGGGTGTCGCGCGGCCAGACGCTGGCGCGGATCGAAGACCAGGAAATCAACGAGCAGGTGAAGCAGGCCGAGGCGTCGTATGAAGTCGCCCAGGCCACCATCCGCCAGCGCGAGGCCGACCTGAAGTTCTCGGTCATCAACTTCGAACGCTCCCAGAACCTCTTCCAGCGCCAGCTGCTGCCCCGGCAGTCGCTCGACGATGCCGACGCGCGGCAGGCCGCCTCGGCGGCGCAGCTGGATCTGGCGCGTGCTCAACTGTCGCAGACGCAGGCGCGTCTCGACGAGCTGCGCATCGCCAAGACCAACACCAACATCACTTCACCGGTGACCGGCTTCGTCAGCCAGCGCAACATGGACGTCGGGGCGTGGGCATCGCAGCAATCGCCGGTGGCCTCGGTCGTCGATATCAGCTCCGTGCGCCTGGTGGCGAATGTCGTCGAGAAGGACCTCCGGCTGGTGAATGCCGGCGACCCGGCGCGCGTCACGGTGGATGCCTACCCGGGCGAGACCTTTTCGGGCCGCATCGCCCGCGTCGCCCCGGTGCTCGACCCGGCCACGCGCACGGCGGAGATCGAAATCGAAGTGCCGAACGCAGACGTCCGCCTCAAGCCCGGCATGTATGCGCGGATGAGCGTCACCATCGAAAGCCGCAAGGACACGACCCTGGTGCCCAAGGCATCGGTCGTGGACTACCAGGGCACCCGCGGCGTCTTCACGATGACCGCCGACAACAAGGCGAAGTTCCAGCCGCTCGAGATCGGCATCGAAGACAACGAGCGCGTCGAAGTGCGCGCCGGCCTGAGCGCCACCGACACCCTCGTCACGAGCGGCGCCTCGGCGCTGCGCAACAACGACACGCTCATCGTGGCCGGCCAGGACAGCCCGGCCCGTCCCGGCGGCGGTGCCGGTGCTCGCCGTCCCGCTGCCCCGGGCGGCACGCCCCCGACCGGCGCCGGCGCTTCGTCGGCTGGTGCTGCGGCGCCGCCGGCCGCTGGCCAGGCCGGACGTCCCGCGCCCCGTGCCGCGCAGTAGTTCGCAGTGCAGTACGACGTTGGAGGACCGATGAGTATTCCGAGACTCGCCATCGAACGGCCCGTGACGATGTTCATGTTGAGCTTCGTCGTGGTGCTGCTGGGCGCCATCTCGCTGACGCGGCTGCCCGTAGACCTGATGCCCGACGTGAGTTTCCCGTCGATCACGGTCCGCGTCTCGTACCAGGGCGTCGGCCCGCTCGAGATGGAGGAGCTCATCACGCGCCCCATCGAGCAGGCCGTGAGCGCCGTGGCCGGGCTCGACCAGGTCAACTCCACCTCGTCGGAGGGCAACAGCACGGTGCGGTTGAACTTCACGTGGGGCACCGACCTCAACGAAGCCGCCGACGAAGTGCGCTCCCGCATCGACCGCGTGCGCGGCCGCCTGCCGGAAGACGCCGACCCGCCGACCATCTTCAAGTTCGACTCGACCTCGTTCCCGATCATGGGCGTCGGCGTCGAGGGCAACTTCGATCCGGTCACGCTGCGGGAGATGGCGCAGAACGACCTGTCGCCGCGGCTCGAACGCGTGGCCGGCGTCGCCGCCGTCAGCGTCGACGGCGGCCTGCGGCGCCAGATTCGCGTCGATCTCTCGCGCGAGAAGATCACCGCCCTCAACCTCTCGGTGGACCGCGTGGTCAACATCCTGCGCACCGAAAACCAGAACATCCCGCTCGGCGAGGTCTTCGAAGCCGACCGCATGTATCTGCTGCGCAGCCCCGGCCAGTTCACCAACATCGACGAGATCCGCAACCTGGTCGTCCTCACACAGAACGGCGTGCCGGTCTACCTGCGCGACATCGCCGAGGTGCGCGACAGCACCGAAGACCGCCGCAGCTTCACCCGTATCAACGGCAATCCCGGCATCCGCATGCGCGTCACCAAGCAGTCGGGCACCAACACGGTGCAGATCGCCGAGGGCGTGCGGGCCGAGATCCAGCGCATCAACCGCGAAATCCCCGGCGTGACGCTGCAGGTGCTCGACGACCAGTCGATCTACATCCAGCGCTCGATCAGCAGCGTGCAGGAACACGCCCTCATCGGCAGCCTGCTCGTCATCCTCGTCATCTTCGCGTTCCTCCGCGACATCCGCTCGACCATCATCATCTGCACGTCGATTCCGATCTCGGTGGTCGGCACCTTCGCGCTGCTCTACTTCGGCGGCTACACGCTGAACACGCTGACCTTCGGCGGCCTGGCGCTGGGCCTCGGCATGATCGTCGATGCCGCCATCGTCGTGCTCGAGAACACCTACCGGCATCTCGAGATGGGCAAAGACGGGAGGACTGCAGCCATTGACGGCGCCGAGGAGGTATGGAGCGCGATTCTCGCCTCGACCCTGACGCACATCGCTGTCTTCGCGCCGATGCTGTTCCTGACCGGCGTCTCGAGCATCATGTTCGGCCAGCTCGCCGCGGTCGTGTCGTTCTCGCTGGCGATGTCGCTGTTTGTGGCCGTCACCATCGTGCCGGTGCTGTGCTCGCGTCTGCTGCGCCTGGCGCCGCCGGCCGAGAGCCGCCGCGGCCCGCTGGGCATCCTGTTCCGCTGGAGTGAGCGCGCCCTGAACGGCCTCGACGCGCTCTACGCCCGCACCCTCCACGCGTCGCTCCACCATCGCCCGACGGTCTTCGCCGTCGGCCTCGCGATGTTCGTGGCCGCCATCGTGCTGCTCGGCCAGGTCGGTTTCGAACTGCAGCCGACCACCGACGAAGGCGAGGTCACCGTTGACGCCGAGCTGGCCGTCGGCACCCGGATCGAGAGCACGGAAGACGTGCTCATCCGGCTGGAAGAGACAATCCGCCAGTCCACGCCGGAAGCCACCATGCTCATCACGCAGGCCGGCGGCGGTGGCGGCGGTGGCTGGGGTAACAGCTCGACCAACCGCGGCAACATCACCGTGCGCCTGACGCCGAAAGACCAGCGCACCAGAGGCAGCGACGCGATCGCGATGGACTTGCGGCGCCAGCTCTCCGGGCTGCCGGGGGTGATCGTCCGCACGCGCGCGTCCGGCGGTCAGCAGATGATGATGCGCGGCGGTGGCGGTGGCGATGGCAGCCGGCTCTCGGTCGAGATCCGCGGCCACGACCTCGACCAGGCGAAAGAGGTCGCCCAGGACCTGAAGTCGCTGCTCGACACGACGCCCGGCATCGCCGACGCCCGCCTCGGGCGCGACGAGGGCCGTCCGGAACTGGCCGTCAACGTCGATCGCGACAAGGCGGCCGTGCTCGGCATGACCGTCACGGGCGTTGCCAACACCATCCGCACCAACATCGCCGGCACCCAGGCGGCGATGTTCCGCGAAGCCGGCAACGAGTATCCGATCATGGTGCGGCTGCGCGAGTCAGACCGTGACGAGATCTCGTCGGTGGGCGACGTCCTGCTCAGCACGCCGGGTGGCCGGGTGCTTCCGGCCAAGAACGTGATGGTCGTGAACCGCGACACCGGGCCGACCCAGATCGACCGCAAGAACCAGGAGCGCATCACGCGCGTCAACTCCGAGGTCGAGGTCGCACTCAGCGAGGCGGTCGGCAACGTGCAGGCCCGCCTGCCGGAGCTGGACATTCCGAAGGACTTCGAGATCAGCTTCGGCCAGGAGGTCGAAGACCAGGCCCGCTCGTTCCGCGAACTGCAGCTGGTGCTGATCCTCGCCATCGTGCTCGTCTACACGGTGATGGCCTCGCAGTACGAATCGCTGCGCGACCCGTTCATCATCATGTTCTCGATTCCACTGGCCGCCATCGGCGTGGTCGGCTCGCTGCTGCTGACCAACACGCCGTTCAGCATGCAGGCCTACATCGGCGTCATCATGCTGGCCGGGATCGTGGTCAGCAACGCCATCCTGCTCGTCGACTACGCCAACACGCTGCGCCGCCGCGACAAGCTGCCGCTGCGCGAAGACATCGAGCAGGCCGGCCACCACCGGCTGCGGCCGATTCTCATGACCAGCATCTGCACCGCTCTCGGCCTGGTGCCGATGGCCCTGGGCATCGGCGAAGGCGCCGAGCTGCAGGCGCCGCTGGCGCGCGTGGTCATCGGCGGCCTGCTCACCTCCACGCTCATCACGCTGGTGTTCGTGCCGGCGATGTATACGCTTTTCGAGGAAGGCCTGGGCGGGCTGTTCCGCCGCGGCAAGGCGCACGACGCGCCGGCCGGCCACTAGACCCTCGCGCCCTCAGCGCATCCGACGGCTGCCTACCTTCTACCGAGCAACCGCCGGGTGCGCCAGAGTGCTGCCATCGTCTGCCCTCCCACCGGATCGCGCCACCGCGGCGCCAGCGCCGCCAGCGGCCCCACCACGAAATCCCGCTCGCGGAAGCGCGGGTGCGGCACCTGCAGCCCCGGCTCATCGATGACCCGGCCCCCGTACAGGATGAGATCGAGGTCGAGTGTCCGTGCGGCGCGCGCGCCCAGGCGGACCCGCCCCCGGGCGGCTTCGAGGCGCAGCAGCGTGTCGAGGAGCGCCCGCGGACCGAGCGTGGTGGCGCCGACGGCGACCGCGTTCAGATAGTCGGGCTGGGGGTCCGGCACGCCGTGCGGTGCCGTGTTCACGAAGGGCGACGGGCGCAGATCGGTGAGCACGGCAGCGAGGGCGTCGAGCGCCCAGGTCAGGTGCGCCGCCCGGTCCCCCAGATTGCTGCCGAGGGCCACGGCGACGCGCACGGCCGCCGCCGGGCGGGCCTGGGTCACTCCACCCAGCGGGTGCCGAGCACGGAGCCGGCACGCACGGTACCGGCCACGGGCACACCGATGATGTCGGTGCGGCCTTCGCCGGCCTGCTGGAACAACCGCGCGTGCTCCTGCATCTCGCCCAGCACGACCTCGAGCATCTTGCGGTGACGCGCGTGGGTCACGGCGGCCACCTTCGGCGCCCATGTGGCCACGAAGGCGTGATTCACCGCGGCGTCGGCGGCGGCGATGTCGCGGCCGCTGCCCGACGGGTCACCCGGCTCGGCCGCGGCCGCCGGCACCGTGGCGCCGGCATCGAGCACGGCGCGATGCACCCAGTAGACGTGCGTTTCTTCGCGCGCAACCACGTTCTGGTAGGCGTTGTTGACGTCGTAGTCGCCGATGCGATGGGCTGAGGCGACGTGCCGCTGCAGGATCGCCAGGCGCTCGGCGTAGAACTCGCGGAGCAGCGGGGCCAGGTCGGTCGGGGTCACGACTTCTGCTTCTCCTTGCAGCTGATGCACACGCGCGTCCACGGGATCGCGTTCAGGCGGGGTTCCGCGATCGGCTCGCCGCAGTCGCGGCAGACACCGTAGGCGCCCTTGTCGATGCGCACCAGGGCTTCGTCGATGGCCTGCAGGATCTTGGCATCGGTCTGCTTCAACTTCAGCGCGATGTGCACTTCGTTGTTGCCGCTCGCCTGATCGGCCATGTCCCCCTGACGGCCGTTGTTGTGCTCCATCGAATGCTGGAGCGGCTTGCCGCCGACCGAGGCGGTCAGTTCGGCCCGTTTCCGCAAGAGCAGATCCTTGTACACGGCCACGTTCATGAGGGGTGCTCCACAGCGCCCGGGCCGTTCGCCCGGCGAACACCCGATGATAACACGCGGCTGCACGCCGGGTCCCCGAGCCGGCCGCGCCGGCCGCTTCGGCGGGCTAGCGGCCGCGCAGCGTTGACAGGGGCCGTCGCTGCAGCACGTCCCAGCTCGACATCACCCCGACCAGCGAGACCGTGACGCCGCACACCGCCACGCCCACCGCCAGCAGCATCGTGGGCGACCGGTAGGTCATGTCGAAGGCGAAACGGCTGAGCGCCCAGGTCAGCCCGGCGGCGCCGGCCGCCCCGAGCACCCCGGCC
>JANNIB010000368.1:0-8769 GCA_031404695.1 Acidobacteriota bacterium
GCGCCGTCGGCCACGGTGACAACCGTGACAAAGAGCGGCGCGGCCGCCTCACCCGCCGGGGCGTCGGCCGGGGCGGAGGAACAGGCGGCGGTGGCGGCAAGGGTGAGCAGGGCCGCAGTGACGCGTGCACGAGTGCGTGTCATGGTGTCGGTCATCGCTTTCCAAGCGCGCGTGAAAGAGTGGCGGCGGCGACAGTGACGTCGACGCGGGCCGCGGCATGGCGCGCCTCGGCCTGCTGTTCGGCTTCGGCGGCGCCGACCAGCGCCGTGACATCGGCCAGCCCGCCTTCGTAGCGGTCGCGGGCGATGCGGTGACTCTCGCGCGCCTGCGCCACGGCGGCGCGGCCGACCGTGACCGCCGCTCTGGCCGCGTCGAGTCTGGCCACGGCGACGCGCACATCGAGGCGCGCCGCGATTTCCGTCTTCTGGCGGTCGATGGCGCGCAGCGTCTGCGCATGGCGGGCGTCGGCGAGACGGGCCTGGTCGGCAAAGCCGCGGAACAGGTTCACACGGGCGCCGGCGCCGGCCATCCAGCTCGTTGCCCGTGTGCCCCACGCGCCGCCGTTGGCCTCGAGGCCGCCCTGCGCGTAGACGCGCGGCAGGAAGGCGGCGCGCGCGGCATCCACCGCGGCGCCGGCGAGTTGCTCCTGCAGCGACGACAGTTTCAGGTCGGCCCGTTCGGCCACCGCCATGGCTTCCAGCGCCGGCAGCGCGGTGTCGGCGAGGGCTTCCGGCGCCGGCGCCTCGTCGAGCGTGAAGGCGCTGTCGAGCGGCGCGCCGACCAGCTGATTGAGCCGCGCCCGGGCGATGGTGGCGTCGGCACTGCTGCGAATCTGCTGTTCGCGCGTGCGGGCGAGGAAGACCTCGATGCGCAGCGCGTCAGCTTCGGTGGCGACGCCGGCATCGCGCCGGTTACGCGCCAGGGTCAGGTCTGCCGTGGCCGTTTCCACCGCCGCCGCGGCGGCTCTGCCGGCGGCCTCGGCCGACAGCACCGCGCCGTAGGCGGCGGTGACCGCCACGGCCAGGTCCTGGGCCACGACCGCGCGCGACACGGCGGCCACGTCTTTGCCCAGCGTGGCGGCGCGAACGCCGGCCCGCGTCGAGGGATCGAACAGCGCCTGGTCGATGGTGACGCCAAGCCGCAGGTTATTGACCGCCGCCGGGTGATTCAACGCCTCGATGGCGAAGTTCGCCGCGCCGAACTGCCGCTGCGCCAGCAGCGAGCTGAAGACGAACACCGGCTGGTTGCCGCGCTGCCAGCTCTCGGTGACGTCCACGCTCGGCAGGTAGCCGGCACGGGCCTGCGTCAGGCGCGCCTCGGCCTGCTGCTCGGCCACGACGGCGGCGCGGGCGTCGAGGTTGGCGGCCTGCGCGCGGGTGATGGCCTCGGCCAGCGTGAGCGGCGTCTGCGCCGAGGTCACGCCGGGGAGGCCGAAGCACAAAGCGAGGAGCGTGAGCCGTCGTATCATCCTGTCCAAGAGATTCAGCGCCGTGAAAAAGGTGACACGCCAGCCGGTGACCCCGGTGCCCCCGCCGGCGGACGTCTACGCCGACCTCGTGCGCGACGCCTCGGGCGGCGATCCGGCGGCGATGGAGCGTCTGCTGACCCGGGTGCAGGAAGTGGCGTGGCGCTTCAGCGTGTCGGTCTGCGGCCATGCCGACGACGCCGAAGACGCAATGCAGGAGGCGCTCCTCAAGACTTACCGCTACACCTCCAGCATCCGCGAGCCCGAGGCCTTCCGGCCGTGGCTGCACCGCACCGTCAAGAACGCCTGTCTCATGAACCGCCGCAAGCGGGTGCACGAGCCACTGCGCCTTGAATCGCTCGACCAGGTGCCGGCGGGGCACGACCGCGCCGCCTACGATCCGCCGGATCCGGGGCGAAGCCCGGAGCAGATGGTGGCGAACTCGCGTCTGCGGGGACGCCTGCAGACGGCGCTGCGTGACCTGCCGCCCTCGCAGCGCGCGATCGTGTTCCTGCGCGAGATGCAGGGGCTCTCGACGCGCGAAGTGGCGCACGCGATGGGCATCTCGGAAGACAACGTGAAGACGCGGCTGAGCCGCGCCCGCAAGGCCCTTCAGACCGCGCTCGACGGGCCGGCGCGATGACGCGCTCAACGGCGCGCCCGGCCGGGCCCCCGGCGTCCACGCGCACGACTCGCTGCGTCGCCGGCGATCGGATCTGGGCCTACCTCGACGGCGAACTGCCGGCCGCGGGCGCCCGGACGGTGGCGCGTCATGTCGGCAGCTGCGCCGTCTGCGGTCCGCGGGCCCGGCGCCTGCGGGCGATGCTCGAGTCATGCCGGTCGGCGGGGTGCCGGAAGCTGCCGCCAGAGGTGCGCGACCGCGCCAGGATGCGGGTCCGGGCCCTGCTGGCCGCCGCGCAGAAGAAAAAGTGAAAACATGGGCAGTTCCAGCACGGCTGTAGTTGTTCCTGTCGGGACCCGCGGTAGTCATTCTGAGATTCGGTCTCAGGATTGATACAATGGCCCCGTTACACGATGGTGAACCCGGCCATTTCCGCCGCCCCCTCCCGCGCCGCCGCCGTGCCGCTGACCTCGATGCCGGTCGGCGCCGTCGCCACGCTGCACGAAGTGACCGATCTCGACTCACGCGCGGTGCTGCGCTCGCTCGGGCTCACCGATGCCTGTGTGCTGCGTCTGTGCCAGGTGGGCGACCCCTGCATTGTGCAAGTCAGGTCCACCCGCATCGGGCTGTCGCGCGCCGTCGCGCGCTGCCTCTACGTCGTGCCCGAGGCCGGCGGCCGGTAGCACGGCGATGTCCCTGGCAGTCGACACGCCAGACGGCTCGTCGGCCGTGGCCGCGCCGGTGCGACGCATCGCCCTCATCGGCAACCCCAACACCGGCAAGACCACGCTCTTCAACGCGCTCTGCGGCGCGCGCGCCAAGACCTCGAACTTCCCGGGCACGACTACTTCGATTCGCAGCGGCCGCGCCGAGGCCCACGGCGACGCTGCGCTCGACGTGCTGGATCTGCCGGGCGTCTACGACCTCGAGATCGACGCCCCGGAGTCGCGCATCGCCACCGCCTTGCTCGACGGCACGCGCGGCGCCGGGCCCGACGCCATCGTCGTCATCGTCGACGCCTGCAATCTGGCGCGCAACCTGGTGCTCGTCGGGCAGTTGCTCGCCCGCGGGGGACGGATGGTGGTCGCTCTCAACATGATCGACCTGGCCGAGCGGCGCGGCCTCGCCATCGACACGGCGGACCTCGAAGCGCGTCTCGGCGTGGCGGTCGTGCCGATGGTGGCGCGCTCGGGCCGCGGCCTGGCGGCGCTGCGCGACGCGCTGCTCGGCGCGCATCCGCCGGCGTCGGGCGCACCGCCTCCGCCGAGCGGGGCCGGCGTGAACCGCTGGGCCGATGCGATCGCCGCCGCCGTGAGCACCGAGACCGGGTCGTCGCAGGCGCACGATCGCCTGACCGAACGTCTCGACGGCGTGCTCACGCATCCGGTGCTCGGCCTGGCGGCGTTTGTCGCCATCATGGGCACGCTGTTCTGGATTCTGTTCGCGCTGGCAACCGTGCCGATGGATCTCATCGAAGCCACCTTTGCCGAGGTCGGCGCGCTGGTCGAGCGCGTGCTGCCGGCCGGTCCGGTGCGCGATCTCGTGTCGCAGGGCATCGTCGGCGGCATCGCCGGCACGGTGGTGTTCCTGCCGCAGATCTGCCTGCTCTTCTTCCTCATCACCCTGCTCGAAGACACCGGCTATCTCGCCCGGGCCGCGTTCGTGATGGACCGCTGGCTGTCGCGGTTCGACCTGCCGGGCCATGCCTTCGTGCCGCTGCTGACCTCGCACGCGTGCGCGCTGCCCGGCATCATGAGCACGCGGTTGATTCCCGATCGCCGCGATCGGCTGGCGACCATTCTCGTGGCGCCGTTCATGAGCTGCTCGGCGCGCCTGCCGGTCTACGTGCTGCTCACGACGCTGCTCTTTGCCGACCGCCCGGCGCTTGCGGGGCTGGCGTTTGCGGGGTGTTATCTGCTCGGCGCGCTGGCCGCGCTCTTCACCGCCAAGCTCTTCGGCAGCACCATCCTCAAGGGCCACGCCAGGCCGATGATCCTGGAACTGCCGTCCTACAAGACGCCGTCGCTGCGCAACGCCCTGCTCACGGCGCGCGATCAGGGCCTGTCGTTCCTCTCGACGGCCGGCACGGTGATTGTCGCCATCTGCATCGTCATGTGGTGGCTGAGCGCGTATCCGAAGGTGGCGCCGCCGCCCCAGGCGGCACAGCTGCGCGCCGAGGCGGGCGCTGCCGGCGTGGCGCCGGCGCAGGCCGAGACGCTGCTCGCCGAGGCCGCAGCCCTCGAGATCAAGCACGCGCAGGCGGCCAGCTTCGCCGGACGCATCGGCCACACGGTGGCGCCGGCGTTTGCGCCGCTCGGCTTCGACTGGCAGCTCACCGTGGGCGTGCTCACGAGCTTCCTGGCCCGCGAAGTCTTCGTCTCGACGATGTCGGTGCTGGCGGCCGGCCAGGCCGAGAAAGAGGTGGACGAGGGCGTGGTGGCGATGATCCGCGGCATGACGCGCGACGACGGTGGTCGGGTGTTCACGCCGGCCACGGCCGCCTCCGCGCTGGTCTTTTTCGTGCTCGCGATGCAGTGCCTGCCGACACTCACCGTCACCCGCAAGGAGACCGGCGGCCTCAAATACGCCGCGCTGCAGCTCGGCTATATGTCCGGTCTGGCCTACGTCGCGGCTTTCCTGCTCTATCAGGGCCTGCGGTCGGCAGGTGTGGCATAAAGGGGGTTGACGATGTCCCTCCTCCAGCTCCAGGACGTGATCGTGGCGCTCACGGCGCTCGGCGCCGCCGTCGTCGTGGCCCGGCGCCTGATCGGCTTCGCTGCGCCTGAGACCTCGCCCAGGTGCGCCAACTGCGCATCGAGCGCATGTGCGCCGTCACCGTCACCGAGCGGGTCCGCGGCGGGCTCGGCGTCGCCTGGCGGTCCGGCGGCCCATCCGCTCGTGTTCGACCGTCCGTCCCAGCGCTGAGGCCGCACGCGGCTCCCACAGCGCACGAGGCGCGGTAGTCTGAGAATCGCCATGCGTCGCGTCACATCGTCTTCCTCCCGGTCTGTCGTCGCGTCCGCGCTGTTGCTGGCGGCCGCCACGGCGCTTGTCGCCCGCGCCCAGACCCGCGAGCCCGACCCCGTACTCACCGCGGCGCCGCTGCTCGGGTCCACGCCGCCGAGCGGCGAGGGCTACGCGATTGCCAGCGAGGTGCGCACGCCCGACAGCTATCACGTCTTCACCATCACGTCGCCGTTTGGCCCCTTCGAAGCCCACGGCGTAGCGCAGGTCGACGTGCGTCTGCAGGAGATCGCCGCGCTCGCGCGCCTCGAGGACCTCTCGAGGGCCGGCGTCTTTGCGCGATCAGCGGGTGAGTCGCTCGTGAAGGTCGGCACCGGGGTGGTCGAGGCGGTGACGGCGCCGGTCGCGACGGCCAAAGGCATCGGCAGCGGCGTGAAGCGCTTCGGCGTCAACCTCGGGCGGCGCACCAAGCGCGCGGTGCAGCGGATGACCGACGACCGTCCCGGCGACGCCGACAAGGACGACGGCTCGCGGGTGGGCGCCGCCGCGGCCAGCGCCGCCAAGGGCCTCATCGGCATCAACGGCGCCCGAAGGCGCTGGGCGCGCCGCGTCGGCGCCGATCCCTACACCACCAATCCCGTCCTCAAGGCCGAGCTCGAACGCGTCGCCACGGTGGATGCCGCTGGGGCCGTCGCCACCTCGATCGCGATTCCGATTCCACCGCTCATCGGCACCACCGCGGATGTCGGCCACCTGGTCTGGGGCACCGATCCCGAAGAGCTTCGCAAGCTGAACGAGACCCGCACTCGCGAGATCGGCGCGTCGAGCGATGGCGCCAACGCGTTCTTTCGGAATCGCGCCTTTACCCTCACCATGCAGACGCGGCTGGTTGGCGCGCTCGCCACGGTGAAGGTGCCGGGCACCGGCGACTATCTGGCCTCGGCCGCCGAAGCGACAGACGAACGCGAGGCGCTGTTCTTCGTCGAGAGCGCCGAGATGCTGCAGCGCGAGCACGAGACCGCAGCGGTGGCCACCGTGCTGACCGACTCGCGCGCGCTGGTGGCGCGCCGCGCCAGCGGCGAGACGGTGGTGGTGCTGCCGCTCGACTGGATTCGCGCCGACGAAGCGACGACGGCGGAGTTCCGCGAGCTGGCGCGGCGCGCCAAGGACGAACTTGGCGCCACCTCGCTGCGCCTGCGCGTCAGCGGCACGATGACCGAAGCGGCCACCGCCGCGCTCGCGTCCACCGGCTGGCGGCGGTAGGCGCCGGCTCAGACCGGTTCGGAATCGCTCAGCACCGGCGTCGTCGGCGGGCCGCTCTCGGCCTCGTCGAGGGCCGTCGAGCCCGTAGCCAGGCGCTGCATCTTGCGCCCCAGCCACACGGCGTTGACGGCCGACAACGCCGCCAGCACCACTGCCACCGACGAGATGCCGGCCACGCCGGCGCCGAGCGCGGCCAGCGGCGCATAGGCCCAGGCGCCAATCTGATCGCCGGCGCGGTAGACGACCGTGTCGATGAAGGTCTTGGACTTGTAGCGATCGGCGCGCGGCACCACCGTGAAGAGCACCTCGCGGGCGGGACGCGCCACCGCGAAGTTGCCGGCGCGCCGCAGCACCTGGAACGTCATCAGCACGGCGATGGTGGGCGCCAGGCCGAGCACGCCGAAGCCGGCCACGCTCAGCACCGGTAGGAAGGCGAGTGCGGCGGCCACGCCCCAGCGCTTCACGGCGCGGCCGGTGGCGAAGGTCTGCGTGGCGAGCGTCAGCACGTTCACCGCGAGATCGATGTTCGCAAAGAAGCGGGTGCGTTGGGCGCGGTCGGAGAGCGACGCGTCGACGATCGACGCCTGCTGGAAGTAGAGAAACGTCGTCAGCACGGTGAAGAAGAGCATGTTGAGCGTGACGTTCAGCAGGTAGGGATCGGCAAACGCCCGTCGCATGCCTTCCCAGACGGTGCCGCCGATGGCGATCTCGGGACCGGCCGGCGCCGCCGCACGTCCGTCCTCTCCGGGCGTGGCCGTGCGCGGCAGCGTGAACAGGCGCCGTGCCGACAGCGCCGCCACCTCCAGCAGCACCGCCGACACCAGCAACAGATTGGCGGCGCCCAGCGAGCCGACCAGCCAGCTGGTGAGCCCGGCGCCCGCGATGCCGCCGATGGTGCCGCCAGCGCCGATGAAGCCGAACAGGCGCTTGCTCTGGCCGGGTGCGAAGACGTCCGCCATCACCGACCAGAAGATCGAGACGACGAACATGTTGAAGATCGAGGTCCAGATGAAGAAGGCGCGGCCGAACCACACCTGCTGCGCCCCCGGTCCCCAGGTGAGCAGCGCGAAGAACGCGACGAGATTCAGCGCGAAGAAGCGGTAGCCCCACGACACGAAGCGGGCCCGCGGCATCCGCGCCACCAGATACGCAAACGGCGGGTTGGCCAGCAGCATCCCGGTGAGCGACCCGGTGAAGAGCCACGGCAGGTTGTTGACGCCGCCGGCCACGCCCATGTCATCGCGGATCGGCCGGATGACGTAGTACGCCGACAGCACCGCGAAGAAGAACAGCCACGACCAGGCGACCGCCGCGAGCTCCCGCGGACGCACGTCCACGAGCCGCTGGAGCCACGAGGCTCGCGCGGACGATTCGCCGGTGGTCATCGCGTGGGGTCGCCTACGCGCCGGGCAGCGCGTCGACGAAGTCGGCCATGCGCTTGCGCATCGCCGCATCCGGCAGCCGGCCGAGGCCGCCGCCGATGTTGTCGACCATGTTCTTCGCCTGGCTGGTGGCCGGGGTCGTCACGGTGATGGCCGGATGGCTGACCACGAACTTCAGGAAGAACTGCGCCCAGGTGGTGGCGTCGAACTCCGTCGCGAAGTCGGGCACCGGGCGATCGCCGACCCGCTTGAAGAGCCGCGTGCGGCCAAACGGCGCGTAGGCGAAGACACCCATCTTGCGCTCCTGCGCCAGCGGCAGGATGGTGGCTTCGGCGTGCCGGTTGTCGATGGCGTAGTCGACGCCGATGAAGTCGAGGGTTTCCTTGCGCATGGTGGCGACGAGATCGGCGTACTGATTCTCGAACGTCGTCGTCAACCCGATGTAACGGACGCGGCCCTTTTCTTTGAACTCGCGCAGAATCGGAATCTGCACGCCGACATCACCCATGTTGTGCACCTGGACGAGGTCGATCTTCGCCTACTTCACGCGCGCGAACGAGGTTTCGACCTGCTGACGCGCGGCCGCCGGATCGGCGCCACCGCCGCCGCGGCCGGCCACGTTCAGCTTGGTGGCCCAGAAGATCTTGTCGGCGAGGCCGAGCTCGTTGACGATCCTCCCGGACGCTTCTTCCGACGCCCCGTAGCCCGGCGCGGTATCGAACACCGTGGCGCCGCCGCTGACGAGCGCCTTGAAGACCTCGCGCAGGGCCGTCAGGTCTTCGCTGCGCGCGACCGACGCGAAGGTGGCCGAGCTGCCCAGGCCGATGACCGGCAGGCGTTCGCCGCTCGACGGAATGGCCTTGGTGTTCATCTTCCCCTGCGCCAGCAGCACGCGCGGGTCGAAGGTGAGGGTGGCGCCGGCGCCCATGGTGAGCGCAAGCCAGTCACGGCGGGTGAGCTTCGTCACAGGTGAATCCTCCACGTGTCAGCGAGCGACGTCGCCCGCCGCGTTCGGCGTCGGGCCGAGCACTTCTCCAGTGCGGACGCTTTCGTAGCGTCGGCCGAGCCGGTAG
>JANNIB010000369.1:0-2892 GCA_031404695.1 Acidobacteriota bacterium
GGAAGTTGACACGCTGACGAAGACTGGATCCTGGGGGCTGGGGCTGGGGCGTGAGCGATGCCACGGTTCTTCGCCCGGCTCTCGACGAGGAGACGCCATGACGCCACAAGAAGCCCGCGCCGCCGTGAACGTGATCGGCACCCAGCTGCAGCACGAGTGGATGACGACCGCGAAGGTCCTGGCGGCCATTCCCGACGCGGTCAAGGACTGGAAGCCGGAGCCGAAGAGCCGCTCGGCGTGGGAGCTGGCGATTCACCTCGCCGGCGCCGACATCTGGTTCCTGACCGCGATCCTTGACGGTAAGTTCACGAACGATCCCGACGGCGACGCCAAGCTCAAAGCCGCAGCGCCGACGCCGGCGCAGCTGGCCGCGTGGTACAAACACGAGTTCCCGAAGAAGCTGGAACAGGTGCTGGCCCTCCCCGACCACAAGTTCACCGACATCATCGACTTCTACGGGATGAAGAACCCGGCGCTGGTCTATCTCAACTTCGCGCTGGTTCACGGCGTGCACCACCGCGGCCAGCTTTCGACCTACCTGCGGCCGATGGGCGGCAAGGTGCCGAGCATCTACGGCGGCAGCGCCGACGAGACCTGGCAGGGGACGACGGCTTAGGGGCTGGGGGCTGGGGACTGGGGGCTCGGGCGTGCCATCGTCCCGCTGCGCGTCGCATCGCTCCGTCGGGCGACGCCTGCCACTCATAGCCGCTGTCGCGCTGTTTGGCGCCGCGTGCGCGGGGCCGGTGGCGCCGGAGCTGGTCATTCTGAACGCGCGGGTGTTCACGAACGACACCGCGCGGCCGTGGGCCGAGGCGGTCGCCATCAAGGGCGACCGCGTCATCGGCGTGGGGACGAGCGCCGAGGTGAAGGCGTCTGCGGGCCCTGCCACACGCGTCATCGATGCCGGCGGGCGGGTGCTGGTGCCGGGCTTCAACGATGCCCGGGTCGACCTCCCGATCGAGCCGCCGACGCCGGCCGGTCTGAGCGCGCTCGATCGCAGCGCCGTCACCAGAGGCGTGACCAGTCTTCAGGTCGTCGCCGGCGGGCCGATGCGGTCGCTGGTCATGGCGGCGCAGCAGGCGCAGCGTCGGGCGCGGTGGCGGCTCATTCGCTCGCCGATGGACGGCGAACGTCCGCAGGACGAGGAACCGTACCTGCCGCCGCAGCCGGGCGACCGGCTGTTCGCGTCGGGCGTGTCGTGGACCCTCGGGCCGTGGTGGAGCGGCCGTCGCGCCGCCGAGTCACGACAGCTCACCACCATCGTGAAGTGGGCCTACGGCGCCGAGGACCCGGTGATCGTGGCGTTCCGGGGCGACCTGTCGGAGGGCGGCGTCGGCGAGGTGGCAGGTGGCGAGGAGCTGCGCGCCTATCTGACCGCCCTGCGGGGAGTCGGCGTGATGGAGGTGTGGCGCCGAAAGCGTCCGCGTCTCGATCTGTACGGCCACGTGCCCATCGACCCGCGAGCCGGCACGCCGGGATTTCCTCCGATCCTCAACGTCGTGTCCGCCGTGCTCGAGGAGCTCCGGGAGGCGGGTCTCGTCGTGACGGTGGTGCCGCGGATGCCGGCGGACCGCCACTTCGAGAAGGACATCGCGGATTTCGCCGAGCCCTTCGAGTACGAGCGGGCCGGTCTACGCGTGGCCCTGGGGTCCGGGGCCGGACGGTCGCTCATCGCCGCCATCGCCGACGTCCGCGATATCGGCGACCGGTCACGAGAAGCCACTGTGACCGCAGCCACCCTGGGCAGCGCGTTTGCCGAGCAACGCGAGCGCGACAAAGGTTGGCTCGGGCCGGGCACCCTGGCGGATCTCGCGGTGCTCTCCGACGACATCTTCAGGGCGCCCGACTTCCGCCTGGAGGGCATCACCAGCGTGCTCACGCTCGTCGGCGGGACCATCGTGTACGATCCAGGCGTCCTTACGAAGTAACCGATGTTCCCAGACCTTCGCACTTTCATGGATCGGCTGCGCGCCGACGCCGATCTCGTCACCCTCACCGCGCCCGTCGATGCGCACCTCGAAGCCGCCGAGATCCATCGCCGCGTGATCGCTGCCGGCGGACCGGCGCTGCTCTTCACCCACGTCAAGGGCCGCGCCTTCCCGCTGGTGACGAACCTGTTCGGCACCGAGAAGCGGGCGACGCTGGCCTTCGGCGAACATCCGATGCGCCTGATTCGCCGGCTGGTCGAGCTGGCACAGACGATTATGCCGCCCGATGCCGGCAAGCTGTGGGGCGCGCGCGATGTCGCCGGCAGCCTGCTGAAGGTGGGTCTGAAACGTCAGAGCCTGGGCCCGGTCACGGAGGTCGTGACGCGCGACCCGCGACTCGACCGCCTGCCGGCGCTCACGTGCTGGCCCGACGACGGCGGCCCGTTCGTGACGCTGCCGCTCGTCTACACCGAGCATCCCGGCGGCCACGGCCACAACCTGGCGATGTATCGCCTGCACGTGCACGATGCGAACAGCACCGGCATGCACTGGCAGATCGGCAAGGGCGGCGGCTTCCACTACCAGGTGGCCGAAGCGGAGGACCAGCCGCTGCCGGTCACGGTGTTCCTCGGCGGCCCGCCGGCGCTCATCCTCTCGGCGATCGCGCCACTGCCCGAAAACGTCCCCGAGCTGATGCTTGCCTCGCTCATCGCCGGCGAGCGCCTCGCGCGCGTGCCCGGCCCTTTCCGCCACCCCCATCCGCTCGTCGCCAATGCCGAGTTCGCGCTGATGGGCGAGGTGCGGCCGCACGAGCGGCAGCCGGAAGGCCCGTTCGGCGATCACTACGGCTACTACTCGCTGCGCCACGACTACCCGGTGTTCCGCGTCCATACGCTGGCGCACCGGAAGGATGCGATCTACCCAGCGACGGTGGTGGGAAAGCCGCGCCAGGAAGACTTCTTCA
>JANNIB010000370.1:0-9475 GCA_031404695.1 Acidobacteriota bacterium
CGCTCGGCGGTCTGCTGTTCCCGGCGCTGGTGAAAGACGGCTACGGGGAGAAGTTCTCGCTCGGGCTGCTGACCGCGTCGGGTTCGCTCGGCCTGCTGCTGCCGCCGGCGCTGCCGCTCATCCTCTACGGCATCGTCGCTCAGGCGCCGATCGAAGATCTATTCATCGGCGGCATCCTCCCGGGGCTGCTGCTCATCGGCATGACGTCGGCCTGGGGCATCCGCGCGGCCATCACCCGCAAGGTGCACCGGCCGGCCTTCGCGTTCAGCGAAGCGGGCGCGGCGCTGTGGGACGCGAAGTGGGAGATGCTGCTGCCGGTGGTCATCGTCGGCGCGCTCTTCAGCGGCTTCGCCACCACGGTGGAGGCCGCGGCCATCGGCGCGCTCTACACCTTCTTCACCCAGGTGATCGTGCACCGCGACCTCAAGATCGGCAGAGACATCAGCCGCGTCGCCGCGGAGTGCGCATCGACGGTGGGCGGTGTGCTGCTCATCCTGGGCGTGGCGGTGGGTCTCACGAGCTGGATGATCGACGCCGACGTGCCGGGCCGCCTGCTCGAACTCACCCAGCAGTACATCTCGTCGCGCTGGGCCTTCCTGCTCGCACTCAACGGCTTCCTGCTCGTGGTCGGCTGCATGATGGACATCTTCAGCGCCACCTTCGTGGTGGCGCCGTTGCTGGTGCCGCTGGGCCTCGCCTACGACGTGCACCCGGTGCACCTGGGCATCATCTTCATCGCCAACCTGGAACTCGGCTATCTCACGCCGCCGGTGGGCCTGAATCTGTTCCTGTCGTCGTACCGCTTCCGCAAGCCGCTCATGGAAGTGGCCGCCGCGTCGCTGCCGATGCTCTTCGTGCTCGGCTTCGGTGTGCTGGTCATCACCTACGTGCCGTGGCTGACCACCGGGCTGTTGGGGTGGATGGGCCGATTGTGATGCTGGCATCTGCTGATCTCGTGATCGGGGCAATCGAGTGATCGGGCGGCAGCTCTGGTGATCTGAAAGATTCGGCGCCGCTTTCCGCTTGTTGGGGTGGAGGGCGATGCATGCGAATGGTGGTTCGCGGTCTGATCGGTCTGGGGGTGGTGCTCGTCGGTGCTACGGCAGCGTCGGCGCAGGTGATTGGCACCTTCGCGTGGCAGACGCAGCCCTACTGCAACGTGGTCACCGTGACGGTGATTCAGCAGGGGGCGCAGTACCAGCTCACCGGGTATGACAACCTGTGCGGCGCCGGCCCGGCGCCGGTGACAGGCACGGCGGTGCCTGCCGGAGGTGGCGTGCGGTTCGGGTTTGCCGTCGCCCGCCCGGACGGACGCGCAGCGCACCTGTCGGCCACGATCACGCTGGCAGGGTTGTCGGGCACCTGGTTGGACGACGATGGCCGCAGCGGCGCGTTCGCGTTCGGCGGCTCAGCGACCGGCGCCCCGCGGCCGGCTCCGGCGGGGGTCGCGGCGCCGCGCCTCACCGCTGTCACCTACGCAGGCGTGGTGACGTCGGCCGGCGGCACGGTGAGTCCGCCGGTGCTGCTGCGCCAGGTGGGGTCGTTCACGTCGAGCGGAGGGCCGCTGCGTGTCACGTGGAACAGTCACGTGGCGACGCTTGCCCCGTCGACCGGCGGTGGCTGCAACTTCCAGGTGCGAATCGACGGCCAGGCCGCGGGCCCCGCCGGTCTCGGCGGTCTGTCGCCCGACGCCACGGTGCTGATAGCAGAGGGCCGCGCCGATGCCCCGGTGACGGCCTCGATGTGGTTCACGAGTGTCGCCAGCGGCACGCACACCCTCGAGATCTGGGTGCGCAGCGTCTCGGCACAGTGCAGTGACAACCCCGGCAACTTCGACCGCCAGGTCATGGTGGAGGAGTACCGCGCCCCCTAGCAGCCGGGTGGTTCTGGCGCGCGGGCTCCAGCGTCTCGGCGACCAGGCGCGCCAGGGTCTCCACGCCCGGAACCAGCTGCGCCTCAGGCGCGCTCGCGAAGCTCAGGCGCAGATAGGCGCCGGTGGGCTCGGCCGGAAACCAGGCGCGGCCGGCGCTCACGAGCAGCTACTACGACCAGGCCCACTTCATCCACGACTTCCGCGGCTTCTCGGGGCTGACGCCGGGCGCCTACCGCGACGGCCGCACCGCGTTTCAGAACCACGTCACTTTTCTCCAATCACCAGCCGGCTGACCGGTGGCACGATGGCGTCCATGGCTGACACCTTAGACACCTACCGCACCGTCACTCCCTACCTCATCGTGCCGGACGCCGACGCCGAGCTCCGGTTCCTGACGGCCGCCTTCGGGGCCATCGAGACGCATGCCTCCCGGCACGCCGACGGCTCGGTCATGCACGCCGAGATGACCATCGGCAACTCGCAGGTCATGATTGGCCAGGGCAACGCGCAGTGGCCGTCGAAAGCCTCGGCGCTCTATCTCTGGGTGCACGACGTGGACGCAACTTACGCGCGCGCGCTGGCCGAGGGCGCCGCCTCCGAATCGGCGCCGGAAGACAAGCCGTACGGTCATCGCAACGCCGGGGTCATCGACCCCAACGGCATCACCTGGTGGATCGGCGCGCCGGTGAAGTGAGCCAGCGGCGGTCGAGTACGATGCCGGCGTGTCGTTCTCGCCGGGCTCGAAAGACCGCCTCACGCTTCACGACCTCGGACGCTTTCCGAGTGAGGGCCTCTTCGACCGCGTGGCCCGGGCCGTGGCGCAGGTCGGCGTCCTGCCGCGCAAGGAACTGTACGAGGCGTGGGAAGTCGCGCGGCGCACACGCCGGCGCTGCCGCGGCGGCCGCGTGGTGGACGTCGCCGGCGGGCACGGGCTGCTGGCACACCTGATGTTGCTGCTCGACGACACCTCGGCCGAGGCGCTGGTCGTCGATCCGGCGCGGCCTCCATCGGCGGAGGCGCTGGCGGCAGCGCTCGTATCGGCGTGGCCGCGGCTGGCGGGCCGCGTGCGCTACGAGACACGCCCCCTGGCCGACATCGATCTGCACGCCTACGACGTGGTCGTCTCCAGCCATGCCTGTGGTGTGCTCACCGACCAGGTGCTCGACGCGGCGGCGCGGGCCGGCGCCCGCGTGGCCGTCCTGCCCTGCTGCCACGACGCGACCACCTGCGATCCGGGCCCGCTCGCCGGCTGGATGGACCTGGCGCTCGCCGTTGACGCCCTGCGCGCCGTGCGGCTCGAAGCGCGCGGCTACCGCGTGTGGACCCAGACCATTCCCGCCGCGGTCACGCCGAAGAACCGGTTGCTGCTCGGTGTGCCGGGCGGGCAATCGGCAAACGGGGTGGAGGAATCCGGGGCAGAATAGGCGGGCCCCGGAGGCCCTATGTCCCGATTGGCCTGGATCGCTTCGACCGCACTGCTGGTTGCACAGGTCGCGTTCGCGCAGCCGGCGCCCGTGCCGGCCACGGCGATGACACGCGCCGAGGTGGCGGCGCAGCTCGAGAAGGACAGCGTCACCTCGCCGCAGATGATGGTGGCCCGCATGACCAACACCGACGCCTATCGCGTCAACGTGGTGAAGCGGACCGCGCCGCAGGGCGCCATCGCCCACGACGTCGGCACCGAGGTGCACTACATCATCGAGGGCACGGCCACGCTCGTCACCGGCGGCACGATCGTGCGTCCGGCCGCCGCTGCGCCAGGTGCCGCGACGATCCGCGACGGGGTCTCCCGCGAAGTCCACCCCGGCGACATCGTGCTGGTGCCGGTGCGCACGCCGCATTGGTACAGCGCGATCGCGCAGCCGCTCACCTATCTCGAAGTCCGGTTCGACGTGAAGGAGCGCTGACATGGTGAGCCGACGATCGTTTCTCGGGTTCGCGGCCGGCGTGCCGCTGGCCGCCGCGCAACCCACCTCCACCGGCGCCGTGCCCGTGCGCCGAACCGGCAAGGTGGAAGTCGCCTTCAAGTCGCCGACGCCGCGTCCGAATGGCCTGCAGGCCACGCCCGAAGGGCTGTGGATCATCGATCAGGGGCCAGGCAGCCGCGCATCGCTCGTGCGCTACAGCGACGGCAGCGTCATCCGGTCGTTCGACACCGACACGGTGCGCCCGAGCGGCCTCACCTTCGACGGCCAGGCTCTCTGGATCGGCTCGACCTTCAGCTACGAGAACGTACGCTGCGATGCAACCACCGGAGCCGTGCTCGAACGCCGGCCGACGCCTGGATGCATGACCTACACGATGGCCGGGGATCCTCCGGCGCGGCGCAGCCCACTGGCGCCGCCCCCGGCTGCGGCAGCCGCGCGTCCAGGCGGCGCGCCGGTACCCGCGCCGCCACCGCCACCGCGACTCGTGCAGGCCCCGCAGATCCGCTTCCAGGGCGCGCACGGGCAGGAATGGCGCGAGGGTCGTCTGTGGACCACTGCCACCTGCGCGCGCTCGATCTACGAGATCGATCCGGCGACGTGGACGGTGCTGCGGGTGTTGCAGACGCCCGGCCCGCGCCCCCATGGCCTGGCGTGGGAAGGCCTCGACTTGTGGCACGGCGACGGCGACCTCAACGCGTTTTTCAAATACGACCTCGCCACCAACCGCATCGTCGAACGCATCCAGCTGGCCGACACCGACCCGCTGGCCCACGGCCTGACGATTCACGGCGACACGCTGTGGTACTGCGACGATGTCGGCGTCATCTGCCGCATGGCGCTGCGGACCTGACGCATCGGCCGCGGCTTCCGGCACAATATGACTCGTGCCGACCCGCTACTGGCTGATGAAATGTGAGCCCAGCGCCTTCACGATCGACGACCTCGCCCGCGACGGCGTCACGAGCTGGGAGGGCGTGCGCAACTACCAGGCGCGCAACTTCATGCGCGACGACATGCAGGTCGGCGATCCGGTGCTCTTCTACGCGTCGAACGCCGACCCGTCGGGCGTGACCGGCCTGGCGCGTATCAGCCGCGCCGGCTACCCCGATCACTCAGCGTGGACGAAAGGGCATCACTACTACGATCCGGCGGCCCGGCCCTCGTCGCCCGTGTGGTTCATGGTGGACCTCGCCTTCGTCGAGCGCTTCCCCGCCGTCGTGCCGCTCGAAACGCTCAAGGCCACCACAGGCCTCGAGGCGATGATGGTGACGCAGAAAGGCAGCCGCCTGTCGGTGCAGCCGGTGACGAAGGCCGAATTCGCCATCGTCACACGACTCGGCCGGAAGGTTTCGAAGCCGCGGGCCGCGGGCCGGTGATATAAACGCGCGATGCCAAAATCGCGCGGTCAGGGTCTGGCCCGTCTCGCCCTGCTTTGCGGGGTCATTTCGCTGCTCCTGGTGGCGGCAACCGGCCCGGGCTATCGCTCGGGGTGGGTGTCGCTCGGCACGGCCCTGCGTCAGTTCCTCACCTGGGCCTCGTACGGCGGCATCGCCGCCACGGTGCTGGCCCTCATCGCGCTCGCCTGGAGCCGCGGCCGTCCGCGCACCATCGCAGCTGTGGCGCTCGTGTGCGGACTCGCGAGCCTGTACTTTCCGTTTCGGTTTCAGCAGGCGGCCGGCGCCGTGCCGCCCATTCACGACATCACCACCGACATCGTGACGCCGCCGCAGTACGTTGAAACCGCGGCGCGGCGGCGGGAGCTCAGGGCGCCGAACAGCCTGGAACTGCCGGTCGAGACCATCAACCAGCAGGTCGCGGCCTACCCCGAGATCCAGCCCCTCTTCCTGGCCGCGCCGCCCGCCGACGCCTACGCGAAGGCGCTGGCTCTCGTGCGCACCCGCGGCTGGGAGGTGGTGGCCGCCGACGACGCCGGCCGCCGCATCGAGGCCACCGACACCACGTTCTGGTTCCGCTTCAAGGACGACGTGGCGCTGCGCGTGAGCGCCGTGCCCGACGGCACCAGCCGTGTGGACATGCGCTCGGTCTCGCGGCTGGGCCGCAGCGACCTCGGCACCAACGCCCGCCGCATCCGCGAGTTCCTCGCCGACCTCGCCAGGTAGGATCGCCGTGGTTGGTCCGCGTACCATCCGCGTCACGCGCTACGTGACGCCGCTTCGCGAGGGCGGATCGCTGCCGGCCATCGTCGAGGCCGACGACGACGGGCTCTACGTGCTCAAGTTCCGCGGCGCCGGGCAGGGGCCGCGGGCACTGGTGGCCGAACTCGTCGCCGGTGAGATCGCCCGCGTGCTGGGCCTGCCGGTACCTGAGATCGTCTTTGCCGAGCTCGAACAGGAACTGGCGCGCACCGAACCCGATCCGGAGATCCATCAGCTCATCCACGACAGCGCCGGATTGAACCTGGCGGTGGACTACCTGCCAGGGTCGATCGCCTTCGACCCGCTCGTCCACATGCTCGATCCGTCGCTGATGGCGCGCATCGTCTGGTTCGATGGCCTCGTCTCGAACGTCGACCGCACCGCGCGCAACACCAACATGCTGATGTGGCACCGGCGCCCGTGGCTCATCGATCACGGCGCCTCGCTCTTCTTCCACCACGCGCCCGGCTGGCAGGACGAAGGCGCCCGGGCCCGCGACCCGTTCACGCGCATCAGCACTCACGTGCTGCGGCATCGCACACACGCCGTCGGCGGCGAAGATGCGGCGCTCGCCGCGGCGCTCGCCGGCGACGCGCTCGACACGATCCTGTCGTGGGTGCCGGACGCGTGGCTCGAGGGCGACCCGGCGACCACGCGCGAGGCCTACCGGCGCTACTTCCGCGACCGCCTGGCGCTGCCGCGCGCCTTTGCCGAGGAGGCCGCGCGTGTCTCGTGAGTGCACCTACGACTACGCCATCATCCGCGTCATGCCGCGGATCGAGCGCGGCGAGCAGATGAACGTCGGCGTCATCGTGTCGGCGGTTGACGCTGACTACCTCGACGCCCGCATCGACGACGACCTGACGCGCCTGCTGGCTCTCGATCCCGCGCTCGACCTCGAGACCGTGCGCGCGTCGCTGGCCACGATCCCGGCCGTCTGTGCCGGCGGCCCCGGGGCCGGGCCGCTCGGCGACCTGCCGGCCCGCGGCCGCTTCCGCTGGCTCGTTTCGCCGCGCAGCACGATCGTGCAGATGTCGCCGGTGCACACCGGCCGCGGCGACGCCGTGGCTGCGCTGGCGCGACTATTCGAGACGATGGTGCGCCAGCCGGCGGCGCGGTCGTAGCGGGTCTCAGCGCACGACCAGCGACAACGACAGCCCGTCGACCGTGTGCCGCAGGATCGGCACGATGATCGACTCGAGCCGCGGGTGCGCGGCCAGCGCCGCGTTGAAGACCCTGGCGCCACGGGCGTTGTCGTCGGGCGACGGCTCGTCCATCACCTGTCCATCGCGAATCACCTTGTCGGCGAGGATCAGCGTTCCTGCCCGCACGAGCGGCATGACCAGCGCGAGGTAGGTCTCGTAGCCGGGCTTGTCGGCGTCGATGAACACGACATCGAACGGCGCCTCACCGGCGCCGGCCATCGCGCGCAGCAGCTCCGCGACCGGTCCGACGCGCACGTCCACCTCGATGCCCCGGACGGCCGCCGCCAGCGACTCGCGCGCCACCGCCGCATGGGCCGGTGACAGCTCCAGCGAGACGATGGCGCCGCCGGGGTCGAGCCCGCGCGCCAGCCACGTGGTGCTGCAGCCGCCCAAGCGGGCCGATCTCGAGCACGCGGCGCGCGCCTGTCATCCGCACCAGCAGCGACAGCAGCTTGCCCTGGCTGGGCGAGACCTGGATGGCGGGCAGCCCGGCCGCCTCGGCGCGGCGCAGGTTGTCGGCCAGCGCCGGGTCGGGGGTGACAAACAGCGTCTCGACGTAGTGGTCGATGGCCGCCAGCCACGTCCGGTCCGGTGCCACTGTCAGCGCTCCATCTCGAGTCGATGGATGTCGCCGAGGATCACGCTGTAAGAGAAGGCGCCGATGAGCGCCACGATGCCGATGTAGACCAGCGGTCCAAAGAACGATCCGGTGGTCTGATAGGCGTAGCCGATGACCAGCGGCGTCACGATGCCGGCCAGGTTGGCGCTGAAGTTGAAGATGCCGGCCGTGAGGCCGATGAGCTCCTTCGGTGCGACGTCCGAGATCACCGTCCAGCCCAGGTTCGTCATGCCCTGCCCGAAGAACGCCACCGACATGATCCCGATCACCAGCAGATCGGAACCAGCGGGCACGAAGTTGGCGGCCACGATCGTCGAGGCCAGCAGCATCCCGCCCACGATCGGCAGCTTGCGCGCGAGGTTCGCCGATCCGGTACGCTTCAGGAGCCGATCCGACACTTGGCCGGCCACCAGCACGCCCACCGAGGCGCCGAGGTACGGCAGCATCGTCATCATGCCGGCGTTGAGGAAATCCATCCCCCGCACGTTCACGAGGTAGGTCGGAAACCAGGTGACGAAGAACACCTGCGTGGAGTTGCCGCCGAACTGCCCGAGCGAGGCACCCAGGACCTGGCGCTGGCGAAGCAGCCAGCCGACCCGGGACCAGCTGAAGGCGACGCGCGCACCTTTGTACTCGCCGCCGCCGCCGGCTTCGATGTGCGCGAGTTCCTCCGCGCTCACGGTCGGGCTCTCGGACGGCTCGCGGTAGCGCCACCAGAAGACCACGCCGAGCGCCACGCCGAGCCCGCCGGCGAGGAAGAACAGGCTGCGCCAGCCGAACTGCTGCGTGATCCAGAAGAGCGGCACGCTCAGGAAGGCGATGCCGGCATACTGCCCCACCGAGTAGATCGAGTTGGCGCGGGCGCGCTCCTGCTGCGGGAACCAGGTGGCAAGGATGCGCGAGTTGGCCGGGAAGCAGGGGGCCTCGAACGTGCCGACACCGATCCGCGTGAGCACCAGCCCGGGCAGGCCCTGCACGACGCCCATGAGTCCGGTGAACACCGACCACAGCGTCAGCGACAGCGTGTAGGTGGTGCGGGTGCCGAAGCGGTCGAGGAAGACGCCGCCCGGAATCTGCAGCAGCGCATAGCTCCACGAGAACGCCGAGAACACGATGCCGAGGGAGGCCGCGGTGAGCCCGAGTTCCTTCGTGAGGTACGGCGCCGCGATGCCCAGGACCGTGCGGTCGAGGTAATTGATCATCGTCGCGACGGCGACGAGAGCGAGGACAGGGAACCATCGCTCCCGCGTGCGGCGCTGTCGATCGGGCATGCGTGGGTCAGGGATGTTAGCACCCGGAATGCGCTGCGGCGCCGGGCGAACCGTAGCGATACGGTTACACGGCGGCGCCGACCCGCCCGGGCCGGATCGCCGGGCCGCGGGGCCCTCCATCCGCGGGTAAGATGGCAGCCATGCAGGCCAGAAGCGCCTCCGCCGCGAACCTCCGCGTGCCGGCTGTCGGCACATGCGCCAGGCGAAACTGCGGACTCTTTGTCGCTCGTCAAAGTGAAAATTATTTCAATGCTAAAAGACGGCGCGGAACCACCATCAGGCAAATGGTCGGTATTTGGTATTTTTGCCCCCGTGCGCGAACACAAAAGTCGGCACACTTGCGTTTTATTGCCATTCGAAGCCGCCGAAAAAGCACTCGCGAGCCGTTCAATCTGACGCGCAGTGTGAAATTTTTCTAATATA
>JANNIB010000371.1:0-5679 GCA_031404695.1 Acidobacteriota bacterium
GCGCGCCTCGCTCAGCAGCGGCGAGGCGCCCAGCGACTCCGGCAGCCGGTTGAAGAAGAAGTAGGCCGCCTCGGTCTCGCCCTTCACGCTCGGCGCCCAGGTGCCGTTGGTCTCGATGTCGGAGTGGTAGAAGGGGAACAGACCCGTGTCGAAGGTCAGCGGGTAGTTCCCGAGTGGCGTCTTCTCCGGCAACACGAACGGATCGAAGTAGTCGAGCGTGCGGGTGTCCATCATCCAGAAGCCCTCGCCGTGCGAGCCGTTTGGCGTCGCCTTCAGCAGGGCGGTCAGCCGGTCGAGGGTCGCGGTCATCTGCGCCCGCTCCGCCGCGGTCTGGGTGGGAATCACCCGGAACCTGCCGCGTCCCGGCTCCGAGAACGTCTTCCAGAAGGTCTTGCGCTTCCACGCGTGACGGATGCGTGGGTTCGGGGAGACGACCAGTCCCTCGGTGTCGCCGGGCTCGAACGTCGGCGGGCCGGTGCGAGGTTGCGCCGCCACGCAGACCAGGCTGACCAGCACGAGCAGGGCCAGCGCCGCGCGACGCATGGAAGGCGTCAACGGCGCGCCTCGACCCGCGCCCGCGCCTGCACTTCCTTCGCGCGCAGCCTGGCGATCCGCCCGATGAGGCCGAGCGGCACTTTCTCGTCGAGCGGAAACCGGATCGTGCCCTTGCTCATGTCGCGCCCGGCCAGTTCGTCCTTGAAGGTCTCGACGACCAGCGCCGAGGCGGGGTAGAGCGAGAAGTGCTTCTTCCAGCCCGCGAAGTAGATCACGGTGCCGCCCGGCAGCCGGTAGGTCGGGATCTGATAGGTGATGCACTCCTCGGCTTTCGGGACCGCCTTGCGGATGGCGGCGCGCACGCGGTCGAGCACGGCGCGCGTCGCGGCCGGTTGTGCGGCGAGGTAGCGGTCAACGCTGGCGGTGGCGGGACGGGATGTCGGCATCGGCTGGACCGGCCAGATTTTACACGGACGGGTCGACGGCGCAGTTGGGGCCGTATACTCCTTGGCGGCCGGGCAGACAGTCCGCAGCAGAACGGGGGACGGCATGAGTGTGACTCGTCGTGATTTCGTGAAGGCGTCGACGCTGACGGCTGTTGCGGGGGCTGCACCCACGGCGCTGGCCGCTGGTCAGCCGGCAGCCGCGCCGCCGTCGCCGGCGGTCTTCACGCCGCTACGGCGCAACGTCGGCATCTTCCACCAGCGCGGTGGCACCATCGGCTGGCTGGTCAGTCCCGACGGGTTGCTCGTGGTCGATACCCAGTTCGCCGATACCGCACCCAATCTGCTGGCGGGCCTCAAGGAGCGCAGCCCGCGCCAGATCGACGTGCTCATCAACAGCCATCACCATCCCGATCACACCGGCGGCAACGGCGTCCTGCGCCCGGCCGTGAAGCAGATCGTCGCGCACACGCGGTCGGCGGTGAATCAGAAGGTGCAAGCCGAGCGCATGAAGGCGCCGACGACGCTGCCCGACGTCACCTTCGCCGACACGTGGAGCGTCACCCTCGGCGACGAGACGATCCGCGCGCGGCACTGGGGAGCGGCGCACACCGGCGGCGACGCCTCCATCCACTTCGAGCAGGCCAACGTGGTGCACCTGGGCGACCTGCTCAACAACCGCGGCTACGCCAACGTCGATGGCCCGGCCGGCGCGTCGGTGCACGGCTGGATTCAGGTGCTCGAGAAGATGGCGGCGGCCTACCCGGCCGATGCGCTCTACGTCTACGGCCACGCCGAAGCCGGCTACCCCTTCATCGGCACCCGCGCCGACCTGCACTACCAGCGCGACTACTTCGCCGCCGTGGTCGAGATGGCGAGCCGGGCCCGCCGCGACGGCCGCACGAAGGAGGATCTGGCGAAGGTCGAGCTGCTGCCGAAGTTCGAGCACCACGGCGGCATCAAGGCCAGGCTCGGCATCGCTCTGAGCCTCGCCTACGACGAGCTGGCCGGCAAGGCGTAGGGAATCGTAAACAGGACGCGCGTGCCCTCGTCTGGCGTGCTCTCTGCCCAGATGCGGCCTGCGTGTCCCTCGATGATGTGCCTGGCGATGAACAGGCCCAGCCCCAGGCCGCGTCGATCGTTGCGATCGACCTGCACGAAGCGTTCGAAGATCGACTCGAGCTGGTCGCCGGGAATACCAGGACCCATATCGACGACCGAACACCGCACGTCGTCGCCGACATGTTCGGCGCGCAGGATGATCCGGCCGTGGCGCGGGCTGAACTTGATGGCGTTGACGACGAGGTTCCCCATGACCTGGAACAGACGCGCGTGATCGAACTCGGCTGGTAAGGCGCCGCCATCGCCTTCGACGCTCAGGTCGATGCCTTTGACAGCCGCCGACGGGCGAAACTCGTCTGCCGCCTCGGCGAGCACGGTCTGCACGTCGCCGGGGACCTTGACTATCGCGAGTCGCCCCGCGTCGATGCTGGCGACGTCCACCAAGTCGCCAATCAAGCGGTTCGCGCGCACCGCCTGGCGTTGGATACGGGCGACCTCGGCGCCGATAGGTGCCGCCTGCTCGGTGTCGGCGCAGATTCTGGCAATGGCCGCGCTGCAGATGGCGATGCCGCCCACCAGATCGCGCAGGTCGTGCGCCACCAGGCCCAGGAAGTCGTCGCGATTCGCCAACGCGCCATCTGACTGCACACGCTCGGCGTGCAGCCGGTAGTCGGTCTCCGCCCGTTCCACGGGCAGGAGCCGCGCCAGGATGCGGGCGGTTTCGACGCGCTCGAGCTCGAGCGTCTGGTCGGCGGTTTCGCGGTCGGCGCGCACGGCGGCGTCCTCGAAATCCCGCTCCATCGCCACAGCCGCATCCGCCGATAACGTGCCGGCGCTCTCCTTCAGCAGCTGGTCGGCCTTCCGCCGCGCCTCCTCGAGCACCGCGTCGGCTTCCTCGCGCGCGTGCCGCAGCACCTCATCGGCGCTCTCCTGGACGAGATCGCGACCCTCGGCGATCGCCCGGTCGGTTTTGTCGCGTTCCTCGCGCAGGCTGTCGTCGGTCTGTTCGCGCTCGACGGAGGGCTTGGGAGTGTCCACTACGGAATTTTACGGTATCACCAAAGCTGCGGCCGCCCTGTGTGCAAGAGGGAACATCGGGCCAGCGGCAACGGCTTGGATCATGCAGGGAGCAGGGTATGCCGTCCCGAGCCGCTCTCGCCGCATCGCCACCGGTCCACGCCCCGCGAGCGGAGGATCGCCCGTCTGCATTGCGGCCCGCGCGGCTCGTGGTCGTGGCCCTCTGCGCCTGCGTCATGACCGCCTGTGCTTCGCTGGGCCAGCTCGGGCGCATGATCCAGCCGCCGCGCTTTGCCGAGGCCGGCGACCGCGGCGAGATCCGGCTGCTGTCGCCCTCGCGCGAGCGGCCCCTCGGCGGCGCCGCGGTGCGCGTCTGGGCACGCGTCACGAACCCCAATCCGTTCGGGTTCACCTTGAGCACGCTGCGCGCCGACCTGTCGCTCGACGGGGTGCGCGCGGCCAGCGGCGACTTCCCGCTGGGGCTGCCCCTGCGCGCCGGCGAGGGGGTCGAGGTGCCGCTGGATCTGTCCCTCAGCTTCGCGGACCTGCCGCGCCTCGCCGATGTCATTCGTGCCGCCGCGTCTGGACGCGCCCTCGACTACTCGGTGGCAGGGACCATCGGCGTGGACGCGGGGCCTCTGGGGCAGCCGACGTTCGGCCCGATGGACCTGTTCAGCGGCGAGCTCCGGGCCGGCGGCATCGCGCGCTGAACCTCGCCGAGCCGGTCTACGCGCCCTCCGACGCGCTGCCTGGTATCTGCTACGGTGAGGGATGCTTGCTGATGTGCTGACCGGCGCTGAACAGACACTGCTGGCCGACGAGCGCGCGTCCCTGAGCCGCCTGCAGACGGCGCTGGCGCGATTCGGCGACAGCGGACCGGACCAGGAGGCGCTGGCGCACTCGATCCGGCGGCTCGACGAGCTCTTTCTGCTGGTCGTCGTCGGCGAGTTCAATTCCGGCAAGAGCACCTTCATCAACGCGCTCGTCGGGCAGCGCGTGCTCGAGGAGGGCGCGACGCCGACCACCCGCCGCATTCACCTGCTGAAGTACGCAACCGAGGTCTCGCACACGGTGCTCGACGCCTCGGTCGATGTGGTGACCGCGCCGGCCGAGATGCTGCGCCAGATTCACATCGTGGACACGCCCGGCACCAACGCCATCTTCCGCGACCACGAGGCGCTCACCGTGGACTTCGTGCCGCGCGCCGACTTCGTGCTGTTTGTCACCTCGGCCGACCGCCCGTTCACCGAGACCGAGCGCGGCTTCATGGCGTCGATTCGCGAGTGGGGCAAGAAGATCGTCGTGGTCATCAACAAGGCCGACATCCTGGAGACCTCCGCCGACCGCGCCAGCGTGGAAGAGTTCGTCCGCCAGGGCGCCGCGGCGCTGCTCGGCGTGGCCCCGGAGGTCTTCGCGGTATCGGCTCGGGCCGCCCTCCGGGCCAAGATCGCCGGTGACATCTCGGCGGCCGCGGCGCCGGCCGCGCAGACGTTCGTCGCGCTCGAGAACCACATCGCGACCACCCTGAACGTGCGCGAGCGGATCCGTTTGAAGCTGCTCAATCCGATCGGCGTCGGCCGCCGGCTGAGCGAGCGCTACCTCGGCCTAGTGGACGCCGACCTCCACATCCTGGCCGACGACGTGCTGGCGATCGCCGACATCGAGGGGCTGGCCACCGTGTTTCGCCAGGACATGAGCCGCGAGTTCCAGCACCGGCTGTCGTCGGTCGACAACATCCTCCACGCGTTCGAGCGGCGGGGCGTGGCGTTCTTCGACGACACGCTGCGGATCGGCCGCATCATCGACCTGCTCAACAAGAACCGGCTCAAGGCGGAGTTCGCCCGCGACGTCATCCAGGACATGCCGCAGCTCATCGAGCGGCAGGTGCACGACCTCATCGACTGGATGGTGGCCAGCGACCTGCGCCAATGGCAGGGCGTGATGGAGCGTATCCGCGCGCGCCGCGCCGCGCATGCCGACCGGCTGGCCGGGACCATCGACAGCCGCTTCGACTACGACCGGGCCCAGCTGCTCGAGACCGTCGGCCGGGCCGCGGAGCGCACGGTGGACACCTACGACATCGCCCGCGAGAGCGAGACGATGGCCGAATCGGTGCGGATGGCGGTGGCCGGCACGGCGCTGGCGGAAGTTGGCGCCATCGGCCTGGGGGCCGCCGTCACGGCCCTGGCCACGACGACGTTCGCCGACGTCACCGGCATCCTCGCGGCCAGCGCGTTGGCGGTGATCGGGTTGTTCGTGATTCCGGTCCGCCGCGCCCAGGCCAAGACCGCCATGCGGGCCCGGATCGAGACCATGCGCCAGCAGCTCGTCGCGGCGCTCACGACGCAGTTCGATCGGGAAGTGGAGCGCAGCGTGACGCGCCTGCGTGAGGCGGTCGCGCCCTACACCCGTTTCGTGGCCGCCGAGCAGCTGCGCCTGAACACGACGCGGGAGGCACTGCGCGCCGCCCGGGAGGAACTGGGTGGCCTGCAGCGACGCGTGGAGATGCTGTGAGCTGACTCAGCCGTCCGGGCGCGGCCGTCGGAAGTGGTCCGCTGTTCAGAAGAGCACAGACCGCCGGTACCGATCGCTCCTATATTTCGGGCATGGACAACAACACCCTGCTCATCATCATCGTGGTCGTGCTGCTGCTCGGTGGCGG
>JANNIB010000372.1:0-1995 GCA_031404695.1 Acidobacteriota bacterium
CGCTCGGCGGTCCCGGTGTTGTTCGCCGCTTGCCAGAAGAGATTGGGGTTCCCCGCGCGCGCCGACGCGAAGATCACGCGCCGGCTGTCCGGCGTCCACACCGGGGCCGAATCGGTGGCGGGCGCATCGGTCAGCCGGGTCAGCGTCTGGCGCGCGAGATCCCAGATCCAGATATCGTTTTGCTGATCGCGAATGTCGAGCGCCACCCGCGTGCCGTCCGGCGACAGGCGCGGGTACTGGTAGGCGCGCAGCGGCGCGGCCGTCAGGGGCTCCTCGCGGCCGTCCCGCGTGACCCACACCAGCGAGCGCGTGCCTGTCGCCCTTACGGGGGCATACACAAGCGTGCCCGTCCGCGAGAGGCTGAACTCGGCGGCCCCGGACGGTAGCGTCGTCACCGCCTCGACGACCGCCACCGGGTCGCTGCCGACCGTGAGCGTGCCTGGATCGAAGCGCACCGCGCGCAGCGAGCCCGCGGACGCGTAGACCAGATAGCCGGCCTGGCCTGAGCGCAGTCGAAGGGCCTGCCCTGAGCCTGCCTGCCCTGAGCTTGCCGAAAGGGCCGAAGGCGCGACGTACTCGGCCTGGCTGCCCCCGCGCACCAGCGTCGTGGTCTGGCCGGTCGTGAGATCCCGCACGGCGATCTGCGCGGTGTCGATCCCGCCGCTCGACGAGGTCAGGGTGAACAGCACGGCTCGCCCACTGGGCAGAAGGGACGGGAACAGATGATCCGATTCGCCCTGCGCGGCATCGGGCGTAGTGAGCACGGTCGGCGTGCCGCCGGCGGCGGCGACGCGGAGCAGTCCGGTGGAGGCTTCGCTTGTCGCGAAGACGATCGTGTCGTCCGGCCCCCAACTGGCGCCGCGCGGTACGCCCACGATGGGGCACAGCGTGGCGGGCGGCCCCCCCGCGATCGCCACCTTCCGGAGTGCGCCGCCCGCAAAGTACCCGACCCAGCGGCCGTCGGGCGACAGGAACGGGCTGCGCGCGCCGGTGATGCCGGGCAGCGGCACCGCGTCGAGGGCATCGATCGCCCGCACCATCAACTGCCCCCCGTCCGCCACATAGACGAGGTGCCGGCCATCGGCGGACAGGACAAGGTCGCGGTCGGTGGCGCTGATGGCGAGCGCCTGCGCAGCCGTCGGGGCGAGGGCGAAGCGCACCGGCTGCAGCGGCACGGGGGTGGGACGCGTGAGCGCCCACATGGCGAGCGCGGTGACCGCGGCGCCGGCGAGCAGCGTTGCGCTCGCGATGGCGATGGTGCGGCGTGGCGACGCGGGCGTGGCGGCCGCCGTCGTCTGCGGCGCGGCCGTCTCGAACGCGCCGTCGAGTGCCAACCGCGCCTCACCGATGTCGCGTAAACGCTGCTTGGGGTCCTTCACCAGGCATCGCGCGAGCAGCGTGCGGATGTGCCGCGGCGTGGTCGACGGCAGCGTGACCAGATCGACCTCGCGCGTCAGCACGTGAGCGAGGGTCTCGGGAATGGTCTCGGCGCTGAACAGGCGCTGACCGGTCACCATCTCGTAGAGCACGACGCCAAACGCCCAGATGTCCGCGCGCCTGTCGACCGCCTTCCCCTTGGCCTGCTCGGGCGCCATGTAGGCCGCCGTGCCGAGAATCATTCCGGCCTGCGTCATCGCGGGGGACGTGATGGTCGGTGAGTTATCCGCCGCGGGACTCGACGCGGCGGCGGGGTCGAGCGCTTTGGCGAGACCGAAGTCCAGAACCTTCACCGTGCCATCCGCGCGCACCTTGATGTTGGCTGGCTTCAGATCGCGGTGGATGATCCCCTGCTCGTGCGCGGCTTCGAGAGCTTCCGCGATCTGCTTCGCAATGGGCAGCGCTTCGTCGATCGGGATCGCGCCGCGGGCGATGCGCTGCGACAGGTCGTCGCCCTCGACCAGTTCCATCACGAGCGCGGTGAACGCCGGCGTCTTCTCCAGCCCGTGGATCGCCGCAATGTTGGGATGGTTCAGCGCTGCGAGCACTTCCGCTTCG
>JANNIB010000373.1:0-16515 GCA_031404695.1 Acidobacteriota bacterium
AGGTCGTCGGGCGTGTCCTCGACCATCTTGATCTCTTCGAGGACGACCTTCTTCTCGCGCTCGATCTCGGCGGCGTCGAAGGCCGGCGAGGTGACCAGGTCGGACAACACGTCGACCGCCAGCGGCAGGTGTTCGTCGAGGACCTTGATGAAGTAGCCGGCGTATTCCTTCGACGTGAAGGCGTCGAGATGGCCGCCGATGGAGTCGATCTGCTGGGCGAGGTCTTCGGCCGAGCGCGTGTCGGTGCCCTTGAAGAGCATGTGCTCGACGAAATGCGCGATCCCTTCGTGCACGCGCGGCTCGTGTCGTGATCCCCGGGTGAGCCACACGCCGATGCTCACGGAGCGCACATGCGGCATGCGTTCGGTGACCAGGCGAAGTCCGTTGGGCAGGACCTCACGTCGGATGGCAGCGTCGGGCACGATGGCGGGCGGACCTCTCGGGTCTGAAGGACCTGTAAAGTATTGACTGGGAAGGAATTAAGTCCAATCATACCACGCTGACACACGCCGTGCAAGGGTGTTACACTGACTGTCGCGCAAGTCGCAGAGAGCGCGTGAGATACCCGTGCAACGCGACGCCCTACCCGACCTCGCTGAACTGAACCTCGACCAGCTCGAGGCGTGGATCGTCGCGCGCGGATTGCCCCGCTTCCGCGCCCGCCAGATCTTTGCCTGGGTGTGGAAGCGCGGCGCCACCAGTTTCGCCGAAATGAGCGATCTGGGGCGCGACCTGCGGGCGACGCTGACCGCCGAGCTCGCGTTCTCGACCCCCACAATCGTCCGCCAGGACCTGTCGGAGGACGGCACCATCAAACTCGTGCTCGGCCTGGCCGATCGCCGCCAGATCGAGTGCGTCTACATTCCCGACACGCCGTCCCAGACGTTCTGCGTGTCGACGCAGGTGGGCTGCGCGATGGGCTGCGCCTTCTGCCTGACCGGCAAGATGGGACTGGTGCGCCACCTGACGGCGGGCGAGATCGCCGCCCAGGTGCGCGTGCTCGCCCGGGTGACCGGGCTGCTCGACACGGCGTTCAACATCGTGCTCATGGGCATGGGCGAACCCCTGCACATCTACGTCGCCTCGATGTAGGCGCTGGCGCTGCTGAACGACCCGCACGGCCTGGCCCTGCCGCCAAAGCGCGTCACCCTCTCGACGGTGGGACTGGTGCCGATGCTCGACAAGCTGGCCGCCGAGCCGCTGATGCCGAACCTGGCCGTGTCGCTGCACGCGACCACGCAGGAGCAGCGGCTGGCGATCGTGCCTCCCTCCGGGAAATACGGTCTCCAGGCGATCATCGACGCCTGCCGGCGCTTCCCGCTCGCCAAACGCAGCCGCATCACCTTCGAATACGTGATGCTCGACGGCGTCAACGACACGCCGGCCGATGCCCGGCGGCTGGTGCGCCTCCTCGACGGCATCAAGGCGAAGGTGAATCTGATTCCGCTCAATGCCGCGGCCGGCATCCCGTTCGACCGCCCCTCGGACGCCCGCGTGGACGCCTTCGCGCGCATCCTCGCCGAGCGTGGCATGACCGTGTCGGTGCGCAAGAGCCGCGGCCGCGACATCCGGGCGGCGTGCGGGCAGCTGATCGTCGAGGGCGGCCGCACGAAGAGCGCCGCCCAGGCCCTGGCGGCCGCGCTCTAGACGCCCGATGACCATGCTTCTGTCATTGCGTCCCCTCTCGATCGCGGCGCTCGCGCTAATCTGCGCCGCCTGCGCGAATGAGCCGCGCACATCCCGCGAGCTGCTGAGACAGGTGGAGCGTGAAGCCGATCCCACCGCCCGGAGCGCGCTCGTCGAGCGCTTTCTCGATGCGCGCGGCGGCAACCCGATCGTCGACCAGAACGCGCGCCTGACCTTCTTCGTGAAGGACGGCCCGGCGGGACGGGTACCGCGCATCGTCGGCGACTTCAACAACTGGGCCACGACGCCGCAGGGCTACGACCAGAAAGCCGGCACGCCGACCCGCATCGACGGCACGCCGTGGTCGTACCTCGAAGGCAGCGCCTTCACGAATGCGCGCCTCGAGTACGTCTTCCTCTACGAGAAGGAGACGTCGCCCGACCCGCGGAACGCGCGGAAGATCCGCACCTTCTCCGGCGATCGTTCCGAGATCCGGATGCCCTTTTTCTCCGCGCATCCCGAGGTGGAAGGCCCGGTGTCGGCCGCCCGGGGCACGGTCACCGAAACCGCCTTCGAGAGCCGTGCCCTCAAGGCCTCGCGCCGCGTCTGGACCTATCGCCCGGCCGGTTACGAGGCCTCGCAGGACCTGTATCCCACCGTCTACTTCCTCGACGGCGGCAACTACACCGACTGGATGGCGGTGCCGTCGGTGCTCGACCGGTTGATTGCCGCCCGGACCATTCCGCCGCTTATCGCGGTCTTCGTCGAGCCCGGCAGCCGTCAGGAGGAGTACTCGCGCAATCCCGCCTGGCGCGCCTTCATCGCCACCGAACTGGTGCCGTCGATCGACGCGAGACTGCGGACCTTTCCGGCGCCGGAACAGCGACTCATCTTCGGAAGTTCGCTCGGCGCCTATGGCGCGGTCGATCTGGCCGTGGCGTATCCCGGGGTCTTCGGCCTCTGCGCCGCCATCGCTCCGCCGGCACAGGCGTCGACGCTGCTCACCAACCAGGCGCAGGGCCAGCGCGCGATTCACGGCGTGCGCTTCTTCGTGCTGGGCGCCGTCTACGACACCGACGTCAAGGGCGCGCGCACGCTGCGCACGGCGCTGGCCGAGGCGTCGGCGGACGTGAAATACGAAGAGGTTCCCGAAGGGCACGCGGCCGAGACCTTCCGCACGCATATCGACAACGCGCTCAAGGCGCTGTTGCCGGCGCCGGTCTCCTGAGCCGCCGCCCTCAGTCTGCTACGGCGTCGCTCGCCGGCGGCGGCACCACCACGTCGATCCACTCGTTGCGCGCCCGCCCCGGCGGCACGGCCACGCGCAGGTAGTTGTCGGTCACGGCCATCCGGCCGTCTTCGATCGTGAGCGCCGGACGCACCCGGCCGGTCTGCGCGGCGCGAAAGCGCGTCGCCAGCACCCGGGAGATCTCGCGCAGGTGCTGCGCCCGGGCCTTCACGACCGCACCATGCACTTTGCCGGGCATCGCTTCGGCCGCGGTGCCGGGGCGCTCCGAATACGGAAAGACGTGCAGGTGCGTGAGCGGCGAGGTCGCGAGGTAAGCCGCGAGGGTCGCGGCGTGCGCGTCGGTTTCGCCCGGAAACCCGACGATGAGGTCCGAGCCGATGGCCGCATCCGGCATCCGCTGGCGCACCTCGTCAACGAGCGCCGCAAACCTCTCGATCGAGTAGGGCCGCCGCATAAGGTCGAGCAGGTCGTTGGCCGCGTGCTGCAGCGGCAGGTGCAGGTGCGCCGCAAAGCGGCCAGGATGCCCGGCGACCGCATCGAGCACGCCCGGGGTGCAATCCATGGGCTCGAGGGAGCTGACGCGCACCCGGAAATCGCCGGGCTCGGCGGCGATGGCTGCCAGCAGATCCACGAGGGCGGGCGCGGCGGGCAGGTCGCGTCCCCACGCCCCGAGGTGCACGCCGGTGAGGGCGACTTCTTTGTAGCCCGAGGCCACGACGCCGCGCAGTTCCCCGAGGATGTCGTCGAGCGCGCGGCTGCGACTGGCGCCTCGCGTCGTCGGGATGATGCAGTAGCTGCAGACCTCGTTGCAGCCGGTCTGCGCGCGCAGCGTCCAGGCCGTGCGGCCCATCAGGCCGGGGCCGGGCGGACGCCCGCACGGGCCGTCCCCCGGGCTGATGTCGAGCAGCGGCAGGAGCATCGAGGCGAGCGTGGCCTTCGCCGAGTTCGGCACAATCGCGGTCACACCCGGCAGGGCGCTGACGTCCGCCGGCGCACGCGACGCGAAGCAGCCGGTCACGACGATCCGCGCGGCGGGATTCTCGCGCTGAATCCTGCGGATGGTCTGGCGGGCGCCCTGATCGGCACTGGCGGTGACCGAGCAGGTGTTCACGAGCACCACGTCGGCCTGGTCGCTGGGCACGGAGGTGGCGCCTGCCGCGGTCAGCGCGGCTTCGACGCCGAGGGAATCGGCCTGATTGACGCGACACCCGAAGGTGACGACGGCGTACTTCACGGGCGTGAGGCCGCGATCGCCCGAGCGCCGATGTCGGTGCGGTACTGCATGCCGTGGAAATGAATGCGCCGCACGGCGTCGTAGGCGGCGGCGATGGCGTCCGCGTGCTGCGGCGCGCGGCCCACGACCGTCAGCACGCGTCCGCCGCTGGTGACCAGGGCGCCGTTGCTGGCGGACACCCCGGCAAAGCGCAGGGCGACGTCGGGACACTCGGCACGCACGCGGTCGAGCCCGTCGATGAGGTGGCCCGTATCGAGCGGACCGGGATAGCCGCCCGACGCGAGCACGACGCCGACAGCCGCGTCCCCGCTGAAGCGCAGCGCGGCCGGCAGCGGCGCGCCGGCCGCGGCACGCGCCAGCAACGGCCCAAGCGGCTCGTCGAGCAGCGGCAGCACGACCTGCGCTTCGGGATCGCCGAAGCGGCAGTTGAACTCGATCACCTTGGGGCCGGCCGCGGTGAGCATCAGGCCGCAGTAGAGGAAGCCCGTGAACGGCGTGCCTTCGGCCGCCATGCCGGCAAGCACCGGCCGCACGATCTCGCGCTCGATTCGCGCGCGCAGCGCCTCATCCACGAGCACACTCGGAGAGAACGCGCCCATCCCTCCGGTGTTCGGTCCCTCGTCGCCGTCATGCAGGCGCTTGTGGTCCTGCGCCGTGCCGAAGGCCACGTAGTCGTCGCCGGCCGCGATGACGAAGTACGACAGTTCCGGTCCCACCAGGCACTCTTCGAGCACCACCCGGGTGCCGGCGTCGCCAAAGGCGTGGTCGACCATGGCCAGTTGCACCGCCGCCTCGGCCTCGGCGAGATCGGCCGCGATGATGACGCCCTTGCCCGCGGCGAGCCCGTCGGCCTTCACGACCACCGGCCAGCCCAGAGTCCCCTGGCGCAGCGCCGCCAGCGCCTCGGCCGCCGAGTCGCACACCACCGCCTGTGCGGTGGGCACGCCGTGCCGCGCCATCAGTGCCTTGGCGAACGCCTTGCTCGTCTCGACCTGCGCTGCCGCGCGTGTGGGTCCGAAGATCGGGCGACCCGCCGCCAGGAAATGGTCGGCCACGCCGGCGGCCAGCGGTGCTTCGGGTCCGATCACGGTGAGGTCCACGCCTTCGGCGTCTGCCAGCGCGAGCACGGCGGCCGGGTCGGTGGCCTCGAGCGGCTGGATGCGGACTTCGCGGGCAATCCCGGGGTTGCCTGGCGCGCAGACGACCGACGCGCCTCCTCGTTCGAGAGTGGCCGCCAGGGCGTGTTCGCGGGCGCCGGCACCGACGACGAGCAGCTTCATGCCTGCATCCGGTCTGTTTTCAGTGGGTTGCGAGAGAAGTGCGCAATCCTGCGCAGGCGGCCGTTTTGCCCGGATCTATTGGCAAATTCGTGTGATAGCCTAGCATATTCACCCGGTCAGCCTTGACCAGCTGCCGGGAACGCCATAGAGGGAGGAGGTGAATTCGAGATGGCCGAGGTGAAGATCCAGGAAGGCGAGTCCATCGAGTCGGCTCTGCGCCGTTTCAAGCGCAAGGTCCAGCAAGAGGACATCATCAAGGACATCAAGAAGCACTCCTTCTACCTCAAGCCCGGTGACAAGCGCCGGGCCAAGCAGGCGCTGGCGCGTAAGCGCAACCGGAAGAAGCAGCGTCGCGAGGCGGAGTAGTTTCGAGTCCCGAGCCGTTGTTTGCACAGTTCTTTCGTTGACGCACTCAACGGTTCGTGGGTAACATTCGGGCCCTTGAACACAGCTAAACGCTTTGTGTTCAGGGGCTTCACCATTTTTGGACTGCCCTGCCGCCCTCCCGGGTCGCGGGTTCACGTTGGCAGAGAGGATCACCGGCATGGAAATCGCCGAACGCAAGGTCAGCGACGTCACGATTCTGGATCTCACGGGCAAGTTGACGCTTGGAGAGGGTGACGAGTTTCTGAGGCAGGCCATCAGCAACCTGCTGGCCTCGGGCAGCAAGAAGATCGTGCTCAACCTCGAAGGGGTGCCCTACATCGATTCCGCCGGGCTCGGCGAGGTCGTGCGGACGCACACCACGGTCAGCAAGCAGGGCGGCAGTCTGAAGCTGCTGAATCTGACGAAGCGGATCGAGGATCTGCTGGAGATCACGAATCTGCTGACGGTGTTCGACACCTACGAGTCGGAAGCCGACGCCATCAAGAGCTTCGCGGCGTAACGCCGCCGCTGTCGCGCTCCATGGCGCGTCCAACCTATCCGGATCTCCAGATGCGAGAGGCCGGTGCAACGCGAGCGAAAGATCGATCCACGCTGCGCAGCCTGATTTCGTCACTCAGGCCGCAGCAGTGGACCAAGAATCTCTTCGTCCTCGCGGCCCTGCCGTTCGGTCTGAAACTGTTCGATCCCGCTGCCGTCTCGATGGCGTTGGCGGGTTTCGTCGTGTTCTGCGCCTTGTCGGGCGTCGTCTACATCGTCAACGATCTGTACGACCGCGAGCAGGATCGGCTGCATCCAATCAAACGGCAGCGCCCGATCGCCGCCGGCGATCTGGCGCCCCGGACCGCCGCCCTGTGGGCAGGCCTCCTGACCGCCGGCGCGCTCGGCGCAGCGGTCTGGATCGGCCCGAATTTCGCCGCCGCGTCCGCCGCGTATCTCGGCCTCTTCGCCCTCTATTCCCGCTGGCTGAAGCACCTGGTCATCATCGACGTGATGTCGATTGCGATCGGCTTCGTGCTGCGCACCTACGCCGGCGCCGCCGCCATCGCCGTCCCCGTCAGCGACTGGCTGCTCGTCTGCACGGTGCTGCTCGCCCTCTTCCTCGGGCTCAGCAAGCGGCGCCACGAAATCACCCTGCTGGCCGATGGCGCGGCCGGCCATCGGCGCATCCTCGACGAATACAATCCGTACCTTCTCGACCAGATGATCAGCGTCGTCACAGCGTCCACGCTGATGGCGTACATCATCTATTGCACCAGTCCCGACACGATTGAGCGATTCGGCACCCACGACCTGGTGCTGACCATACCTTTCCCGATCTACGGCATCCTGCGGTACCTGTATCTGGTGCACCGCCGGGACGGCGGGGGCAACCCGTCGGAGCTGCTGATCACGGATCGACCGCTGCTCATCTGCGTCGGACTCTGGGGCCTCGTGACCACGGCGGTCATCTACCGGCCTTTGGGACTCTGATCGCAGACTATGAGCAAAAGCACAGTCGCCATCCTCCGCACCTCGCCCGCCACCGTCATCAGCGACTACCACCGGCTGATGAACCTGGCCGGCTATCAGCAGGTGCTGCCCAAAGAGGTCGAAACCGGGCTCAAGATCAACATCTCCTGGCACTTCTTCTTCCCCGCCTGCTCGACCACGCCGTGGCAGCTCGACGGCGTGATCCGGGCGATGCAGGCCGACGGCTACAGCCCCGACCTGATGCACGCCTGCCACAACCGCACGGTGGTCATCGACGCCCACCTCGGCGAGCGCGAGAACAAGCAGGTCAACGTCGTCGAGGCGCACGGGCTGAAGAACGTCCACCTCTACGAAGGCGACGAAGACTGGATCAACATCAGGGAGGCGGTCGGCGACCTCACGAAGCAGTTCCTCTGCCTCAACGAGGTCTATCCCGATGGCTTCATGATTCCCCGCCGCTTCATCGGCGAGAACATCATCCATCTGCCGACGGTGAAGACCCACGTCTTCACCACCACGACCGGCGCGATGAAAAACGCGTTCGGCGGGCTGCTCAACGAGAAGCGGCACTGGACCCATCCGGTCATCCACGAGACGCTCGTCGACCTGCTGATGATCCAGAAGAAGATCCACCGCGGCGTCTTCGCCGTGATGGACGGCACCTTCGCGGGCGACGGCCCCGGGCCGCGCTGCATGGTGCCGCACGTGAAGAACGTCATCCTGGCCAGCGCCGACCAGGTGGCAATCGACGCGGTCGCCGCCAAGCTGATGGGCATGGACCCGCTGTCCATCAAGTTCATCCGTCTGGCGCACGACCTCGGGCTCGGCTGCGGCGACCCGCGCGACATCGAAATTGTCGGCGACGTCGAGGCCGCCCGAGAGAACTGGCGCTTCGACGGGCCGTTCCGCGAGATGACGTTCGCCTCGCGGATGCAGCACCATATCTACTGGGGGCCGCTGCGCAAGCCGATCGAATGGTCGCTCAAGACCGTGCTGGCGCCGTGGGCCTATATCGCCAGCGTGCTCTACCACGACAGCTTCTGGTATCCGCTCAACGCCGACCGCAACATGCGCGAGGCGTTGAATTCGCCCTGGGGACGACTCTTCCAGAACTGGGAGACGCTCACCCCCGACGCCAATGGCTTCCCCTCGGTGGGCGTGTCGCCCGCCGTCGCGCCGCGCCTCGGCAGGCGCGCGCTGGGCCAGTCAATGGGCATTCTGGGCACCTGCATCAAGGAAGCGCCGGAGTTCGCGAGCCGCCGGCGCCACTCGACGCCGGCACCCAGGGCCTGAGGATTTTTCACATGTCCGATTTCCACGTCCGTTCCGATTCGGTCGACGTCGAGCAGATCATGGAGCAGATCCGCCGGCGGGTCCGCGACAAGCGCGGTGTCGACTACACCGAAGAGCAGATCCGGGAACTGGCGGCGGTCCGCCTCGAGAAGTTCCTCGATCCGAAGAACCTGCGCTCGGACCTGCTCGAGCAGTTCCGCAAGAGCCGGCCGGCCGAAGATTCGACGCTGCCGCCGATCGACTCGCCCTACGAGTTCGAAGACAACACCCTGTATGACACGCACCGGGGCCTGCTGCGCACGATGCGCCGGCTGCTGAACCCGCTGCTGAAGCTGTTCTTCAACCCCAACACGATCGTTCACGCGCTGCACCAGCAGGCCGACCTCAACAAGCACTTCGCCCGCACGATGGCGCAGGCGCGCATCGACCGGGCGGCGTGGAACTCGCTCTACTACGAGGTGCTGCACAACCTCGTGCTCGAGACCACGCGGGCGGCCGTCGAGATCCAGAATCTCAAGATGCGGGTCGAAGCGCTGGCGAGCCGCCTCGACTTCTCGGAACGCCGCGTGCGCGCCCTCGAGGGCGTCGTGCAGTACCGGCCCGAGGCGGTGGCTCCGCGTGAGCGCCGGCCCGACCCGCCGGCGCAGGTGGCCGGCAGCGTCGAGCCCGCCGGGGTGCCCGGAGCAGGCGCCGGATCCGGTGCTGTTGACAGCGGCGGACCAGGGAGCGAAGGCCGGCGACGCCGGCGACGCCGGCGCGGACGTCGCGGTCCCGGCATGGGTCTCGGCCCGGGCGGACCGGGTGGCGAGGGTGGCGAGAGTGGCGGCGACGCGGATGGCGCCGACGGCGCCGATGGCATCGATGGCGGTGACGAGGGCGGCGACGACGCACCAGAGACCTCGAACGGCGCGGCCGCCGCCACCGACGCGCCCGACCCAGAACCTCAGGCGTCGTGAAGATCGCGATCGTCGTCCAGCGCTACGGCGTCGAGATCAACGGCGGCGCCGAGCTCCATGCGCGTTACATCGCGGAGCATCTCGCCCGGCACGTCAGTGTCGAGGTGCTCACGACGTGCGCGCGCGACTACATCACCTGGGCCAACGACTTCCCGCCGGGAGAGGCGATGGCGGGCCCGATCAAGGTGCGGCGCTTCCCGGTGTCGCAGCCGCGCGATCCGCACACGTTCGGCAGCTGGTCGGCGCGGGTGTTCGGCACGAGACACTCGGTGAACGACGAACTGGCGTGGCTCGACGCCGAAGGTCCGACCAGTCCGGCGCTGGTGCGCTACGTCGCCGACCACCAGGCCGAGTTCGACTTCGTCCTGTTCTTCAGCTTTCGCTACTACCACGCGTATCACGGCGCGCGCGCCGTGCCGGGCAAGGCGATTCTCGTGCCGACGGCGGAGCGCGACGAAGCGCTCGGCCTCGGCATCTTCCCGCCGCTGCTGCGGGCCGTGCGCGGGTTCATGTACAACTCACCCGAGGAGCGCACGCTGCTGCAGGCGGTCGCCGGCACCGACGCGGTGCCCGGCGTGGTGGTCGGCGTGGGCTCCGAAGTGCCGGCCGCCGTCAGCGCTGCCCGCTTCCGCCACCGCACGGACATCCAGGAACGCACCGCCATCTACATCGGCCGCATCGACGAGAACAAGGGCTGCGTCGAACTCTTCGATTTCTGGAAACGCTATGCCGAGATCACGCCCGGCGGCCTGACGCTCGTGCTCATCGGCACCCCGGTGCTGCCGATTCCCCAGCACCCGCGGATCAAGCACCTCGGCTTCGTCAGCGACGAAGAGAAGTACGACGCCCTGGCCGCCGCCGAGTTCCTGATCATGCCATCGTACTTCGAGAGCCTCTCGATGGTGGCACTGGAGGCATGGGCGCTCGGCAAGCCGGTGCTCGCCAACGGGAAATGCGACGTGCTGCGCGGACAGGCCGTGCGCAGCAACGGGGGCCTCTACTACGAGAACTACGGGGAGTTCGCCGAGGCGGTGCGTGTCCTGGACGGCACGCCGCACCTCGCCTCCACGCTCGGACAGAACGGCAGCCGTTATTTCCGCAGCCACTACGCGTGGCCAGTCATCGAGCGGAAGTACCTCGACATGTTCGAGCGGCTCTCGAAGCAGGACGCCGGCGAGATGGCCCGCCGTCCGGCTCCGGAGCTGCCCGGGTGGTGGGGCCGCCGCCAGAAGACGCTGCCGCCGGCGCGTGAGGTGCTCCGGGGCCTGCCCTCGGGGCCGGCGCTGGGACGCGAACCGCGCGACCCCCGACCGCGCGACCCGCGCGATGCGAACGAGAGTCGTGATGTGCGCCAGTCGCGTGACTCCAGAGACAGCAGAGACACTAGAGACGCCCGGCCGCCACGCCCGGCCGCCGCGGTTCCGCCGTCGCCGTCCGCGGGAGCACCACCCGTCCAGGGGCGGCCGCAGCGCCGCGACGACGGCCGCCAGCGCAGCCGCGATGGCGGCCGCGATGGCCGAGATAACCGGACGCAGCGGCCCGCCCAGACCGGCGCCAGGACGTCGGGCACTCCGCGGCCATCCGGAGGCGCCGCCCCCCCGTCCGGCGAGCCCCAGGCGCCGCGCGGGCAGCGCGAACGTCAGCGGCGCGGCCGTCGTCCCGGCGGCCGTCCGGCGAGGAAGGGCGAGGCGTAGTGCTTCCCGCCGTTCATCAGGTGCTGGCGACGCTCGGCTACGGCGACGCCATCGGACACGAAGTGCTCGGCATACAGCGGGTGCTGCGAGCGGCCGGCTATGAGTCGGACATCTTCGTCGAGACCGCCGATCGACGGCTCGAAGACCTCACGGTCGACTATCGCGATCTGCCCGAAGCGAGCCATCCAGACAACCTGCTGATCCACCACTTCTCGATCGGTTCGCGGGCCTCGCGAGTGGCCTACGCCCTGCCCGACCGCATGGCGCTCGTCTACCACAACATCACGCCGCCCGAGTTCTTCATCGACGTGCATCCGCTGCTGGTGCAGCTCTGTTATCTCGGACGTCGCGAGCTCGGCGCCTACGCCCGGCGGGTTGAACTCGGCCTCGGCGATTCCGAATACAACCGCGCGGAACTCGAAGCCCTGGGCTTCGAACACACAGCGGTGCTGCCGGTGGTGCCGGATTTCAGCCATCTGAACGGGCCGCCGAATTTCATGCAGGCCGGCGCCTTCGACGACGACTGGGTAAACATCCTCTTTGTCGGCCGGATGATTCCCAACAAGCGGATTGAGGACGTGATCCGCGCGTTCCACGCCTACAAGCGCTGGTTCAACCCGCGATCGCGCCTGCTGCTGGTGGGCTCGCACGGCGGGTTCGAGCGCTACCTCGCGATGGTGCATCACTTCACGGCCGCCATCGGCGCCGCCGACGTGCACATGCTCGGGCACGTGAGCAACGAGGAACTGGCCGCCTATTACGAGATCGCGGACGTGTTCCTGTGCGCCAGTGAGCACGAGGGCTTCTGCGTGCCGCTGATGGAAGCGTTCCACATGGGCGTTCCGGTGGTCGCCCACGCGGCCACGGCGGTGCCGGCGACGATGGACGGCGGCGGCGTGTTGTACGGCCGCAAGGATCCGATCGAGATTGCCGGCATCCTCGATGCGCTGGTGTCGAACGCCGCGCTGCGCGCGTCGGTGCTCGACCGGCAGGACGCCGCCCTCGACCGCCTGCTCGCGAAAGACTTCGGCGGCATGCTGCTCGGCTTCGTCGAAGACGCGCTGGCGCGGCCGCGGCGGGCGACGCCGCCGGTGGCCTTCGACTTCTGGGATCAAGTGCAGAAGGCGGAGTGGATGGAAGAGATCCGCACCGTGCGGCCAGCGGCGTTCCAGGCGCTGCCTGAAGAGCCGGCGCTCGGGGCTCGGGGCCCGGGGCTCGTGGAACCGTCCACGGGAGACGCGCGGCCCGGGGGCGCGGAGCGATGATCGTCAACCAGTGGGTGCCGGCGGCCCACAAGGGCGACGCCATCGGCGATTCGGCCCGCCGTGTCCGCGGGCTGCTGCGCGCCATGGGCCACCAGTCCGACCTGTTCGCGCTCACTATCGACGACGACCTGGTGGACGACGTCCGGCCCTTCGCCGACCCCGAGGCCCGCCGCGGCGACCTCACGATCTTCCACTACGCGCTGCCGTCGCCGATGACCGAAGCCTTTGCGACGCTGCCGCACGGCCGGGTATTGCAATACCACAACGTCACCCCGGCCCATTTCTTTGCGCCCTACCACGCCGGCATCTTCCGGCTGGCGCAGCTGGGCCGCCAGGAACTCACAACCCTTGCCGGACGCACCGATGCGGCCCTCGGCGACTCGGAGTACAACCGCGCCGAGCTCGAGTCACTGGGCTTCGATCGCACCGGGGTCTTCCCCATCGCCATCGACGTCGAGCGCATCACGCAGGCGCCACGCCGGCCCGCGCTCGAGAAGGTGCTGACCGACGGCCCGTTGAACTTCCTCTTCGTCGGCCGCATCGTGCCGAACAAGAAGATCGAGGACCACATCCGTCTGGCGGAGGTGTACAAGCGGTACGTGGACGTGAACTACCGCTTCATCTTCGTCGGCAAGACCGACGGCGTGCCGCGCTACTACAACATGATCCGGGCGCTGGTGGCCGAGTTCCAGATGCCGGCCGATCGGTTCTGGTTCACCGGCCCGGTGCCGGACGAAGATCTGGCGGCCTACTACCGCACCGCCAGCGTCTACATCTCGCTCTCGGAGCACGAAGGCTTCTGCGTGCCGCTGCTCGAGGCGATGGCCGCTGACGTGCCGGTGCTGGCTTACGGCTCGACGGCCGTGCCCGACACGCTCGGCGGCGCCGGCATGTGTTTCCACCCCAAAGACCTGGAGCTGGCGGCCGAGCTGCTCGGCGAGCTCGCCTACAACGACACGTTGCGCGCGGAAGTCATCGCGGGCCAGCGGCGGCGACTCGCCGATTTCGGCGACGACCGCATCCGCGAGGCCCTGACCGGGCTGCTGCACGGACAACTCGCCGGGCTCTCGGCGCCGGCCTCCCATCGAGATGGAGTGACATCGTGAGGATTGCGTTCGTCGTTCAACGCTACGGCGCCGAGATCCTCGGCGGTTCCGAGTACCACTGCCGGCTGATCGCCGAGCGCCTCGCCGGCAAGCACGACGTGGAGGTGCTGACGACCTGCGCCCGCGACTACGTCACCTGGAAGAACGAGTACCCGGAAGGCAACGACCGCATCAAGGGCGTGACGGTGCGCCGCTTCCCGGTGGCGGCCCAGCGCGACATCGCCGCCTTCAACCAGTATTCCGACTGGATCTTGCACCATCCGCACTCACGTGAAGACGAGCTGAAGTGGCTCGAGATGCAGGGCCCGTGGTCGCCGGCGCTGCGCGACTACCTGGCGAAGCACCACAAGTCATACGACGCGCTGATCTTCTTCACGTATCTCTATGCGCCGACGGTGCTGGGGCTCAAGATCGATCCGGCGCGCAGCATTCTGGTGCCGACCGCGCACGACGAACCGGCGATTCACCTCGGCATCTACAAGGAGATGTTCCGCCTGCCGGCGGGGGTGGCCTACAACACCGAGGTCGAGCGGCAGTTCCTGAAGACGCGCTTCGAGATAAACGCCGTGGCCGAAGAGGTCGTGGGCTGCGGCGTAGACCTGCTGCCCGGGGTCGAAGGCGGCAGCGCCCCGGCCACCACCGACGATCGTGGCGATCGCCGGCGCGCGGCCCCGATTGCGGCCGCGATGGGCATCGACGAACCGGCGGCGGCGCCGACCAGCGACGACGAGCCACTGGCGGACCACCTGCTGCATCGCGGCGCCCGCTTCCAGCGGCGGCACCGGCTGCATGGCCAGTTCCTGCTCTACGGCGGCCGCATCGATCCGGGCAAAGGCTGCGAAGAGCTGCTCGAATATTTTACGAGCTACAAGGAACAGTCGGGCGACGCCGATCTGGTGCTGATGGGCGTCAAGCTGATGCAGCTGCCCGAAGTGCCGTGGGTGAAATTTGCGGGCCTGCTGTCGGAACGCGAACGGCTCGAGGCCCTCGAAGCGGCCACCATCGTGGTTGTGCCATCACCGCTCGAAAGCCTGTCGCTGCTCGCGCTCGAAGCGATGGCAGTTGGCACGCCGGTGCTCGTCAACGGCCACAGCGACGTGCTGGTCGAGCACTGCCGCAAGAGCCACGCCGGGCTCTGGTACAACAACCGCGACGAGTTCGTGGAAGCCGCCAAGCTGCTGCTGGCCGACGACCGTCTGCGCCGCTCGATGGGACGCAACGGCAAGGAATACGTGAAGCGCGAGTACCGCTGGGAGGCCATCCTGGCGAAGTACGACAAGCTCATCGGCGCCGTCCGCCAGCGCTGATTCGTCCGCCTCGACCTGGTGTGGAGCGCGCGCCTGCTGTCGCTGAGCCGCGCCTAGGTGGACGCGGCCTCTTCCTCCGGCTCCCCTTCGCACCACACAAGGCACCGGTCCGCATGGAGGATTGGCAAGCTGCCGGTGCTCAGAGGTCGCCGTCAGAAGACGCCACGCCGCACACCCGGCCGCGCCGCGAGGCACAGGCGTGGCTCCGACGTCGGCTCCGTGATGGCGACACTGCGCGTGACCTTGCTCCATCCGGTCTACAGGAACAATCCGTCGCTCCGGCCCGGCCAGATGCGCGCAGCGACCGTGTGAGAACCGGCGCTGCCGGCCCGTTGCTGGCGCGCCCGCGGCTCCTCTCACAACGACGTACCGGGAGTGATGCCGAACTCGCGTCCCGCCGCCGAGAGAATGGCGCCAACCGCATATGGCCGGTGACTCGTGGTTTAGACCGCCCGCGCCAATCGACCGGTTGACGCGCGGCTCATCCCGGCAATCGGCGGCGGTTCAACCACTTGACCGGCTCATATCGAGCTGTGAGAATGGCCGTCGCCGCCGTCGCCTTGGGGCTCGCCAGTCCTGGGTTTGTGCCGGCCGCACAGGCATTTGGCGCGCTCCACCCATATAAAGTTAGCGAACGAACCCAAAGGGCTTGAAGGCCATGGGCTCGGGCGATTCGACACGCGGGCGCGCGAGCGAACGGCTGGTGGTGGTTCGCAGCATTGTCGATCTGGGAGGCGTCGGTGTGGCCGCGAGCGGCACCCACGGCGGCGCGGGCGCGAGGCCTCAGCCTGGGGACCGTGGCGCTCGCCACGCCTCGGCGCGCGTTGTTCGGTGGGCGGATCCAGCGGCGGTGGGGTCAGGTCGTGCCGGTGGCGGCCTGGGGCTGGCGGTCCCAAGAGCGGAAAAACCCGAACACCAACAAACGACTTCCGCTAACATCCCGCTCGAGCCGACTCGGCCCGCGCGCGATTCGTGCGCGGGCTCACGGCTCAGCGGCAACGTTCGGCGGCGAATCTAACTACCGATGACAAAGGCCTCTAGCATCATCCTGGCTGCCTCGGCCCCCTTGGTCGTCCTGGCCTTTTGGCCGTTGTACTTTTCGCGACCTCTTCCCGCGATCGACCCGTACACACATCTCCACGCGCTCACCGGCTCCCTGTGGTTCGTGCTCCTCATCGCACAGCCTCTCTCCATCCGGGCGCGCCGTTATACCTTGCACCGAGCCCTCGGGCGCTGCTCGTACGTCCTTGCCCCGCTGTTGGTGCTGGCGGGGGTTCTACTCTCGCACCACCGCCTCGCGTCGATGAGTGGAGCGACATTCGCGCAGGAGGGCCATTCGCATTACCTGCCGTTCTACGGCTCGGTGGTCTTCGCCGTGGCCTACGCCCTCGGCCTGCGCTACCGGCACGTGCCAAAGGCGCACGGCCGGCTGATGCTCTGCACGGCCATACCGCTCATAGACCCGGTCGTCGGCAGGGTGCTGTTCTTCTACTTTCCGCCCCTGCCGAGCCCTTGGCTCTACCAAGTCGTAACCTTCGGCCTGGCGACGGCGGTCGCGGGGCTGCTCGTGTTCTCCTACCGGGGGGGGCTGGCGCCCCTGCGTGCGCTCGTCGCGTACTTCGTCCTACTGATCGCCCTGGAGGTAGGG
>JANNIB010000374.1:0-13408 GCA_031404695.1 Acidobacteriota bacterium
GCCGGGATGATTCTCGGCACCGCGGCGTACATGGCGCCGGAGCAGGCGCGTGGCAAGACCGTGGATAAGCGAGCGGACATCTGGGCGTTTGGCGCGGTGCTGTTCGAGATGCTGACGGGTGCCCGAGCGTTCGAGGGTGAGGACATCGCCGACACGCTCGGCAACGTGATGAAGGTCGAGCCGAATTGGCAGCGACTGCCTGCGTCGATCCCTCCTCGCGTGGCGCAGGTCGTTCGGGCCTGCTTACAGAAGAACCCCAAGCAGCGCATGGACAGCGCCCAGGGCGTGCGCCTGGCGCTGGAGGGCGCGTTCGAGACGGCCGCGCCGCAGACGGTGGCGACGGCTCCGGCATCAGCATCAGGCGGCCGGCTGGCCTGGATGACCGGGCTCGCAGCGGCGGCGCTGATCGGGGCGGCGGCGATGACGTTGCCCGCCGTGCGGTATCTGCGCCAAACGCCGACGCCTGCGCCACCCGAAACGCGGCTCGAGATTGCGACGCCGGCCACGTCGGATGTGGTGTCGTTCGCCGCGTCCCCCGACGGGCGGCAGGTCGTGTTCGTCGCGTCGGGCGACGGCGCATCGCGCCTGTGGGTGCGGCCGCTGGACACCACCGCCGCGCAGCCGCTGGCCGGCACCGACGGCGCGCGTTCTCCGTTCTGGTCGCCCGACAGCCGGTCGATTGGCTTCTTTGCCGACAGCAAGTTGAAGCGGCTCGATCTGTCGGGCGGCGCCCCGCAGACGCTGGCACCGGCTCTCGAGGCTCGCGGCGGGACGTGGAGTGCGGACGGCGTCATCCTCTTCGCACCCAACGGACTTCGGCCCCTGTCTCGTGTGCCCGCCGGGGGCGGCGACGTCGTCCCCGTGACGACGCTCGGCGCCGGTCAGAGCGGCCACCGGTTTCCGCAGTTCGTGCCGGGCGGCCGACAGTTCCTGTACTACGTCCAAGGGCCGCCAGAAACCGCCGGCATCTATCTCGGCGCGCTCGACGTCACCGCCGTCACGCGCGTGACCGCGGCCGACACCGCTGGGGCGTATCTGCCAACAGGGCCTGGGTCCGCCGAAGCGTCTCGCGAAGGTGGATGGCTGCTGTTTGGGCGCCAGGGGACGCTGGTGGCCCGGCGCTTCGATGCCGCGCGCGGCGCCCTGAGCGGCGATCCCGTGACCGTGGCCGACGCGCTCGCCATCAACGCCGGATTGAACCTAGGTGCGTTTTCGGTCTCGGCGACGGGCCTGGTCACCTACCGGGCAGGTGGAGCCGTTGGGACGCAATTGACGTGGTTCGATCGGGCGGGCCAGGCGCTCGGCACGCTGGGGGCCCCCGACGCCACGCAGGTCGATCCCGCCCTGTCGCCCGATGGCCGCCAGGTCGCGGTATCGCGAGTGGCGCAGGGCAACACCGACCTCTGGTTGATCGATGCGGCGCGGACCACGCGCTTCACCTTCGATCCGGCCACCGACAAGTGGCCGGTGTGGTCGCCCGACGGCGGTCGGCTCGTGTTCAGCCGGCTCCGTGCGGGCATCCAAGATCTCTACCAGAAGCCCTCGAACGGGGCCGGCACCGAGGCGCTCCTGCTGGCATCGCCGGAGCCGAAAAATGCGACGAGCTGGTCGCCGGACGGCCGGTCGATGCTGTATGGCGCCATCTCTCCCAAGACGTCGCTCGACGTGTGGGTGCTGCCGATGGCCGGCGATCCGAAGCCGTGGCCCTTTCTGAATGCCACCTTCACTGAAAGCAGGGGCGCGTTCTCGCCCGACGGGCACTGGGTCGCGTACCAGTCCGACGAATCGGGGCGCGTCGAGATCTACGTGCGGCCGTTTCCGGGCCCCGGCGGGCAGTGGCAGGTCTCGACGGCGGGCGGGAAAGACCCGCGGTGGCGACCCGACGGCAAGGCGCTGCACTACATCGCTCCCGACGGCCACCTGATGGCCGCGCCCATCGCCTCCTCGGGGACGGCGCTCCAGCCGGGCCTGCCCACGGCCCTCTTCCAACCGCGGATCGCGTTTGGCGGCACGGTGGTAGTTGGGACCCGGCAGCAATACGACGTGGCGCCGGACGGCCGCTTCTTGATCAACGTCAGCGTTGACGAGGCCACCGCCGCGCCGATCACGGTGATCACCAACTGGAATCCTGAGGCGAAGAAGTAGGGTCAGCGGCGCGCCATTGGCCGGAGTTTACAGCAGCCGCGAGACCGCCCGGATGAACGTCTCGAAGTCTCGAAGGTCCCTGGTCAGCGCCTGGTACACGCGGCGCCGATCGATCTCAAGGTACTCGTGCACCAGGATGTTGCGGAATCCGGCCATGGCCGCGAGTTTCACCGACAGCGTCTTCGAGATCACCTTCTGGCGCGCCAGTAGTTCGAACAGCGACCGGCTGTCGGCGGGCAGCGGCAGGTCGCGGTCGGCCACGATGTGATGGCTGATGTCGAGCACGGCCTGAATTGCCAGCTGCAGGTACCGTTCGGCGTTCCCGTAGATCAGGGGGTCGCTCACGAAGTGGCGCTCGTCGGCGAGCCCGCGGATCTTGCGGAGCAAGGCCACGTATTCGCGGATTTTGGCGAGTCGTGCCGCAACCACGAAGCGATCAACCACTGACGCGTCCGGTTCTGACGTGTTGCGTGAAGCGGCCGACGTAGCGCTCCATCGTTGGCACCATGTCCTCATAGCGCCGCGCGGTTGCCACGTGAAAGCGAACCCGCGCCGCGCGCGAGCGCTGGAACACCAGGACACCGCGGGAGAGTGCTCGCTGCGCCAGGAGCGGCGTGGCGTCGTTGAGGATCACCAGCTGCACGTCGTTACGGTGAAGCGCGGCACCAAGCTCACCGGCCAGCGTCAGGCGGTAGCGCAGCGCGCGCGCCTCGGGAAGCCGGCGGCCCAGCAGCACGCCCACGTCGATGTCGCTGTCGGGCCGAGCGCGGCCCTGCGCCACGGAACCGAAGATGTAGGCCGCCTGAATGTCCGGGTGACGCGCAACGCACCGTGCAACGACGCGGGAGGCGGCCGCCAGCGCCGACACTCGGGTCGCGGAATGGGTGCTCACGATGGACGCTCGACCGTAGTATAGGCCCGTGGCGGAGGCGTCGGCGGCCCGTCAGCGCAAGTACGCGTCCAGGCACTCGTCGAGCCTCGCGAGCTGCTCGTGCGATAGTTCGCCCAGCAGCCCACGCAGGCGGCCCTTCCGCACTTGCCGGATACCTGGAATCACTGCGTAGCTTTCCTTGCCGGAAAATGTGCCGATCGCCACGCGCAGCGGCCAGATCTCAGGCGCGACGCTCGACGTCGGCACGATCACCACCGTGTTGAGCACGTCGTTGTGGGCCGTGCCAGAGACGACGATGCCTGGGCGGACCTTCCCCATTTCTGGTGGGCTCGCGTCGCTCAAGTCCACCCATACGACGGCGCCGCGCTTCATGGCGTGTCGGACTCGACGTCGTCTACCAGAGGCGCAGCCTCCCACAGCTCCATCGCCGCCCGCTGGTCGGGGTTCTCGTCAAGGAAGCGCTGATACGCCGTCGCCGCTGCCCGGAGCTCGCGCGCCCGGTGCTCGCGCTCGATGAGACCGCGGACATATCCGGAAATGCTCTGGCCTTCGGGCTTCAAGCTAGTGACTTTCCTGACTAGTTCACCCTCTAGCTTAATGGTAGTTGCTGGCATACCTACATAGTATGCCGCCGGTATCCATTGTCAATCCCGGCGCCTGCGGAGAGCGACGGGCGCGGCCCGAGCGAACCCGCCCCAGGCCGGTGACCACTGACTTGGGGACAGGCCCCCGGCACTGCCCTTGGGGCCAGTCCCCTCGTTAGTACTTGGGCTGGCTCGGATCCACCTGGTCGATCCAGGCGAGGATGCCGCCGGTCAGGTTGTGGACGCTCTTGAAGCCTTGCTCGCGCAGGAAGGCCGCCGCCTTGCCCGAGCGGACGCCCGAGCGGCACTGCATCACGACCTCAACCGCCGGGTCGAGCTCGCCGACCCGGGCCGGCAGGTCGCCGAGCGGGATCAGCACCGAGCCCTCGATCTTGCAGATCTGGTATTCGTGCGGCTCGCGGACGTCGATGAGCAGCGGCGCCGTGCCGCCGTCCTGCATGGCCTTGAACTCGAGCACGCTCACATCGGCCATCGCGTCGGTCAACACGGGCGCGGGCGGGGCGGCCTGCGCCGGGACGATGCCGCAGAACTGGTCGTAGTCGATGAGCGCGGTGACCGTGGGGTGGGTGCCGCACACCGGGCAGTCGGGATCCTTGCGCAGCGTCAGCTCGCGGAAGCGCATCTTCATCGCGTCGTAGATGAGGAAGCGGCCGGCCAGCGTCTGGCCCATGCCGAGGATGATCTTGACCGTCTCGGTGGCCTGAATGGTGCCGATGAGGCCGGGCAGGATGCCCAGCACGCCCGCTTCGGCGCAGCTCGGCACCAGGCCGGGCGGCGGCGGCTCCGGATAGAGGCAGCGGTAGCACGGGCCGTCTTTGGTGCCGAAGACCGACGCCTGCCCCTCGAAGCGGAAGATGCTGCCGTAGGCGTTCGGGATGCCCAGCAGCACGCAGGCGTCGTTCACCAGATAACGCGTCGGGAAGTTGTCGGTGCCGTCGACGACCACGTCGTAGCCGCGGAACAGATCGAGCGCGTTGGCCGAGCTGAGCGCGACCTCGTGTGTGATGACGTTCACGTGCGGATTCAGCTCGTGCAGCGTGTCTTTCGCTGACGCCAGCTTGGTGCGGCCCACATCCGAGGTGCCGTGCAGGATCTGGCGCTGCAGGTTGCTCACGTCGACGACGTCGAAGTCCACGATGCCGATGGTGCCGACGCCGGCTGCGGCCAGATACATCGCGACCGGTGAGCCGAGGCCGCCGGCGCCGATGCAGAGCACCTTCGCCGCCTTGAGCCTGCGCTGCCCCTCCATCCCGACTTCCGAGAGGATGAGGTGGCGGCTGTAACGCGTGACCTCGTCGGCGCTGAGCGCGGGCAGCGTCTCGGTCGCCGCGCCCGATCCGCCCGCGACCGAAGGGATGATGCTGAGCGTCTGGCCATCGGTGACCGGCGTCTGTTCCTTCTGCAGGTAGCGGATGTCCTCGTCGCCCACGTAGATGTTGACGAAGCTGCGCAGCCGGCCGTCAGCGGCGTAGAGATGCTGCTTGAGCCCCGCGTAGCGCGTGGTCAGGTCCTGCAATACCTCGCCCACGGTCGCGCCCGACGCCTGCACGACGTCGAGCTTCTCGGTGAACGGGCGCAGGGGCGTGGGGATGTGGATGGACACGGGCATGACGGGATCCTCGCTCGGGAAAGCGCAATTATGACGCGGGTACGGCCGCCGCGGCGTCGCCGACCGGCCGTTCGTCGAAGGCGGAGCGGTCGTCGCGGAGCATCCACGCGCGCAGGGCCACGGCCTCGCCCCCCATCACCGACACGATGGGATAGACGAAGGTGGGCCAGGCGTGGTCGAGGTCGTACTGCGACGGCACGGCCGGGTGGTCGGGATGCGAGTGATAGAAGCCGAGCAGCGCCAGCCCGGCCGCGCTGGCCTGGCGTTCCGCGGCCAGGTAGTCCTTGTCGTCGATGCGGAAGCGGCGGCGCGGGCCCTCGGTGGTCACGTTCGGCAGCGCGTGGGTCGCCATCACCCGGTCGCCGTCGCCGAGCAGCGCCCCGCAGCATTCATGGGGATAGGTGTCGCGGCCGTGCTGCTCGATTGCCGCCTGCACGCCCGGGCCCAGAATCAGCGGCGTCATCGCATCGCGTCCTGCCCGCCGGGGACGGCCACGGCGGCCGCGGGGACCTTCCCTTCATCCCAGAAGTGCTCGGAGAGATAGCGATCGCCGGCATCGCAGAGCACCACCACCATCACCACATGGTTGCGGCTGCGTCGCGCCTCGGCGGCGCGCGCGATGGCCGCCGCGAGGTTGGCGCCGCTCGAGACCCCGACGAGCAATCCCTCTTCGCGCGCCAGGCGGCGTGTCATCTCGTGCGCATCTTCTGTGGCGACCTCCGCCGCATGGTCGGCCAGCGTCGCGTCGTAGATGCCGGGCACGATCGCCGAGGCCATGTGCTTCAGGCCTTCGAGGCCATGCAGGGGCGACTCGGGTTGCACCGAGATGAGCACCACGCCCGGCACCTGCTCGCGCAGGAAACGGCCGGTGCCCATGAAGGTGCCGCTGGTGCCGAGGGCGGCCACGAAGTGGGTCACGCGACCGGCCGTCTGGGCCACGATCTCGGGGCCGGTGGTCTCGAAGTGGGCGCGCCAGTTGAAGGGATTGTTGTACTGGTCCGGGTAGAAGTACGCGTCGGGTGTGGCGGCGAAGCGGCGCCGGGCCTCGACGATGGCGCCGTCTGAACCGTCCATCGGATCGGTGAACACCAGCTCGGCGCCGAACGCCGTCAGGATGCGCTTGCGTTCAGGGCTCGCGCTCGACGGCAGGCACAGCGTGACGGGAAAGCCGAGCGCGGCGCCGATCATCGCGTAGGCGATGCCGGTGTTGCCGGAGGTGGCGTCGAGCAGCCGCTTGCCGGGCCCGAGGGCGCCGGTGCGCAGGCCCTCGAGAATCATGTGGCGCGCAGCCCGGTCCTTCACCGAGCCGCCGGGATTGCTCGCTTCGAGCTTGCCGTACAGCTCCAGGCCGGGCACGTCACGTTCGAGCGTGGAAAGACGCACGAGCGGCGTCCGTCCGATCGCTGCAAGCAGAGTGGTGTCCATCACGCGTTCGGTCATCGTGCCACAATTCCCGGATGGCCCTCGACATCCGGCGGGCGCGCCGACACTTCGCCGGGATCGATCCTGAGATGCACCAGCTCGTGCAAAGTGTCGGGCCGTGCCGGCTCGATGTACGGGTGGCGCCGGATGCTTTCCAGGCGCTGCTGCGCGCGATTGTGGCGCAGCAGGTCTCGGCCAAGGCGGCGCGCACGGTCTACGCGCGGTTGTGCGAGCTCGCCCCCGGCCACCCGATCGCGGCCGAGGCGCTGCTCGCGCACGACCCGGAGGTGCTGCGCGCGACCGGCCTCGGGCCCGCCAAGACCCGCTACGTCCGCGATCTGGCCCAACATGTGGCCGACGGCCGTCTCGACCTGGGGGCGCTCGTCACGAAAGACGACGGCGAGGTGATCCGGGCGCTCACGGCGGTGCACGGCATCGGCGTCTGGACGGCGGAGGTGTTCCTGATCTTCCAGCTGCAGCGTCTCGACGTCTTCCCCGCCGCCGATCTGGCGCTTCTCACCGCGATTCAGCGCCTCTACCGCAGGCGAACGCGGCCCACACCGGCCGAGGGGCGTCGGTTCGCCGAGCGCTGGCGGCCGTACCGGTCGATCGCGAGCTGGTATCTCTGGCGCAGCATCGAGCCCTGACCGGCGCTTGACGCCGCGCGGCGCTACTTGAGGCGCGCTGTGAGGGTGACGCTGGCGCGAATGACGGTCTCGCCCGGCGCCACCGGCGGCGCCGCATCGCCAACCGTCAGCGACTCCTGCATCCTCATCATCACCGGCTGGGGTCCGCCGCCGCCGATGCCGGCCTCTTCGATCCGGACGATGCCGGCAATGGTGGAGCCGGCACCGGCCGCGACCGCATCGGCGCGGGCGCGGGCATCGGCCACCGCGCGCGTCAGCGCCTCCCGCTCGTGGGTGTCGCGCTGCTTGAGGTCGAAGCGCACGCCCTGCACCGAGGTGCCGCCGGCGCCGATGGCGAGTTCGAGCAGCTCCCCGACGCGCGAAAGGTCGTCGACGCGCACGTCGATGGCATGGCGCGCCATGAAACCGCGAGGCACCTGCTTGCCGTTGACCCAGTCGATGCGCGCCTGCACGTCGTAGCTGGTCGTACGCACGGCGTCTTTCGGCACGCCGGCACCGATGAGGCGTTGCTGCACGGCCGTCATCGCCTTGGCCACCACGGCCTGCGCTTCTTTCGGCGTCGGCGCGGTGTGTTCGGTGCCGAGGCCGATCGTGGCCATATCGGGGGCGATCCGCACTTCCCCATCGCCGCGCACGACCACGGTGGGGGCCGCCGGCGTGGCCGGCGTCTGCGCCGAGGCGAAGCCGGGCGCCAGCATCCCGACCACGAACGAGAGCAGCGTGGCACGTGTCATTGCAGAGCCTCCCCGTCGGCGATGTCGTCGGTGATGTCCGGGGCATCGGTGTAGGCCACGCGGAACCCGACGCTGTAGGCGTAGGTGTCGGGCGGCACCTTGTGGCGATACGAACAGCGCAGTTGCAGCACGTCGTGGGTGACCCACGACCCGCCACGCAGCACGCGCATGGCGCCGCTCACCGGCCCCGACGGATTGGCGTCGCCGAGCGTGCGGTAGGCATCCGGCGTGTACCAGTCGGCCACCCATTCCCAGACGTTGCCGGTCATGTCGTGCAGGCCGAAGCCGTTGGCCGGGAAGGTGCCCACCGGGCGGGTGCCGCGCATGCGCTTCAGCGCGCTGTCGGGCAGGAAGTTCGAACGCGAGGGGTCGATCTCGTCGCCCCACGGATAACGCCGGCCGTCGACGCCGCCTCGGGCGGCGCGCTCCCATTCCGCTTCGCTCGGCAGCCGCACGGCGCGGCCCAGGCGCGTGCCCAGCCACACGCAGTAGGCCACCGCGTCGGCATGCGTGACAAGGGTGACCGGATGTAGGCCGCGGTCGCGCGGCAGATCGCCGCCGCGCCACACATACGGCGACGCCAGCTCGCGGAAGGCGGCTTCGGCCGTCGGCGACACGAACGACGGCAGGTCGCGCACGTCGGGGGCCCGATGACCGGTGTTGCGCACGAACTCGGCGTACTGCGCGTTGGTGACCGGGTGCATCGCGATGTGGAAGCGATCGAGGGCGACCGGCCGCGCGGGCCGCTCGTCGTCCTCGCCGTCGGCGGCGCCCATCGTGAATTCGCCGGCGGGGATCTCGACGAACCGGGGCAACAGTTCTTCGCGCATTCAAGAATCGCCGTCAGTATACTCGTCGGCCATGCAAGTCGCGCCGTTCGCGCTGGAGCGCGTCCAGTCGGAATGGGAGCACCGCGTCCGCTACAACCTCTCCGAGAGCGGCGTGCGCCCGCTGAGCGTGCGGGCCCTGCTCGGCGACGGCGCCGCGCTCGAGGCGCTGCTCGACGCGCCCCTCATCTACACGCAGACCAACGGCACGCCCGAGCTGCGCGCCGCCATTGCCGCGCTCTACCCGGGCGCCGCCGCCGACCACGTGCAGGTGACCAATGGTGGGTCGGAAGCCAACTTCGTCGTGACCTGGCGGATGGTCGAGCCGGGTGACGAGGTGGTCGTGCTCGTGCCGGCCTACATGCAGGTGGCCGGCCTGGTGCCGGCCTTCGGCGGCGTGGTACGTCAGTGGCCGATGGCGCGGGTGGCCGGCGCCTGGCGCGCCGACCTCGACCGCCTCCCCTCGCTCGTGACCGCGAAGACGCGCGCGATCGTCATCTGCACGCCCAACAATCCGACCGGCGCCCGGCTCTGCTCCGCCGATCTCGATGCGGTGGCAGCGGCCGCCGACCGTGTCGGCGCGTGGGTGGTGAGCGACGAGATCTACCGCGGCGCCGAGCTCGACGGCGTCGAGGCAGCGTCGATGTGGGGCCGCGCCGAGCGCGTCATCGTGACGAGCGGGTTGTCGAAAGCCTACGGCCTGCCAGGCCTGCGCGTGGGCTGGGCGGTGGGGCCGCCGGGCGTCGCCGCCTCGCTCTGGGCGTACCACGACTACACGTCGATCGCGCCCGGCGCGCTGAGCGATCGGCTGGCCACCGCGGCGCTGGCGCCACCGATGCGGGCGCGGCTGCTCGAGCGCACGCGGGCGATCCTGCGCGAGAACCTGCCGCGCGTCGAGGCGTGGCTGCGCGGCTGCGGCCATCCCTTCGAATGGACCTCGCCGGAGGCCGGCGCCTTCATCTACGCGCGCTACGGATTGCCGATCGGTTCGACCGCGCTCACCGAACGATTGCGCGAGGAAGAAAGCGTGCTGGTGGTGCCGGGCGACGCGTTCGGGATGGACGGCTACCTGCGATTCGGCGTCGGCGAACACGCCGACTACGTGCTGGCCGGCCTCGATCGCGTCAAGGCGTATCTGGATCGGGTGGCGCAAGCCGCGACCTGAGCGCCTCAGCCAACGCCTCGGGCTTGAAGCCGACCACGGCGTGGCCGTCGATCACGGTGAGCGGCACGGTGCGGAACCCGAGCGCGATGAGCGCGTCGTAGGCCGCGATGTCGGCCATCACGTTCCTGGCGACGAACTCGACGCCCGCCTGTGAAAGCCACGCTTTCACCTTGTCGCAGGCCAGTCAGGCATCGCCGGTATACACGACGACACGCGCGACAGCGGGCACTCCGGTCATTCCGACAACTTAGCAGACCACGGCCCCGGCGCGAGCGGATACCATAACGTCGACTCGCTATGGGACCCCTGCACGGCATCACCGTTCTCGACTTCACCCGCGTGCTCTCCGGGCCGTACGCCACGATGGTGCTCGGCGACATGGGCGCGCGCGTCATCAAACTCGAACATCCCGGCCGCGGCGACGACACCCGGCGATGGGGGCCGCCGTTTCTGGGCGATGAGAGCGCCTACTTCCTGAGCGTGAACCGCAACAAGGAAAGCGTCGCCATCGACTTCAAGACCGCCGGCGGCCGCGAGGTGGTCGAGCGACTGCTGGCGAAGGCCGATGTCGTGGTCGAGAACTTCCGCCCCGGCACGCTCGATGCGCTCGGTCTCGATGCGGCGGCGGTGCGCGCGAGGTTCCCGAAGATCATCTACTGCTCGATTTCCGGCTACGGGCAGACGGGGCCGCGCCGTGAAGAGCCCGGCTACGACGCGGTGATGCAGGCCGAGGGCGGCCTGATGAGCATCACCGGCGCCGCCGACGGGCCGCCGTACCGGCTCGGCGTCGCCATCGTGGACATCGTCTCGGGCATGTTCGCGTCCCAGGGCGTGCTGGCGGCCCTCATCGCCCGCGGGACGACCGGCGTCGGGCAGGTCGTGGACATCGGCATGTTCGATTCAACCGCCGCCCTGCTCACCTATCAGGCCGGCAACTACTTCACGACCGGCGAAGCGCCGGGACGGCTCGGCAATCGGCACCCCACCATCGCGCCGTACGAAACCTTCGCCACCGCCGACGGCGATCTGGCGCTGGCCGTCGGCAACGACGCGCTCTGGCAGGCGTTCTGCCGGGCGGCGGGCCTCCACGATCTGGCCGACGACTCGCGCTTCGAGACCAACGCGCTGCGCCTGGCCAACTACGAGGCGCTCAAGCCGCGCCTGGTGGCCGTGTTCGCGACCCGGCCGCGGGCACAATGGGCGGCGCTGCTGCTCGAGGCCGGTGTGCCCTGCGGCGCGGTGCGGTCGGTCGAGGAAGTGTTCCAGGATCCGCAGACAATCGCCCGTGAGATGGTGCAGTCGGTGCCGCACGCCACGCTCGGTTCGGTGAAGGTCACCGGGGTGCCGGTAAAGCTCTCCGCCACGCCCGGCAGCGTGCGCACGGGTCCGCCGACGCTCGGACAGCACACGGCCGCGGTGCTGAGCGAACTCGGCTACGAGGCGGCGGCCATCGACGCGCTCTACGCGAGCGGCGCGGTAAGGTTGTAGGCATGGATATCGCCCAGCTCAGGAAGACCGTGCAACAGGCCATCGAGGGCGCGAAAAAGGACGGCGCCGCCCGGCGCGCCCGCGCCGATGCCGCCGGCCTCGCCTACGAGCGCTTCCTCGAGGAAAAGGCGGCGCAGGTGTTCCGCTCGATGGCCAACGTGCTCAAGAGCGAAGGGCTGCTCTTCGACGTGATGACGCCCTCCGGCGGTGTGCGGCTGGTGCCCGAACGCACCCGCGAGGACGGCATCGAGTTGACGCTCGACGGCTCGTACGATCCGCCGCGGGCGACGCTCACGACCGTGCGCAGCCGCGGCAGCCGCACCATGCGAAACGAACGTGCGCTCAAGGACGGCGTGCCGATCGACACGCTGACCGACGACGACGTCGTCGCGGCGCTGCTCGATGAACTGAAGCCGTGGCTGGAAAGATAGGGGCTCGGGGACCGGGCCTCGGGAACCGGGGCTACGCGAGGCGTTCGACGAACGAGGTGTCGATGCCTTCACGGCGCAGCAGCGCCAGCAGGCCGGCCTTGTCGTCGGCCTTGCGGTAGGCTTCCCGCACGTCCACCGCGCCGCTCTGCACGAAGGCCACCAGTGCGTCGTTGAGCGGCGCCATGCCGTGCTTGCGGCCGCTGTCGATGGCGCGCGGGAGCTGCGCGATCTGGCCGTCGCTGACGAGCGCCGCCACGGCGTTGGTATTCAGCACCAGCTCGCGGGCGGCGAGGCGGCCGCCGCCGGCCTTGCGCAGCAGCACCTGGGCGACGACGCCGCGCAGGTGTTCGGCCAGGGCCGCGCGCACGTTGCGCCGCTCGTCCGAGGGGCACAGATCGACCAGACGTTCGAGCGCCGCGGTCGCCGAGGCCGCCGTGACCGATGCGAAGACCAGCAGACCCGAGCCGGCCGCATCGAGCGCCACCTGCAGCACGTCGGGCGAGCGCAGGTCCTCGATGACGAGCACGTCGGGGTTCTCGCGCAGCGCCGCGCGCGCCGCCGTCACCACTTCAGCCGCGCTGCCGCGCAGCTCGCGCTGGCTAATGAGCGAGCCGCGGCTCTCGTGCACCAGTCGGATCTGCCCTTCGAGCGTGATGACGTAGTCGTTGCGCTGGCGGTTGATGAGGTCGACGAAGGCCGAAACCAGCGTGGACTTGCCGCTGGCGCGCGGGCCGGTGACGATGACGAGCCCTTCAGGTTCGGTGGCCAGCGCCTGGATCTCGCGGACCAGACCGAGCTGCTCGGCCGAGGTCGCCCGCGCCTGGATCATCCGCAGCAGCGCGCCGGGGCCGCGGTAGTCGCGGAAGGTCGTGATGCGCACACGGCCGACGTCGGCGAGGTCGCGGATCCACTCCGCGCTTTCCTTGTCGCGGGCGCCTTCCGGCGCCAGTTCGAGCACCGCCGCTTCGACGTCGCCGCTCGAGAGCGCCGCTTCGCCGTCCAGCAGGCGGATGTCGCCATCGACGCGCACGGCCGGCCGCGCCTGCGTCGTCAGGTAGAGCGCCGAGGCGCCGCGGGCCGCCGCCAGGCGCAGCAGGCGTTCGATGCCGCCGGTGCGGACGCTGCCGCGCGCACCGCCGCCCGAGCCACGGGCGCCGTCGCGGGTGAGCGAGAGCACCACCGCCGGCAGTGAATCCGGAGTCGTGGATTCGCGTTCGATCGCCGCCAGTTCCGACGCCAGTTCTGGCAGCACGGGCTGAGGATCGGGCGCGCCGTAGCGCGATGACTCGTGCGGGTGCGAGTCGAAGCGCGGCGCCGCCGGGGTGGACCAGGCGGCCGGCATCTGCGGCGTGTCGTAGCGCGCGGGTGGAGGCACCTCGTAGGCGGGCGCGGCGGCCACCGCCGGCACGGGCATGGGTGGCGCGGCCGTGACGGGCGCAGGGG
>JANNIB010000375.1:0-1551 GCA_031404695.1 Acidobacteriota bacterium
GTGGAGCCCGAGACGCCGGCCGAGCCGGTACTGGAACAGGTGTAGGGAAGGGGATTGGGATGAGACCGAGTCTGCACGATAGCAAGACCCAGCTCCGGACCGACTTCGACGCCATCAGGATCAGTCTGGCGTCGCCGGAAAAGATCATGTCGTGGTCGCACGGCGAGGTCACCAAGCCGGAGACGATCAACTACCGGACGTTCAAGCCGGAACGCGATGGCTTGTTCTGCGCGAAGATCTTCGGGCCGATCACGGACTGGGAGTGCCTCTGCGGCAAGTACAAGCGCATGAAGCACCGCGGGGTGATCTGCGACAAGTGCGGCGTCGAGGTGACCCAGGCCAAGGTCCGGCGCGAGCGCATGGGCCACATCGCGCTGGCGACCCCGGTGAGCCATGTCTGGTTCTTCAAGGGTCTGCCCAGCCGCATCGGGCACCTGCTGGACATCTCGCTGCGCGACCTCGAGCGGATCCTGTACTTCGAAGCCTACGTGGTCATCGATCCGGGCGTCACCGAGATGAAGCCCAACTCGCTGCTGACCGAGGAGCTGTACCGCAAGGCGCGCGAGGATCACGGCCACAAGTTCAAGGCCCAGATGGGCGCCGAGGCCATCAAGGAACTGCTCAAGCACGTGCACATCGAGCGGCTGGCAGAAGAGCTGCGCGTGAAGATGCGCGCGGAAACCTCGGCGCAGAAGAAGCTGAAGTACGCCAAGCGGCTGAAGGTCGTCGACTCGTTCCGCAAGTCGAGCAACCAGCCCAACTGGATGATCCTGGACGTGATCCCGGTCATTCCGCCCGAGTTGCGCCCGCTGGTGCCGCTCGACGGCGGACGCTTTGCGACCTCGGATCTGAACGACCTCTATCGCCGTGTCATCAACCGCAACAACCGGTTGAAGAAGCTCATCGAGCTGAAGGCGCCCGACGTCATCATCCGCAACGAGAAGCGGATGCTGCAGGAGGCCGTCGACGCGCTGTTTGACAACGGCCGCCGCGGCCGCGTGCTGCGCGGCGCCAACAACCGTCCGCTCAAGTCGCTGTCGGACACGCTGAAGGGCAAGCAGGGCCGGTTCCGCCAGAACCTGCTGGGCAAGCGCGTGGACTACTCGGGCCGGTCGGTCATCGTCGTCGGGCCGGAGCTGAAGCTGCACCAGTGCGGGCTGCCCAAGAAGATGGCGCTCGAGCTGTTCAAGCCGTTCATCTACAACAAGCTCGAAGAGCGCCAGCTGGTGGCGACCATCAAGCAGGCCAAGGAGATGGTCGAGCAGCAGAAGCCGGAAGTGTGGGACATCCTCGAAGAGGTGATCAAGGAGCATCCGGTGCTCCTGAACCGCGCGCCGACGCTGCACCGCCTGGGGATCCAGGCGTTCGAGCCGGTGCTGGTGGAAGGCAAGGCCATCCGCATCCACCCGCTGGTCTGCACGGCGTTCAACGCCGACTTCGACGGCGACCAGATGGCGGTGCACATCCCGTTGTCGCCCGAGGCGCAGATTGAAGCCTCGGTGCTGATGATGGCGAGCAACAACATCCTGTCGCCGGCCAACGGCGCGCCGG
>JANNIB010000376.1:0-2263 GCA_031404695.1 Acidobacteriota bacterium
ATCGGCGGCCGCGTTCAGCGTGCTGACGATCGCCTTCGGCGTGATTATCGTGCCGCTCGGCGTCGCGACGCGGTCGCAGACCAACGGCCGCCGCGCCCTGTGGATCCTGGCGCTCGCGCTGTTCGCCGTGTCGGCCAATCACCTGGGCCACTTCCACGACAACGCCGGCGGCTGGCTGGCCGAGCTGCTCGGTCACCACGCGGTGCTGCCGCTGGCGTTTGCCATCCTCTATCAGGAGTATCGCTTCGCTTTGGCCGACCTCTTCCTCAAGCGGGCCCTTACGCTGCTGGCGGTGGTGGCCATCGCCATCGGGTGTTATGCCGCGCTGAGTGCGGCGCCGGCGGGTCCGGTGACGGTCGCGCTGCTCATCGCCTGCTGGGTCGCCACTGCCGTGGCGTACCCGGCGCTGCGCCGCGGCATTGCCCGCTTCGTCGACGCGGCACTGCTGGGCCGCCACGACTTCGCAGAGCTGCGCACCGGACTCGCCGCCGCCCTCCAGGCTTGCGACACGGTGGACGGCACGCTCGACTGCGCCGCGATCGCGGTTGCCACCGCCATGAACGCCGAACGTGCGTGGTGGGTGGTCGAGGAGACGCCGCCGGTGGCCGGCGCGCTCGTGACGACCTCGGTGCCCGTGCCGACCACCGAGGCGCCGCGCTACGTGCTTCTCGTGGGCGGGCTGCTCGGCGGGCGGCGGCTGCTCTCGGACGACCGCGCGTTCCTCGATCAGGCGGCGCTGCTGGCGGCGCGGCGGATCGATGCCGTGCGCCTCAGCCTGGAGCGCTTCGATCAGCGGCTGCGCGAAGAGGAGATCGAGCGCCTGGCGGCGGAGGCGGAGCTGCGGGCGCTGCGGGCGCAGATCAATCCGCACTTCCTGTTCAACGCGTTGACCACCATCGGCTATCTCATCGAGTCGGCGCCGCCACGGGCGCTGAAGACCCTGCTGCGCCTCACCTCGCTCCTGCGCAGCGTGCTCAAGTCGGACGGCGAGATGACCACATTGGGGCGGGAACTCGAACTGGTGGAACACTACCTGGACATCGAGCGCGAGCGCTTCGAAGAGCGCCTGCACGTGCACCTGGACGTGCCCGAGCAGCTCCGCACGCTGCCGGTGCCGTGCCTCATCGTGCAGCCGCTGGTCGAGAACGCCGTCAAGCACGGCATCGCCCGCTCGATCCGCGGCGGCGAGGTGCGGGTGCGGGCCCGCCTCGAGGGCGCGGCGCCGCGGCAGGTGCTGCGCATCGTGGTCGAGAACACCGGGGCGCCGCTGGTGGACGACGAGGAGTCGCGGTCGGCGCGCGTCGGCCTGAACAACGTCGAGCGCCGGCTGGCTGGACACTTCGGTGACGCCGCGTCGCTCTCACTCACCGCGGTCGACGGCGTGACCGTCGCCGAAATCCGCATCCCCCGGGTCTCGAGCGCCGCCGCCACCGACGTGCGCGCGACGCGGGCGGCAGGTTAGCCCGCGTGGCCGCCCTCACAGTGCTCATCGCCGACGACGAACGGCCCGCTCGCCGGTTCCTCGCCAACCTGCTCGCCACGCTGCCCGACGTCGAGCTGGTGGCGGAAGCCTCGAACGGCCGGGAGGCGGTGGCGCTCATCGAGCAGCTGCGGCCCGACCTGGCGCTGCTCGATCTGCAGATGCCCGAGCTCGGCGGCCTCGACGCCGCCCGCATGGTGTCGGCCGGGGCGATGCCGGCGATCGCCTTCGTGACCGCCTTCGACGAGTTCGCCGTACAGGCGTTCGAGCTGAACGCCGTTGACTACCTGCTGAAGCCGGTCGAGGAGCCGCGGCTCAGGGCCACGATCGACCGGGCCCGCGCCCGCGTCAAGGCGACCGCCGCCGAACGCGCGCGCAGCGTGGCGGCGGCCACCGCCGCCTACGAGACGGCGACGCGCCGCATCTTCCTCGAACGGATTCCCGTGCGCCGGCGCGATGAGGTCTTCATTCTGCCGGTGCGCCAGATTGCCTCGATCGTCGCCGAGGGCGAGCTGCTCCAGATCACGACGGTGACCGCGGAGCGCTACACCATCTCGTATCGCCTGCACGCGCTCGAGGCCCGGCTCGACCCGCGGCGCTTCGTGCGCCTCGGCCGCGGTAGCCTGGCAGCCCTCGATCTCATCCAGAAGGTCAGCCCGATGCCGGGCGGCACCTACGAAGTGACCCTCATCAACGGCCAGCAGCTTCCGGTCAGCCGGCTGCAATCGAAGGTTCTGCGCGAGACATTGCTGAAACTCTAGCGGTTGTAATCGCCCTGCCCCG